>CAYNDS010000163.1:0-10548 GCA_964395885.1 uncultured Solibacteraceae bacterium | reverse complement strand
CTTGCGACCGCTCCAGGCGGTCGATCATCGCGTCCAGACGGTTCCGCTCGTCCACCAGCTCCTTGATCGTCTTGTGTAAATCCACGGCACGCCCCTTACCGGACCAGAAATGGCCATCGATCGCTGAAATGGTAGCCGAGCTTCAGGGCGGTCAAAACCAGCCCGGCAACGATCAGAACGATTGTAAGAATCGTTCCAATACCGACCCATCGTAGCGCACCTTTCCGGCCTTCGCGTTGCAGCACCAGCAGCCAGCCTGCAAAAATACCGACGAAATACAGCAGGATCATCGGGACGGCAAAGATCGTCAGGTTCACCACATCGGGCGTCGGCGTGACCACCGCGGCCAGCAGCGTGATGAGAAGGATCGCGTAGCGGGAGTTGGCGATCAGGAAGCCGGGCGTCACCAGGCGCAGCAGCACGAGAAAGAAGATGAGCACCGGCAGTTCAAACAGAAGCCCGATGCCGAGCGTCACGTTCACGAACAGGTCGAAGTACTCCACCAGGCTCACCACCGGCATAACGCCGATGTCCTTGCCGATTCCGAGCAGGAACGTCAACCCGAATCGGAATGCCACGAAGTAGGCAAACAGCCCGCCCGAGATAAACAACCCCGCCGAGACGATGACGAAGGGACCCGCCCACCGCCGCTCCCGCTTGTACAGGCCGGGCGCAATGAAGGACCAAACCTGGTACAGGATCCAGGGCGAGGCAAGAAAGACAGCCGTCAGCAGCGGCAGCTTCACCCAGATGGTGGTGAAGCCGTCCATCGGAGTGATTTGCGCGAGATCCGGCTTGAAGCCCAGCGACGTCAACGCCTGCGCGGCGGGCGCGCGAACGATATTCCAAAGGTCGTTGGCGAAGACGACCGCCAACAGGAAGCCGACGCCGAGGCCCGCCAGCATCTTGATCAGGCGGCTGCGAAGCTCCTCCAGATGCTCCAGGAAGGACATCCGCAGCATGTCTTCATCGCCGTCCTCCGGTTCCTCATCGCCGCTGGAAGCGGGCGAGGCGGGTGGAGGCGGCGCGGGCGGCGCCAGAGCCGTTTCCGGCGAGGAGGGCGGAGTGGCCAGAGACACATCCGGCGAGGGAGCCGCCGGCGGAACCTCGCCAGCATACGGATCGTAGCCGTAGCCATACGGATCGTCCACCGTCTGCGAATAACTGACTTGGCTCGCTTCGGGCGGCGGAGAGGACTGCTGCTCTCCGGCCTGGGGCTTTTCCTCGCCGGACATGACCTGCCTGTTGTTGGTGTTGCGAACCGCCGCTTAATCTGCGGACTGCCGCGGTTCCTCCGCCGTGGCGGAAGGAGCGGCATCCGGCTTTGCTGCCTCGGTGGGCTGTCCCACGGCGACCGTTCCCGGAACGCCATTTGGACCCGAAGCGGCTGTCGCCGTCGCGGCTGGTTCTGTATCAGCGCCCGGTACTGCGGACGCGCTGTCGGTGGATGTGCTGGTGCCCGATGAGTTGTCGTACGGCTGATAGCCGTCGTACCCCGAATCGTAGTAGTTGTAGTCGTAGCTGGACCCGTCGTACACGCTCGATTGAATCTCGCTGTGCACTTTCGAGGTCTCGGCCTTCAACGATTCGGTCTCGCGTTCCAGATTGGACATTTCGCGGTCAAACGTGGACTTCAGTTCGTTCGACGCGCGGCGGAATTCGGTGAGCGCCTTGCCGATGTTCTTCCCAAGCTCGGGCAACTTCTTTGGCCCAAACAGGAGCAGAGCAAGGACAAAGATGAACACCGTCTCTTGCCAGCCCAGCGGACCCATCGAATTTCCTCCTGGAGAGAATTGTAGCTTACGTGTTACGGAAGCCGCAGCAGACGCGCGCGCCGAAGCGGCGTTCCGGCGCGGTTCGTATCGCGTTGCCGGCGGACGCCAACCCCCGGTCGCCGGTCCGGAGCCGGAAGATTCTTCCGTCCCCCGGGCCAAAATGCCCGGCTGCGGTCTATTGCTTGTGCGAAAAACTGCCGATAGCGGGTTGGGATCAGGAAAGGCGGCCCGTAAACTAAACGTATGTGTGGAATCGTCGGCTATGTCGGATCGCAGAACGCCGTGCCCATCATTCTGGATGGACTCAAGCGTCTCGAGTATCGGGGATATGACTCGGCCGGCATCGCCGTCCTGAACGGCAGTGAGCAACTGGTCGTCCGCCGCGCTTCGGGCAAGTTGCGGAATCTGGAGGAGGCCATCCAGGCCAATCCCGTCGCCGGGAACTTCGGGATCGGCCACACGCGCTGGGCCACGCACGGTCGTCCCACCGAGGAAAACGCGCATCCCCACCGGGATTCCAAGGGCAACATCGTCGTCGTGCACAACGGCATCGTCGAGAATTACCTCGCCCTCAAGCACGAGTTGCAGGCCGACGGGCACAAGTTTGCCTCCGAGACCGACACCGAAGTCATCGCGCACCTGATCGAGAAGCACTTTCAGGGAAACCTGGAACAGGCGGTGCGGGCAGCCGTGAAGCGACTGGCCGGCGTGTTCGCCATCAGCGTGATCTCCAAGCTCGATCCGAACAAGATCGTGGCCGCCCGGCAAGGCCCCCCGGCCGTCGTCGGGATCGGCAAGGGCGAGTTCTTCGTCGCCTCCGACATTCCCGCCATTCTGAGTCACACCCGCGACATGTATTTTCTGCAGGACGGCGACATGGCCATCCTCACGCCGGACGGGGTGCAACTCACCGACTTTGAGGGCCACGCCATCCGCCGGCAGTTGCAGCGGATCACCTGGGATCCGTTCATGGCGGAAAAGGGCGGCTACAAGCACTTCATGCTCAAGGAGATCTTTGAGCAGCCGCGCGCCGTGCGGGACACGATGCTCGGCCGGATCGGCCAGGAGACGGGGCGCGTGTTTCTCGACGAGATGGAGTTGACCGAGGCGGACTTCCAACGATTCACCGCCATTCGCATCGTCGCCTGCGGCACGAGCTGGCATGCGGGGTTGGCCGGCAAGTTCATGATCGAGAAACTGGCGCGGATTCCGGTGGAAGTCGACTACGGAAGCGAGTTTCGGTATCGCGACCCGATTCTTGACGAGAATACGTTGACGATCGTCATTTCGCAGTCGGGCGAAACCGCCGATACGCTCGCGGCACAGCGCGAGGCCAAGAGCAAGGGTTCAAAGACGCTGGCCATCTGCAATGTCGTCGGCTCCATGATCACGCGCGAGGCGCAGGGAACCATCCTCACCCATGCGGGTCCGGAGATTGGCGTCGCCTCAACCAAGGCCTTCACGTCCCAATTGACAGCTCTGCTGGTGCTGGCTCTCTATCTGGGACAGGTTCGCGGCAAGATCACGGAAGAGGAGTCGCAGCGGCTTTCGCAGGAGATGCTGAAGCTGCCCGCCAAGCTGGAACGGGTTCTCGCCGAAGAAGACATCTACGAAGAACTCACCAAGCGCCTGCACAAGGCCAAGGACTTCCTGTATCTCGGGCGGGGCATCCACTTTCCGATCGCTCTCGAAGGTGCCCTGAAGCTGAAGGAGATCTCCTATATTCACGCCGAGGGCTACCCGGCCGGGGAGATGAAGCACGGTCCCAACGCGTTGATTGACGAGAACCTCCCGACGGTCGTCCTGGCCACCTACGACCCGGCGAATGCCGAAAGCCGCCTGCGCTATGAGAAGACGATCTCGAATATTCAGGAGGTCAAGGCGCGGTCCGGCGTCGTGATCGCGATTGCCAACAAAGGCGACGACGAGATCGGAACCCATGCCGATCACGTCATTCGCGTGCCCGTGACGGAAGAGATCCTGTTGCCCATCCTGGAAATCGTCCCGCTCCAACTGCTCGCCTATCACATCGCGGTGCGTTTGGGCTGCGATGTCGACCAACCGCGGAACCTCGCCAAGTCGGTCACGGTCGAGTGAGGCAGGCGGCGCACCGGCTGACCGTCGCCACCAAGGGCAAAGGGCTGTATGAGTTCACCCGAGAAGTGGACCGTTGGGTGGCGGCATCCGGGATCGTCACCGGTCTGCTCACGTTGTTCATCCAGCACACCTCCGCCTCACTGACCATTCAGGAAAACGCCGACCCGGATGTCGTTCTCGATCTGAATGAACACTTCGAGCGGCTCGCCCCGGAAGATCCGCGCCTGTACCGGCATACCGATGAGGGTCCGGACGATATGCCGGCCCACATTCGGGCGGCACTCACGGCGACGCAGTTGTCCGTGCCGGTGCTGGAGGCAAGGCTCGCGCTCGGCACGTGGCAGGGGATCTATGTGTTTGAGCACCGCGCCGCTCCCCATCGGCGATCGGTGGTCTTGCATCTGGTCGGAGAGTGAGCGGGTTCGTTATACTCCCCACATGCTGACCCGCCGCCACTTCGTTGCTTCGTCGCTCGCCACCTCCGCGCTGGCCGCCGCGCCGATGCCCACCCGGACCCTGGGGCGAACCGGTGCCAAGGTCTCGATCATCGCCTTCGGGGGCGGCAGCCGGTTTCTTTCCTACCCGACCGAGGCGGAAGCGGACGCCGTCCTGAACCGCGCCCTGGAGTTGGGTGTGACGTACTTTGACACGGCGTACGGGTACGGGCAGGGCAAGAGTGAGGAGCGGTATGGACGGGTCCTGCCGGCGCACCGCTCAAAGATCTGGCTGGCCACCAAGACCGACGATCGCACCTATGACGGGACACTGCGCCTGGTCGAGGGCAGCTTGAAGCGGCTTCGGACGGACAAACTCGACCTGGTGCACATCCACTCGCTCAGCGGCCAGGATGACCTGGCGGAGATCGAATCCCCAACGGGTGTCCTGAAAGCGTTGTATCGGCTGCGGGACCAGAAGGTCACCCGGGCGATTGGCGTCACCTCGCACACCGACCCCGCGACGCTGAAGACAGCGTTGGAGCGGCACGACTTCGACTGCACGCAGATGGCGCTGAATGCGGCTCGCGTGGGCCAAGCCGGCCCCCGTCCGGCGAGCTTCGAAGCCACGGCGTTGCCGGTTGCGGTGCGCAAGAACATGGGCGTGATCGCGATGAAGGTGTTCGCGCAGGAACGCATCCTGGGCCGCGCGCCCGTGGAGCAACTCATTCGCTACTCGCTCTCGCTGCCGGTTGCGGTGGCCGTGATGGGCATGCCGAAGCCGGAGCACCTGGATGCCAACGTTGCTGCCGTCAAGGCCTTTCAGCCGCTGGCGCCTTCAGACCGCGACGCACTCTTCCGGACCATGGCCGACCAAAAGGCCTCGATCGATCACTTCTTCGCCGACCACGTCGACGCTTAGTAGCTCGGGTTACTGAAACACGCCGCGCCGCCGCCGCAGGAAGGCGGGGATCTCGACGTCGTCCGGCTCCGGTTCGGGCTCTGGTTGGCGAACAGGCTCCACTGCTGCCACCGGTTCCGGTTCCGGCGCGGACACGGGCTCGTCATCAAACGGGAAGTTCGGGGAGACGTCGATTGCCGGGGCAGGCGCCGCGACGGAACGACCGCGGCGATCAATGGCGGGAAGCGTCTCGCGCTCAAATCCCGTCGCGATCACCGTGATCTTCACTTCCTCGCCCATCGCTTCGTTGCAGACGACGCCGAAGTTGATCTGAACATCGCCGTTGTTGGCCGCCTGCCGGATCAGGGTGCAGGCCTCATTCACATCGTGAATGCCCAGTTGGCTGGAACCGGTGATGTTGATCAGGATGCCGCGCGCGCCATCCACGCCGCCGTCTTCGAGCAGCGGGGAGTTGATTGCCTTGCGTGCCGCCTCCACTGCCGCACCGTCGCCCGATGCCGTCGCAGTCCCCATCATCGCGTAGCCCATGCCGACCATGATGGCTCGGACATCGGAAAAGTCGCGGTTGATCAGGCCAGGGGTCGTGATGATGTCGGCAATTCCCTGTACCGCCTGCCGCAGGACATCATCCGCCACCCGGAACGCTTCCACAAAGCTGGTGCCGCGTGGGACCAGGGTCAGCAGCTTCTCGTTCGGAATGGAGATGACCGTGTCGACCGCCGCGCCAAGCTCCGCAAGCCCCCGGTCCGCTGCCCGTCGCCGCCCCTCAAAGTCGAACGGCTTCGTCACCACGGCCACCGTCAAGGCATTCAGCCCCTTCGCCAGAGAGGCAACCACGGGCGCCGCGCCCGTTCCCGTGCCGCCTCCCAATCCGGCAGTGACAAACACCATCTCGGCGCCTTCCAGAATCTCGATGATCCGGCCCGTGTCTTCGAGTGCGGCATCGCGCCCGATTTCCGGGTTCGATCCGGCCCCCAGGCCGTTGGTCAGCTTGGCCCCGATCGCCAGCTTGTTCGGCACCGGCGAGGCATTCAGCGCCTGAAGATCCGTGTTGAGGACGTGGAACTCGACGCCGGTCAGCCCTTCGCGCATCATGCGCGCAACCGCATTGGAGCCGGCGCCGCCGACGCCGATCACCTTGATGCGAGTGGCCGGAGAGCGCTCCGGTTCGATTTCGAACTTCAGGCCGTCAAGCATTCCCACTCCTTTTCGTTTTAAACATTAACGGAGAATCATGTTCAGGAAGCCCGGCGGCTTGGAGCGCCCTTCCTTGTAACTCTTTAAGCGCGCCGAATACAACGCCAGACCTGCCGCCGTGGTCCATTCCGGGACGGTCAGCAATTCCGGCAGATCCGCGATTCCCACCGGCAGTCCGTTGCGGGCCGAGCATTCCAGGACGCGTTCCGCCACGTCCAGCATGCCGGGCAACTGCGCGCCGCCTCCGGTCAGCACGGCGCCTTCCAGCAACTGCCGCGCCATGCCGGCATTCTCAATCTCTTCGCGGATGAAGCCGAACAACTCCTCGGCGCGCGCCTCCAGAATCTCGTTCACTTCGCCACGGCGCACCTCGCGCGCGGCGCGTCCTTCGTGCGCGGGCAGTTCGATCAGGTTGTCATCGCTCACCAGCCCCAGACGCGCGCACCCGTACTCTTCCTTCACGCGTGCCGCATCCTCAAACGCAACCTTCAGGCAGTACGCCAGGTCGCCGCTGAAGTGATCGCCGCCCACGGGAATCGAGGTGCTGGCCAGCAGCGCGTCGCCCGAGTACAGGGCCAGTTCTGTCGACTGCGCGCCGATGTCGATAGCCACCACACCGCGCTCGCGCTCCTCGGCAAGGATCGACGCATACGCAGCCGCGACGCCCTCAAACACCGACTCCTCAACGGCAAGGTGAGACTCGTGAATCGCGGCCAGCAGGCACTCATGCTCCTGCAGCGACGCGGTGATCACTTGCACGTTCGCCTCCAGGCGGGACGCCTGCGCACCGCTTGGGTTCAGGTACCCGGCGCGCCCGTCAATGGTGAAGTCCTGCGGCATCAGCATCAGGATGAGCCGATCATCATCCATCTGCAGCTTGGTGGCACGGTCAATGGCGTACACCAGGTCGTCCCGCGTGATGGTGCGCTTTCGGCCGAACTCGTACAGCACTCGTGTGGAAGCGCCATCGACCCCGGAACCGCCCACCCCGGCAACCGCCGCTTCCGCATTGAAGCCCGCCGCCTCAGCCTGCAGCACCGCCGCCTTCACGGACTCGGCCAACGCCTGCGGGTCCGCAACCCGTCCCTTCACCCACCCTCGCCCCGGTGCC
Organism: uncultured Solibacteraceae bacterium; assembly: GCA_964395885.1. Taxonomy (GTDB): domain Bacteria; phylum Acidobacteriota; class Terriglobia; order Bryobacterales; family Bryobacteraceae; genus JAPKYZ01. The sequence continues at coordinate 3,012 of CAYNDS010000163.1, read as the reverse complement.
GTGCCGTGTGCCACGTACCGCACCTGCTGTCCGGTCACCTGCAGGAACAGGACTCGAGACCAGGCGCTCCCGATGTCGATGCCGACGGCGATTGGATTGCTATGCGCCATTCTGCTCCTTTGCCGTGACGGTCTTTCCGTCGCGAACGACGGTGACCTGTCCATCCACCCTGAGGTCGAACTCCCGCGCGGAAGGCACCCGCCTTTCGATTTCCTCCGCGTTGTCCAGAAACCGCTTCAGACGGCGCGCATACTGCCGGTAGCCGAGATGCAGCACCATCGCCTTCTCTCGCCACGGGTAGGTAATGCGCAAGTCTTCCGCATTGCCGAGGTCGATTTCGGAAACACGATCCAGGTGCGCGCCGATCTCGGCTTTCAGCTTCAGCATGCGGCGCACCCGAAGGCGTCGATCTTCTTCGGGCAGGGCGCGGCTCAGCCCGGTGACGACCGGCAGACGGAAGCGCGCCCCTTCGACCGCCGGCAACAGCACGCCGTCCTCGTCCACCAGCAACTGTTCACTCTCGGCGGAGGCCGGATGGAGAAACGCCACCGGTTGGCGTTCCGTGACGAGCACGCCGACGCGATTGGGCCAGATCCGCGACACGGTCGCGTCCTTCACCCAGTCGACGGCCAGCAGGTTCCGGCGGCGCTCCGCGAGTGGAAACAGGTAAATGCTGCGTCCGCGGTCACGCGAGAAGACCTGCTGGATGCGCTCCCGCGAGGCGTGACGCACGCCTTGCAACTGCAGCGCATCCGATTCGAGGTCGCCATCGCTGGACAGCACGAAGCGCGCATCCCGGATCAGGAACTGGTCGAACTGGTGATAGGCAAAGATCAGGCCGCTGGTGACCAGAACCGCCGATAGCGTGTAGAGGGCAAACTGTACCGCTCCCGCGTTCTTCTTCATCCGCGTGCCCTCAGCTGCGCCAGCAACGGCTCGCCCGCCTGCGAAACACTGCCCGCGCCCAGCGTGATCACGGCATCACCGGGTTGAACCGCCTGCGCAATCCGGGCGATGCCGGCCTCCATTGAGCCGACGTACTCGGCGTTGCGATGGCCATAGTCGCGCAGCCTGGCAACCAGGGCTTCGCCGCTCACTCCTTCGATCGGGGTCTCGCTGGCCGCGTAAATGTCCATCACGTACACGGCATCGGCCGCGTGAAAAGAGCGTGCGAAGTCCTCCATCAGATGCGCCGTCCGCGTATAGCGGTGCGGCTGGAACAGGGCATGCAGACGACGGAACCCCTGTAGCCGCGCCGCTTCCAGCGTGGCCTTCACTTCCGTCGGATGGTGGCCATAGTCGTCGATCACCGTCACGCCACCCGCCTCACCCTTGCGCTGGAATCGCCGGTCGACACCCGTGAAGGTGGCTAAGCCCTCGCGAATCGCGGCCACGGGAACATTCAACTCCAGGGCCACCGCAATCGCCGCCGTCGCATTCTTTACGTTGTGCATGCCCGGCACGTTCAGCCGGAAGCGTCCCAGATCCTCCCCGCGCCAGACCAGGCCGAAGTCGCTTCCCCCCACGCCGGAGCTCGCATTGACGATGCGCGCATCCGCGATCGCGCTTTCTCCGTACGTGATCACCCGCCGCGTGACGCAGGGCAGAATCCCCTGCACGTTCTCATCGTCGATACAAACGATCGCCGCTCCGTAGAACGGCACCTTGTTCACAAAGTCGACGAAGGCGGCTCGAATCGTGGCCAGGTCCGCGTAATGATCCAGGTGCTCACGGTCGATGTTGGTGACCACGGCGACAATCGGGGCCAGCTTCAGAAAGCTGCCGTCGCTTTCGTCCGATTCCACCACCAGCAGATCACTCTGCCCGACGCGCGCATTCGATCCGCCCATCGTACCCACGCGTCCGCCGACCACCACCGTCGGGTCCAGACCCGCGTGGCTGAGAATCGTGGCGGTCATTGACGTGGTGGTCGTCTTGCCGTGGCTGCCGGCGACGGCAACGCCGAACTTCAGCCGCATCAACTCCGCCAGCAGTTCGCCGCGCGGAATGATCGGGATTTGCAGACGGCGCGCCTCGGCCAGTTCCGGATTGTCCCGGGAAACGGCCGACGTCACCACCAGCGCCTGCGCGCCGCTCACGTTCTCGGCCCGGTGTCCTTCACTGATGCGCGCTCCCAGGCGCGAGAGCCGCTCCGTGGTCGGCGACAGCTTCACGTCGGACCCGGTCACCTCATAACCGAGATTCAGCAGCACTTCCGCGATTCCGCTCATGCCGATTCCGCCGGCTCCGACGAAATGGAAGCGCTGCTTTCGAAAAAACATTTTGTAGTGATATTGTTCCGGCTTTGCGGAGACGTGTCAATGGCGGCTTGCGGCGGATTTTGTGACCCCAGACGCGCTTCCCAGCCGTCGCCGAGAATCCGGCTGACCAGCGTGCGGTCCACCTTCGCCAGGCGCATCATCGCGCGGCCTCCTCCAGCAGGTCGGCGGCCCGGCGTGCCGCTCCGGGCTTGGACAGGGACCCGGCGGCGGAAGCCATCGTTTCCAGTTGTGGAATGGCGGCCTCAATCTCGCGCCACAGCCGGTCACCCGTGCAGTCCTGGTCCAGCAGAAGCCGCGCCGCGCCCGCTGCCTGGAACTGTTCCGCGTTGCGCCTTTGGTGGTCGTCGGCGGCGTACGGGAAGGGAACCAGGATGGACGGCTTCGCTGCGGCGGCCAACTCCGCCACCGCTCCGGCGCCGGAGCGGCACACGATGAGATCCGCCTCCGCAAACGCGCCCGGCATGTCGTCCAGGAAAGCCGTCGCGCTCCCCTCGATGCCGCTGCTGCGCAACGCCGCCGCCACTTCCGCTTCCATCGCGGCACCGGTCTGCACGCGCAGTGCCAGGGGTTGACCGGCAAACCGTCCCGCCAGCTCCATGGCAGCGCGATTCAACCGCTGTGATCCGCGGCTGCCGCCCGTGATCAGAACCTGCAGCTTGCCTTCACGTGTCCGTGGCCGCAACTCGAAAAACTCCTGACGGACGGGCAACCCGCTCAGCACGGCTTTGCC
>CAYNDS010000162.1:8121-10557 GCA_964395885.1 uncultured Solibacteraceae bacterium | reverse complement strand
TACTCAGGTCTCTCTTGCCGTTGCAGAGCAAACAAACGGCCGCTCCGGAGCGAAAATCACTCGAAAGAAGGCCGAAAACAAAGCGACAAGGAGAACGGAAGCCGAAACGCCCGCTACACCAGCGTCTCGCGATGTTCTCCGAACACCTTTCGCAGCACGTCCGAAATCTCGCCCACCGTCGCCATTGCCTCGCAACAGGCGACAATCCGTGGCATCAGATTTTCGCTCGACCGTGCTGCCGCCTCCAGGTCCGCCAGCTTTGCCGTCACCACGCCCGTACTCCGTGACGCGCGCACCTCGCGCACCCGCTCCACCTGCCGCCGCTCCAGTTCCGGGTCCACGCGGAACGTCGGAATCGGATTCGACTCCGCCTGCTGGAACCGGTTCACGCCGACAATGACGTTCTCGCCGCGCTCAACACCCCGCTGAAAGTCGTACGCCGCGTTCTGAATCTCGCTCTGGATGTAGCCCTTCTCAATCGCCGCCAGCGTTCCGCCCATCTCCTCGATCCGCTTCAGATAGGCTTCGGCCTCCGCCTCGATGCGGTCCGTCTCCCGCTCAATCCACTCGGCGCCCCCCAACGGATCGGGCGTTTGCGGGATCCCCGTCTCATGCGCGATCACCTGCTGCGTCCGCAGCGCGATCCGGACACTGTCTTCCGTCGGCAGCCCCAGCGCCTCATCGCGCGAATTCGTGTGCAGGCTTTGCGTTCCGCCCAGCACCGCCGACAACGCCTGCAGCGCCACCCGCACTACGTTCACATCCGGCTGCTGCGCCGTCAGCGTCACGCCGGAGGTCTGCGTATGGAATCGCAGCATCTGGCTCTTCGGGTCCTTCGCCCCAAACCGCTCCTTCATCAGCCGCGCAAACAGCCGCCGCGCCGCCCGGAATTTGCCAATCTCTTCCAGGAACCGGCTCGACGCATTAAAGAAGAAGCTCAGCCGCGGCGCGAAGGCGTCCACCGGCAGCCCCGCCGCCATCGCCGCCTCGATATAGGCGATCGCATTGGCCAGCGTGAACGCCACCTCCTGCACCGCCGTCGAACCCGCCTCCCGGATGTGATAGCCGGAAATCGAAATCGTGTTCCATTCCGGCATCTCCTCGTGCGCCCAGGCGAACAGGTCCGTGATGATCCGCATCGCCGGACGCGGCGGGTAGATGTACGTCCCGCGCGCGATGTACTCCTTCAGAATGTCGTTCTGGATCGTCCCGGCCAGTTTCCTGGCGTCGCCGCCCTGCTCCCGCGCTACCAGCATGTAGAGCGCCAGCAGCGTCGATGCCGTCGCATTGATCGTCATCGACGTCGAGACCTTCTCGAGCGTGATGCCGTCAAACAGGACTCGCATATCGGCCAGCGAACAGATCGCCACGCCGACCTTCCCCACCTCGCCCATCGCCAGCGGATGGTCAGAGTCCATGCCCATCTGTGTCGGCAGGTCAAAGGCGACCGAAAGCCCCGTCGTTCCCTGCCCCAGCAGCAGTTTGTAGCGCTTGTTGGACTCCTCCGCCGTGCCGAAACCGGCATACTGCCGCATCGTCCACAGACGCTTGCGATACATGTTCGGATAAATCCCCCGAGTAAACGGGTATTGGCCCGGCGGCGGCGGAAGTGCCATCGAGATCTCCTTAGGAGCGCGAGATGCGCCTCGCCTTCCAGAATGACGACAGTCCGAAGAACGCGAAAACGGCCGTGAACAGACCCGTCAGCACCAGTTTCAGCACCTCGTCACTGGTCCCGCCGTAGGCCCGCCAGGTCCGAAACCAGCTGAACCCGCTGATGACCGCAATCGACAGGAAGAGAAAGCCGATCACTTCGTTCCACAGCACGCGCAGCGGCTTGATGACGGCGGGCACGACGGTTTGTGTAAAGCGTTTCGCGGTTCCAAACATGACGACTAAAGAAGACGAGAAGAACTACCGATAGCTCTACTGTATCGGAACAGGCCCGCAGCGGGCCCATGCAACCGCCCGCCGAAGGCCAATGCAACCGAACCTCCTTCGCCGACATCGATTTGTTTAGCGGGGGATTCTCTGGGTGTTATGCTTGGGGAGGCCAACGGAAAGAAGGCACAATTGGACGAACGACTCAAAGAGTTAATGCAAGAGTTGGGACACGCCATCAACGAATCGCTTTCGGATTCGGATCGAATCGCCTCTGCCATCGGAGAGATCAAGCGCGCGGGCTACGACGTGTTTCTGGTACTGGAAGCCACGATCGGCTTTAACAAGCGGGAGTCCGAGGACGAAGACGAAGCCGAGGCCACGTGGGAGCAGGCTTCCAAGAGTTCAAAGTTTGACGCTTCCAGCAAGTTTAAGTGGACGTCACAGGACCAGAAGTTCCTCAAAGCATTGAAGATCGCGGCTGACGAAGATCCGCGCGACTAGCGCGGATCTGTCCTCGTCCCGCGCGACCAGCGCGGATCTGTCCTCGTCCCG
>CAYNDS010000162.1:0-8021 GCA_964395885.1 uncultured Solibacteraceae bacterium | reverse complement strand
CGCGACTAGCGCGGATCTGTCCTCGTCCCGCGCGACTAGCGCGGATCTGTCCTCGTCCCGCGCGACTAGCGCGGATCTGTCCTCGCCCCGCGCGACGAGCCGCCCAACTCCTCGTACACCCTCCAGGTCCGCTCCCCGGCCGATCTCCACGGAAACTCGCGTGCCCGCACCCGACCCCTCACCGCCAACTCGCACCGCAAACCGGCATCCGAGGCCAGCCGGCTGAGTCCCGCCTCCATCTCCTCCACCCGGTACGGGTCCACCAGCAGGGCCGCCTGCCCCGCCACCTCCGCCGTCGCCGACCGGTTCGCCGTTAGGACGGGCAACCCCTGCGCCATCGCCTCCAAAATCGGCATCCCGAAGCCCTCATCCAGTGAGGGAAACACCAGCGCACCCGCCCGCTGATACAGGCTCGCCGCCGTCTCCGCCGACACGTATCCCGAAACCGTAATCGCGGCCCGCTTCGGACTCCGCTCGACCCGCTCGAGAATCGGCCCCGCACCATAGCCGGACGCTCCGGCCAGCACCAGGCGCCAGCCCGTCTCGGCTCGCTCAAACGCCTCCATCAGCCGCACGATGTTCTTGCGCTCCTGCAACGCGCCGACATGGAGAAAGAACGGCTCCCGCTCCGCCACCGGAGTCACCTGCTCCGGCCAATCCACTCCGTGCGGAATCACACGGATCCGCCGCGGGTCCACCGACAGCAGCTCCGCCACCTGGCCACCCGTGAACGCGGACACGGCAATGATCAGTTCCGCCCGCGAAGCCGCCTCTCGCGCCAACTGCGCGAACCGCGCGCGGAACTCCGGCGTCGAATACGCCGCCGTCATCACAAACAGGTCGTGAAAGGTCGCAACACAGCCGCCGCGACGCGCTTCCGGCAGCCGTTGATTCAGCCCATGAAAGACGCGGCAGCGCGGAGCAAAGCGGTCCCACAGCAGCCGTCGCCGAAACCGCGCAGGCGGCGGCTGACGGAAGCTCTTCAGAAACCGGTGCGGGCGATAGTAGGCCAGAAACTCCGCCTCCGGAGCCACCTCGGCCAGCGCCGCCATCAGCCGTTGTGAGTACACCGCCACTCCCGACGGATGCCGGTCGATTGCGTAGGTGGCGTCCAGGCCGATCAACCGGCCGCTACCCTTTGGCGAGCGGACGCAGGATCGCGCGTGCCGGCGCGCCATCGCTGCCGACAATCTTCATCGGCAGGCAGATCCATTCGTACTCACCCGGCGCGACGCCCCGGAAATCCAGGCCTTCCACCACCCAGATGCCCGCCCCCAGCAGCGTCACATGCGTCGAAATCAGATCGTGCCAGGGCGCCACCGACAGGTAGTCGACCCCGACGGAACGCACGCCCCGCTCCACCAGCAACTGCGCCGCGTCGTTCTCGATCGCCACGTAGTCCGTCTGGAACTCGTCCGTCAGCCACCGCCGCTCCGAGTTCGACGTCTTGAACAGCAACCGCTCCCCGGCACGCGGCTCATGCGGCGCCAGCAGCGCGCGCGTGATGGTCGGCGCGTCGCCAAAGTCGAGCAGGCGCGCCGGACCCACCACCGCCTCCAGCGGCATCTGCTCCATCGTGATGCCGTCGGCGACAAAGTGCCGCATCGCGTCCATGTGCGTGCCCGTGTGCGCGCTCATCGCAATCCGCGTCAGATTGCAAACGGAGCCGTCCTCCATGCGCGCCACCTGCTCGACGACCGGCTCCGGATTATCCGGCCAATGCACCATCGCGTGCTTCACCGGCAGAGAGATATCAATGAGAGTCATGTCTAGGCGTGAATCATCTTTCGCAGCGGACGCCAATACAGGTTCTTGAACGCCACCGGACCATGGTCGCCCTGAAGCATCAGCGGATTGGTGGCGGCTTCGGCAATCGGCATGTGGGAGCGCGTACCGCCGTCCACCTCGACGTTCTCCTGCACGGTGACGCCGTTGTGGAGCACCTTCAGGAACTTTGCATTGGCAGTCTTCTTTCCGCTCGCGTCAAACCGCGGACCCTGGAACCAGATCGTGTAGCTCTGCCATTCGCCCGGGCGCCGAGAGGCATTCACGCGCGGCGCGGAGCCGCCCACGCCCTGCTCATCGATCCAGCGATGATAGATCGCGCCGCCATCGACAGCCGACATCGGTTCCCAGGATCCATAGCTGTCGAAGATCTGGACCTCGTACAGCCCGTGCAGGTAGACGCCCGAGTTCGAGCCCTTCGAGAGCAGGAACTCGAGGTAGAGCTCCATATCGCCGAACTTCTGTTGCGTGTGGATGTTGTTCACGTAGCCGCGCCCGGTGTTGACGATGGTCGCGCCCGGCTCCGGCTTGGCGCCGAGCTGCGCCGGGTTGCCCGTGCGATTCCAACGGACGGCTTTCGTGGTGAACCACTGCTGCGGCTTGTCGCCCTGAGCCAGCCATCCGGAAAGGTCAGTGCCGTTGAGCAGCGGCGTCCATCCCGGCTCCAGAAGGTAGGGAGGATCGCCATGCGCCTCTCCATCGGTGAAGCGCGATTGCGCAGCAGCCAGCGCGGAGGAGCCAAGCGCCAGCAGGTGTCGGCGAGTGAGCATCGGGCATATGGTATCGCGAGGGAAAGCCATGACGCGTCTCTCAAACAGGTTTCTCCGCCGCGGAGGGTTGGATTGGCGAGCTGCCCCCTGGCAGCGGCCATCGGCGTACTCGGCATGCCCGCTGCATCCGCCTGGGCGCAGGCATTGAGCAGGTGAAAGCCTCAAAAAGGAAGACGTGACTGCGGCTTGTGCCTCAATCGTCCCAACGTGACCGCCAGCCGCCACCCTGAGCACGAGACAGGCTTACGTCTGCTTCACTTTCGAGACAAGAAAGACCGGGTGACCAAGACGGTATTTCATTGGGCGACGCAGAACCACAATAAGACGGTCATTGCCCAACATTTCGCGCCACACCACATTGCTGCCTTAACTTTTTCAACGGCAGTAGTAGACTGGCAGGCAATGCTGAAGATCAAAGCCCATACCGCACTGCCAGCGCTTGTCGCACTTTTGGCTTTCTTCATATTCTTGCCGGACTGGTTGGCCCAATTCGTTCCTCATTCTGACTCTGGAGAATACGCAACCTTCGTAGCGAGCACGCGGCAGGCCGTCGCTCAACTCCTGGGATCTATTGTCACCGCTTTTGGAGTATTGATAGCTCTCCAGACCTACATCGCCAGCCGCACGAAGACGGTTGCTGAGGTTCTTGCTAAAGCGGGTGAGCTTTTGAGGGAGAACGCGCCATATGCTCGACTCGCAGGCATTTTCACACTTCGTCGCCTTGCACTTGATAATGCTGGTGATGCAACCCGTTGCGTCGCGATCCTGGATTCTTATCTGCAGCAACATTGCCCGAAACCGCTCAGCCCCAACGTTCCTCGCGATCGTCCCGTGGGGTACTTTGGCCAGAAGGACGTAGAGGCTGCTCTTAGCGTTGTATCAGAAGTAGTGAAGGCCCACAAAATGGTTGACGAAGTACCGGATCTTTCGAACGTTGCTATCGGTGGCTCTTGGTGCATCGATCTCACCTTTAACGGGGCCTATTTGGATAACTCCGAGTTCTATAGATGTGACTTCACTGGAACACACTTTGATAATGCACGCTGCATCGATGCCGTGTTCACGGAGTGCAATCTCTCAAACGTCAGCTTCCGCGGAGCAACTTTAAGGGGTACCCAGTTTCCTAAGTCAGACCTTCGTGGAGCGATCTTTACCAAAGCAGACCTGAAGTCGGCAGACTTAAGCTCCGCACAGAATCTAACTCTTGCTCAAATTGCTGACGCGTTGACCGACAAAACTACACGCCTTCCCCCAGTAGAGAAGACGATTTAGCTCCTCTCACGTGTGCCCCGCCACGCGCCCAGCAAAGGAAGCCGAAGGGCCGGAGAAGACTAGGGGAGATTGAACTCAACGTAGGCGGGCAGACGAGAGGAAAATCGGGGCAAAATCGCGGTCGCATGCAATCGGAGCGAGGTTTTCTGGGACAGACGGTCTACTCCACCACGTGGAAACGAAACTCCGCCACGCATCCCGCATGCATCCCAATCTCCGACGTTCTCGGGTCCGCTTCGAGCGGGCTCGAGAAACGATGTCGTCCGCGACGGCACGAAGTGACGGAACCGTCGCCAGCGTCACGACGCCCCACCACCCCGGCGGAGCAGTTCCAACCGCCCGCCACCCAGCGAGCGAGGAAACCCGCCGCGCTTTGGCCCCTCACTTGCATCGCCTGCTCCGATGCCCGCAACCGCAACCAAGACCCTCGAAGAACAGCTTGACCGCCTCGCGAACTTTGAGCCGACCGAGTTTCCTGTCCTCAGCCTCTACCTGAACACGCAGCCGAATGAGTTCGGGCGCGGGCGCTACCAGCCATTCGTCCGGCAGGAGTTGGCCGCCCGCAAAAACGCCTATCCGCTGAAATCCGTGGAGCGGGAAAGCTACGAGCAAGACGCCGAGCGCATCCGCCAGTGGGTGGAAACGGAACTCCCACCCCAGGCCAATGGCGTGGCCCTGTTCGCCTGCGGCGTCAAGGACCTGTTCGAAGCCATTCCGCTCGAACCGCCCATCGAAGAAAACCGGCTCTACACCTATCACCAGCCGCATCTCTACACGCTGGCCAAGGTACTCGATCAGTATCCGCGCTATGCGGCCGTGGTGGCGGACACGAACTCGGCCCGCATCTACGTCTTCGGCTTGCGCGGCGTGGAGCGCGAGGAGGACGTGCAGAACAAAGCGTTGAAACGCACCAAGGTCGGCGGATGGAGCCAGCAGCGCTACCAGCGCCACGTCGAGAACTTCCAGGCGGCACACGTCAAAGACCTCGTCGAAACACTCGATCAGATCTGCCGCGAAGAGAAGATCGACAAAGTACTGTTCGGCGGCGATGAGGTGCTGGTGTCGTTTCTGCGGGAGCAGTTGACGCCGACGCTCGCCGAGCGGGTGGTGGACGTGCTGAAGCTCGATATCCGGACACCGCAGCAGCAGGTGCTCGACGATACCTTTGCGGCGATCCGGGCACTGGATCAGCAGACGGATCGCGACAAGGTGGAGCGCATCCTCGGAGAGTGGCGCGCCGGCGGACTCGGCACCGCGGGGCTGACCGGGGTGCTGGCGGCGCTGGCTCGCGGGCAGGTGGACGAATTGCTGCTCACCGCGAACTTTGAGCAGTTCCACGACGCGCCGGAGACGGTCAAGGCGGAACTCGCGCCGCATCTGGCAGCAAAGGACGGCGTCGAAGATCCCTCACCGACGCGTACGGTTCTGATGGCGGATGAACTGGTGACCCGCGCGCGGCAGATCGGCGCGCAGGTGACCTTTGTCGAAGATGCAGGGCTGCTGGAGCCGGCCGGAGGCGTCGCGGCCTCCTTGCGCTATCGCGTGTGATTGCCGGGAGTTGCCCTCCCGGGCTCTCCCGTGTTACCTTCTAGGTTTGTAGTTCTCCCGATTGGGAGGCCGAAGCGCTTCAGCGCGGAAGCCGTTTGGACCAGTCCTAAACCGTCTGTTCTGTAGTTGGCCGTTTCTCACAAAGGCAAAGATGGCAAAGCAAGGAAAAAAGTACCTCGCTGCGGCGAAGGGTGTGGAGGCTCGGCCCTATCCGGTCGAAGAGGCCATTCCGCTCGTCCAGAAGCTGAAATTCACCAAGTTCGACGAGACCGTCGAGATTCACATGCGTTTGGGTGTGGATCCGAAGCACGCCGACCAGCAGGTGCGCGGAACCGTGGTTCTGCCGAACGGACTGGGCAAGTCCAAGCGCGTGTTGGTTGTCGCGCAGGGCGACAAGGCGCGCGAGGCGGAGGCGGCGGGCGCCGACTTCATTGGCGGCGAAGAGATGATCAACAAGATCCAAGCCGAGAACTGGCTGGATTTTGACGCGGTTGTCGCGACGCCCGACATGATGCGTTCGATGGCGAAGGTCGCCCGCATCCTGGGCCCGCGCGGCCTGATGCCGAATCCGAAGACCGGCACGGTGACCACCGACATCGCGAATGCGGTTCGGGAGGTGAAGGCCGGTAGAGTGGAATTCCGCGTCGACAAGACGGGCGTCGTGCATGCGCCGCTCGGCAAGGTCAGCTTCAGCACGGAAAAGCTGGTGGAGAACACCAATACGCTGATCAATGCCGTGTTGCGCGCCAAGCCGGCCGCGGCAAAGGGCAAGTATGTGAAGAGCGCGACGCTGTGCTCCACCATGGGGCCGGGCATCTCGCTGGACACCGTCGCGATGAACGCGACCAAGGCGTAAGGAGCGGATCGGGATGAAAAAGAAGGCTGACAAGAAAAAAGACCTCGAGAAGATCCGCAAAGAGCTGGAAGCTTCGCGCAACGTCTTTCTCACCGGCTACGAAAAGCTGACCGTGTCGCAGGATCACGCGCTGCGCAAGACGATTCGCGAGGCGGGCGGCAACTACCAGGTGGTGAAGAACAACCTGGCCGAGATCGCCGCCGAGGGTCTGGCGGCGTCGGACCTGATGAAGAACATGCGCGGCATGACGTCGATGGCCTCCACCTCCGGGGATCCGGTGGCCCTGGCCAAGGCGCTGCTGAAGTATGCCAAGGACAATCCGGCCTTCACCTTCAAGGCCGGCATGGTCGAGGGGCGTGTCATCAACGTCGCCCAGATCACGGATCTGGCGAACATGCCTTCCAAGGAAGAGATCTTCGCCAAGTTGCTGTACCTGATCAACGCGCCGGCCCAGCGGCTGGTGACGGCAATGAACGGCGTGGGCCGGAATGTGGCCGTGGTCGTCGACCAGGGCGTGAAGGAAAACAAGTTTAAGCAGTAGGAAGATTTCGCGGCGTCAAGCGGCGAAGAATCGAACGGAGTTACGAACATGGCTGATATCAACGCAATTGCAGAACAGATTCAGGGCTTGACGCTGCTCGAGGCTTCGCAGCTCGTGAAGCTCTTGGAAGAAAAGTTGGGCGTGTCGGCGGCGGCTGCGGCCGTTGCCGTGGCAGGTCCGGCGGCGGGCGGCGCGGCTGCGGCTGCTCCGGCGGCCGAGGAGAAGACCGAATTCACGGTTGTTCTCACCGGCGCGGGCGCCAACAAGATCAACGTCATCAAGGTTGTCCGCGAGATCACCAGCCTCGGCTTGAAGGAAGCCAAGGACCTGGTCGACGGCGCGCCGAAGCCGATCAAGGAAGGCGTCAGCAAGGAAGAAGCCGCCGCCATCCAGAAGAAGTTTGTCGACGCCGGCGCCACTGTCGAAGTGAAGTAACACCACTTCGTCTCTCGACAAGCCGAACGCACAGGGCGGAGTTCCTCTTGCAGAGGATGACTCCGCCTTTTCTTTTTTCGACAACCCAAACGACAAAAAAAAGCCGGCGGCGAGGAGATGCTTCCCTCGCCGCCGGCTTCTGGTTTCAGGTCCGCTTAGCGGCGGAAGTAACGGCGACCCAGCAAAGCAGCGCCCGCCACAGCCGCCAGCGCCATGCTGCCCGGCTCCGGAATCGGCGCCGTCGACGGAATCGACTGTGAGAACGTGAGGTTGTCCACCGCGATTCCCCAGGAGTTGCCCCAGGTCAACACCAGCTTCTCTGCCGTCACGTTCGGCGTCAGCAAGGGCGCCGTGGCCGGACGCGGACTCGTCGTAGGAGTGGTGTACTCCCACAGTTTCTTGCCCGATCCGTCCGAGACGAAGATCCCGGTGTTGGCGTCGCCGCTCCCCCAATAGCCAATGTTGAACGAAGCCAGGTTGACGAGGTATCCGGGATCGGCCGTGAACGTGATCTTGCTGAAGCCGCCGTTAACGGTTCCCCAGGCGACGTTCTGCAGGTTGCTGTAGCCCGAAAACCAGTACGCTACCACTCCATTCGAACTGCTTTCGTAACTCACCAGCACGTTCGGCGTGTTGGTCAGGCGGTCTCCGTAGGTCTGGGGAATCGCTTGCGAATTGACTCGCGGAAGCCCATCGAAGTCGAGAATCGAGACAGGACCAGCAGTCAGGAACGACGCTCCGACAAGAAAAGAAAGAAATAGCTTCGGCACTCAGTGCCCTCCTCTGACCCGAGAGTGTAACAGGTGGATGCCCC
>CAYNDS010000161.1:1644-10627 GCA_964395885.1 uncultured Solibacteraceae bacterium | reverse complement strand
CCCGGGCGATTGCGGATCAGGCCCGCACGATCCGTATCCCGGTCCACATGATCGAGACCATCAACAAGCTGGTCCGGATGCAGCGGCAACTGCAGCAGGACCTGGGACGAGAGCCCACGACGGAGGAACTGTCCAAGAAGTTGGACCTGCCGGTGCACAAGGTGCGCCGGGTATTGCGGATTGCGCAGGAGCCGATCTCGCTGGAAACGCCGGTGGGCGAGGAAGACGAATCCCACCTGGGCGACTTTATCGTCGACAAGCGGGTGACGTCACCATCGGAAGCCGTCATCAACCTGAATCTGCGGGAGCAGACGGCGGAGGTCTTGAAGACGCTGTCGCCACGCGAGGAAAAGATCGTGAAGATGCGCTTTGGACTGCAGGACGGCAGCGAACACACACTGGAAGAGGTGGGGCAATACTTTGACGTGACGCGGGAACGCATCCGGCAAATCGAGGCGAAGGCCCTTCGCAAGCTGCGGCATCCGAGCCGCTCGCACCGGCTTCGGACCTTCCTCGATCGCAGTGGTGCGGAGTAGCTAGGCGGCGGGTGCCGTCGCCGCCTCCGCCTCAAACACTCCGGCCAGAGCCTGAATCACAGCCGCCAGCCGGACCGAAGCCAGAATCGTCTCCTCGGTGACGCCCTTTTCCTTCACCACCCGTTCATGCGAGGCCACGCAGGCTACGCAGTTGTTGATGGCGGAAACGGCCACGCACCAAAGTTCAAAGTCCGCCGCGGCGATGCCATGCGTCCGAATCACATTCATGCGCAGCCGTGCCGGGATGGTGCCGTACTTCTCGCCCGTCACCATGTGGAGGAAGCGATAGTAGACGTTGTTCATCCCCATGATGGCCGCGGCTGCCTTCGCCGCTTGAAAAGCTTCCGGCGACAGGTGCTTCTCGGCCTCGGCAAGAAGCACCCCCGTCAGCTTCGCGCTGCGAGCCGCCATGGCACAAGCTGTCACCGTACCCCAGGTCTGCTGCTCCGTCAACTCCGCCTGTTTCAGCAGCGTCTGCAGATTCAGCTTGAGGTCCTTGGCGTAGGCGGGTACCGTTTCGAGAAGCTGGTCGACGGTCATCCTTACACCTTGATCGTGTCTTCGCCCTGCTTCCAGTTGCAGGGGCAAAGCTCATCGGTCTGCAACGCGTCCAACACGCGCAGCACCTCTTCCGGATTCCGGCCCACCGAGAGGTCGTTCACCGAAACGAAGCGGATCACGTTGTCCGGGTCGACGATGAAGGTCGCACGCTGGCAGACACCCGCCTTCGGGTCGAGGATGCCCAGGCTCTCGGACAGTTCGCGCTTCACGTCCGCCAGCATCGGGAACGGCAGATCCTTCAGGTCCGCGTGGTTGTTTCGCCATGCGTGATGAACGAACTCGGAATCCGTCGATCCGCCCAGCACCTGAGCGTCACGGTCGGCGAACGCGCCGTTCAGCTTGCCGAACGCGGCAATCTCCGTGGGGCAGACAAACGTGAAATCCTTCGGCCAGAAAAAATACACTTTCCACTTGCCGGGAAAGCTCTGGTCGCTGATTTCGCTGAACGCTTTGGACAGATCCTTTTCTGTCGAAACGGTCGCCTGAACGGAAAACTTCGGGAACTCTTGCCCAACTCCTAACATTCGGTTTCTCCTTGTATGGGAACAGCTAACTGTGAGATTCGCGGCGCTGCGCACAGGCGGCGCAAACGCCTATTGCTTCGATGCTGAAGCGCTCGATTCGGAATCCGCTTTTCGCGACTTCCGAGCCTTTTTTCGTTTGCACGACGACCGGATGCACTTCGGCAGCCGGTAAGTCAAAGATCTGGCGGCACTCGCGGCACACCAGGTGATGATGCGGGTCCGTATTCGCGTCCAGACGCTGGGTGCCGTGATGCAGACTGACCTCGCGCAGCAGGCCCGCTTCCAGAAAAGTCTTGATGTTTTTGTATACGGTCCCGAGCGAGATGGCAGGAATCTGCGCCTTCACCCGTTCATACACCGCCTCCGGCGTCGGGTGGCTCTCTGAAGCGATCAACTCCCGGTAAATGACGGTGCGCTGATGCGTCACCGCCAAGCCATGCTGCCGGCACCGCGCGGCGAAGTTCTGGAGAAGCTCTTCGGGGCGCACATCTCTATTAAACGAGAATTATTCTCGTCCGTCAACTCTCCGCCCAGACTCCGGAGTAACGCCGTTCGGCTACGGCTTCCACACGCGAACGTTTACCTTTGACTCCTGCCCCTTGCCGCGATAGAGCCGCTGCGTCGCCTTCTGGAAATCCGCTTCCTTCGCGTCGTTGATGTTCACAAACTTTTGTGGATTGCGGTCGGCAAGCGGAAACCAGGTGGACTGCACCTGAATCATCACGCGATGTCCACGGCGAAACGTATGGAACACGTCATTCATGACGAAGCGGAGGGGCGTCGCCTTGTTCGGCTGGAACGGTTCCGGCTTGGAGAAACTGTTGCGGAACTTGCCCCGGAACATCTCGCCCCGGACCAACTGCTGGTATCCCGCCAGCTTGGCATCGAGATCATCCGGATAGACGTCAATCAGTTTCACCGCCCAGTCCGAGTCGGTTCCGGAAGTGGAAACGACCAGTTCGTTGTCGATCGGCCCGAGCAGCGTCAGGTCTTCCTCCAGAACATCGCTTTCGTAAACCAGCACGTCCGGACGGGTGGAAGCGAAGCGTTGGTCGGCGGTCATATACTCGCGCGTCATGCCGATTGCGATCCCCGTAGAGAACGGCACCGGGCGCGCGGGGTCGCTGACGTACTCGTCAAATCCGGCTTCCGCGGAAGGCTCCCACGCAATTCGCCCCTTCGGATGGAAGTAGATCGTGCGTCGTTCGGACTCCTTCGGCGGCCATGCCTCAAACTGCCGCCACACGTTGGTGCCGGTTTCGAACATGTAGGCCTTGGGCAGCTTCATTTCGCCCTTCTGCTTCAGGTGATGCTGGAAGAACGGCGCCTCAATCCGGTCGCGGTAGTACTCGGCGGTCTTGGCCGCGAAGCTGACGTCGCCGAGTTTGTCGCCATCGCCGCGCGACCACCCGCCGTGAACCCATGGCCCGAACACCAACAGGTTCTGCTTCTCGAAGCCCTGCTTTTCCACGTTCTCAAACACCTGCAGCGCGCCGTAGATATTCTCGGCATCAAACCAGCCGCCCACCGTCATCACCGCCGGGCGGATCTTCTTCAGATGAGGCCTCAGATTGCGTGACTGCCAGAACTCGTCATAGGTATCGTGCTTCATCATTTCGTTCCAGAACGCGACTTCGTTCTTGAAGAAGCGCTCATTGGCCATCGCAAGTGTGCCCATCTTCTTCAGGAAGAACTGATAGCCATCGGGCGTTTTGTGCTCGAAGGGCTTGTAGGGGTTCTCCGCCGGGGTGCGCGGTTCCGGGCGCGGCTTGCCGAAGTTGGCGAGAAAGTTAAAGGCGTGCGGAAGCCAAAGCACGCCGTTGCGCCGGAAGTCATCGCCGGTGAACCAGTCGACGATGGGGGCTTGCGGCGACGCAGCAACGTGCGCCGGATGGGCATCGATCATGCCCGCCGCCGTGTAGAAGCCGGGGTACGAGATGCCCCACGTGCCCACACGGCCATTGTTGTTCGGGATGTTCTTCACCAGCCAGTCGATCGTGTCGTAAGTGTCGGTCGACTCGTCAACGTCCTGAGGGCCGCGCTTCACCGCTTTGTGCGGCGTCATGTTGATGAACTCGCCTTCGGACATCCATCGCCCCCGGACATCCTGGTAGACGACGATATAGCCGTCGCGGCCCAGCGCCGGCGACGGTCCCAGGTTGTCCTTGTATTTGTCGGCGCCATACGGCGCCACGGTGTACGGCGTCCGGTTCAGCAGAATCGGATACTTCTGCGACTGGTCTTTCGGAACATACACCGAAGTAAAGAGGCGCTTGCCGTCCCGCATCGCGACTCGATATTCGAACTTGGTGTAGTTCGCCTTGATGTACTCCAGCCCCTGTGCCGAGAGGGTGGCACCCCACAGGACTAGAACGGACCAGAACCGGCAAGAAGTCATCCGCTCATTATCGCCCGCTATGCTGGAAAGCGATGGCCGCCACTGCGGTATTGCTGCTCACGATCGCACAGGGCGTTCCCGGCGCCATGCTGGACCGCGTCGCGGAGGAGGCCGAGATCTTCGCGCAGTCCATCGCCAAGGTGATCGGCGAGGAAACGATGCGGCAGAAGGCGCTGGAGAAGCGGCGGCCGCGCATCCGCATCGGAGCAGCCGCGCTCAATCCCGTACCGCTGCGCTATCAGGAACGCGAACTCCACTCCGAGTTCGGCTATGCGCTGATGGGCGATGGTGGCGGTGTATTTCATGAGGCGCGGCAGATTCTCGCAGTCGACGGCAAGCAGATTGCCGACCGTGAGAAGGCTCGGCGCAAGCTGGTGATGGGCCTGCGGTCCAAGGATGATGAGGTAAAGAAGCGGCTGCTCGAAGACCTGGAAAAGCACGGGTTGATCGGCTCTGCAACGGACTTCACGCTCATGCTGCTGTTGTTCCGGGCGCGTCACCTTGGCGAATACAACTGGCGCCTTGCCGACACGAAGTATGTCGGTGCGGACAAGGTCCAGGTGTTTCAGTTCGTCAAGAAGGAAGGCGATGGGGCATTCACCATCTTTCAGAACAACCAGGCGGTGAAGCAGACCTTGCGCGGCGAGCTTTGGCTCCGCAGCGACGGTTTGCCGGTGAAGGTGACGTTCGGTTCGGCAATGCCTCAGGGTGACGGCACGTTTCTCACCGACTACGGCGAAGTGGAGTATGCACGCGGCGCCTCGCCGATTCTCCTTCCGGTTGCGGCGTTGCACCGGCGGGCCAATGGTGGAACGATGCTGGCGGAGAATATCTTCCGCTACGGCGCCTTCAAGCGCTTCACCGCTGATTCCGAGATCAAGTTCACGCCTGTCGACGAAGAGCCTCCGGCGGGCAAGCCGTAATGGCACGCATCCTATACCTGCACGGCTTCGCCTCCAGCCCGCACTCGCGGAAGGCCCGCTACTTTCACAACGTGTTCGCCAAGCACGGCATGCCGCTCGAGATTCTGGACTTGGCGCAGGGCAACTTTGAAGGCCTCACCATTAGCGGACAGCTTCGCGTGATTGAGGAAGCGGCGAACGGCGAGCCTGTCTCGCTCATCGGATCCAGTCTGGGCGGCTATCTTGCCGCTCTCTACGCGTCGCAGCACCCGGAGGTCGAAACCGTCGCGCTGCTCGCCCCGGCGTTCCAGTTCGCCGCACGCTGGCAGGACCGGATCGGGCCGCAAGCCATCGAGCAGTGGCGGACGACGGGTACTCTGGAGGTGTTCCACTACGGGGAGAACCGCGCCGCCCGCATCGGCTATGGCCTGATCGAAGACGGATTGCGGCACCCCCCAGAACCGTCGTTCTCCCAACCCGGACTTCTCTTTCATGGCCTCAAGGACGACGTCTGTCCGGTGGAGATTTCGGTTCGATACGCCGCGCGACATCCGCAGGTCCGGATGCAGACTTTCGACGCGGGTCATGAACTGACGGAAGTCTTGGATGCCATGTGGCCGCCGATCGTGCGGCTGATGACGTTCCTCTAGACGCGCTTTCAGCCGCTACACTGAAACCGCATGTCCGTTTCGCCCTCTACTGACGCGCACCGC
Source organism: uncultured Solibacteraceae bacterium (assembly GCA_964395885.1). Taxonomy (GTDB): domain Bacteria; phylum Acidobacteriota; class Terriglobia; order Bryobacterales; family Bryobacteraceae; genus JAPKYZ01. The sequence continues at coordinate 4,993 of CAYNDS010000161.1, read as the reverse complement.
GCTGCTGCCGCACGCCAAGGTCCTGTCGCAGTCGCGATTATCACCGTCAGCGACAGCCGCACACCGGAAACGGACGGCAACCGCCGCTACCTGCAGCAGGCAATCGAGGCGGCGGGCCACTCCGTCGCGGCCTACCGGCTGATCAAGGACGAACCGGCACAGGTTGCGGAGGTTCTGGAAGAACTGGCCGCCTCTGACGCCCGCATCCTGCTGTTCAACGGCGGGACCGGTATCGCGCCGCGCGACACCACCTTCGACGTCTTGAGCCGGCGTCTGGAGAAGTCGCTTCCCGGTTTCGGCGAGATCTTCCGCATGCTGAGCTTTGAGCAGGTGGGCGCCGCTGCCATGTTGTCCCGCGCCACAGCGGGCACGTATCGGGGAAAGGTCGTGATTTCCACGCCCGGCTCCCCCAACGCCGTGGAGTTGGCCTGGACACGGTTGATCGCACCGGAACTGGAGCATCTCGCCTGGGAGGTCGCGCGCCTTTCGTGATGGACGACGACGCAGTCTATGCGCTGATTGGCGAGGACGGCTTTCGGCGCCTGACCGCTGCCTTCTACGCGCAAGTTCCCGCAAGCCCGATCCTCGGGCCGATGTACCCGCCCGGTGATCTTGAGGGTGCCGAAGAACGCCTGCGCGATTTCCTGATCTTCCGGTTCGGCGGCCCACCCGACTATCTCGCCAAGCGCGGCCATCCGCGGCTTCGGATGCGGCACGCCCCTTACGTGATCGATGAGGCAGCCCGGAATGAGTGGGTACGGCTGATGGATGGCGCGCTGCAAGAGGCGAGGCTGCCCGAAGAAGCCGCGGCACGCCTTCGCGGCTTCTTCGAATCGACCGCAACGTTCCTGATCAACCGCGCAACTTCTTCGTGATCTCGGCCACATGCCGGCCTTGGAAGCGGGCCATCGTGAGTTCCTTCTCCGAAGGCAGCCTCTCCCCGCGCGGTCCGGCGACCGTAGCCGCCCCGTAGGGCGAACCGCCGATCAGTTCATCCATCGCAACCAGTTCCGCGCAGGAGTAGGGCAGGCCGACAATGACCATTCCATGATGCGCCAGCGTGTTCCACAGGCTGGTGATGGTGGTTTCCTGCCCGCCGTGCTGCGAGGCCGTGGACGTGAAGACGCTGCCTACCTTGCCGATCAGCGCTCCCTTGGCCCAGAGTTGTCCCGTCTGGTCCAGGAAGTTTCGCATCTGCGCCGCCGCGTTGCCAAACCGGGTGGGCGTGCCGAGGATAATCGCGTCGGCTTCCGTCAACCGCTCGACGGCGGCCACGGGGATGTCGGCGAACTTGGCTCGCGCCTGCTTGGCTCCGATGCGCTCCAGAGTCTCATCCGGGATGAGTTCCGGAACCTGGAACAACTCGACGCGAGCCCCCTCGACCTGCCGGGCGCCTTCCGCAATCGCCTCCGCCATCGTGTACACGTGCCCGTAGGTAGAGTAGAAGATCACTTGGATTTGCATACGTGTTGGAAGCGCGAGTGCTACGCTGAGTTGCAAAGATGGACGGGAAATTGCGGGTTATCCCGCTTGGGGGCCTCGGCGAGTTCGGAATGAACTCGCTGGCACTGGATTACGACGGCGACATCCTGGTCGTCGACGCCGGAATGATGTTTCCGGAAGCCGAACTGCTGGGGGTCGATAGCGTCGTCCCAGACTTCAGCTACCTGCGTGAGAACAAGGACCGTGTTCGCGCCATCGTGCTGACGCACGGGCACGAAGACCACATCGGCGGCGTTCCGTTCCTGCTCTCGCAGGTGAATGCTCCGGTGTACGGCACCGCCTTCACGCTCGCGCTGGTGGAGCGCCGCCTGGACGAACACCACATGACCGATGATGCCGACCTTCGGGAAATCAAGGCCGGCGACAAGATCGAAGTGGGTCCGTTCGCGGTCGAGTTCATCAATGTGACACACTCCATCGTCAGCGCCGTGATGCTGGCGATCACGACTCCGCTGGGCGTGGTGATGCATACGGGAGACTTCAAGGTCGACCCTACCCCCACCGACAATCTGCTGTTCGACTTGCATACCGTCGCCGAGTACGGCAAGCGCGGCGTCCTCTTGCTGCTTTCGGACTCAACCAACGTGGAGCGCCCCGGGTACACCGAAAGCGAACGCGCCGTGCGTCCGCGTCTGGAGGATCTGTTTCTCCGCGCCGAACGCCGCCTGATCATCTCCTGCTTCAGTTCTTCCATACACCGCCTGCAACAGATTCTCGACATCGCGCAGGACTACGGACGCAAGGTGGGCTTCATTGGGCGGAGCATGATTTCGGCAACGGAGATCTCGCATTCCCTTGGCCTGCTCGACGTCCCGAACGGAATTCTCCTGCGCCCGCAGGACATCCAGGATTACGACCCCTCCAAGGTCTGCTGCGTCGTCTCCGGCACCCAAGGGGAGCCGATGTCGGCGCTATCGCGCGTGGCAGTCGACAACCACCGGCACTTGTCGGTTCGCAAGGGCGATACCGTCGTTCTGAGCTCCCGTATCATTCCCGGGAACGAGAAGCCGATCTATCGGATGCTGAATCACTTCGCGCGGCGCGGCGCCGACGTGATCTACGGCTCTTCCAATCCGCCGGTTCACGTTTCCGGACATGGATCGGCAGAGGAACTGAAGCTGATCCTCAACCTCGTCCGCCCGAAATACTTCATTCCCGTTCACGGCGAGTATCGCCAACTCTCAAAGCACGCCCGCCTGGCCGAGCACCTGCACAATCACAATCTCCACGACACGTTCGTTCTCGATACCGGCGACACCGTGGAGATCGATCGCAACGGAGCGCGCCGCGGCGAACGCGTCGCTGTCGGTCGCGTCTGTATCGACTCCGGCTCTCTGGATGACGTCGTTCAAGAGATGGTCATCCGCGACCGCAGGCACCTGGCTGAGGACGGATTCGTGCTGCCCATCCTCGCTATCAACAAGACGACCGGCAAGTTGGAAGGCCAACCGGAGATCGTCTCGCGCGGCTTCGTCTCCATTGATGATTCCGCCGCACTGATGGCCGAGGCGAAAGCGGTCGTCCTGAAGACCCTCGATTCGTCGTCCGCCGAAGAGCGTTCCGACTGGGGCGTGATGCAGGAGAAGGTACGCGCCGACCTGAAGCGCTTCCTTTCGAAGCAAACCTCCCGCCGGCCGTTGATCATGCCGGTGATCTTGGAGATTTGATCGCCGCCGTTGTATGATTATTCATCGCCGTGAATAATCATTCGACCCTCGTTCGTGTCGCCGCCGGCGATCTGAAGACCGACCTGGACCTGTCGCTCGAAGAGCTGAAGGCCCTGCTTGCGCTGGCGGGCGAGGTCAAGCGGAAGCCTCGCGAGTTCCGCGACGCCCTGGGCGGGCAG
>CAYNDS010000161.1:0-1634 GCA_964395885.1 uncultured Solibacteraceae bacterium | reverse complement strand
TGTGCGGCAATGTTGTTTGAAAAGCCCTCGCTCCGCACCCGAGTCACATTCGAGTTGGCGATGAAGCAGATGGGAGGCGATTCCACCTTTGTCGAGGGGCCGATTGGCGAGCGGGAGCCGGTTCGCGATATGGCACGAAATCTGGACCGCTGGGCACAAGTGATCGTTGCCCGCACCTTTTCGCAGCGAACCATTGACGACTTGGCGCACTATTCGCGCGTGCCCGTCATTAACGCGCTCTCCAAGGACTTTCACCCCTGCCAGGCACTCGCTGACGTGCTGACGCTTCAAGAGGTGTTCGGCGACGTTCGGGGTAAGAAGCTGGCCTTCATCGGCGACGGCTATAACGTGGCGCACTCGCTGATGCTGACGGCCACTCGCCTCGGTATGGACGTCTGGATTGCGACGCCCGCGGGTTATGAACCGAAGCGCGAGTTCATCGTGATGGGACATACCGCGGCGGACGAGGGTGGCGGAAAACTGAAGGTCACCAACGATCCGGTCGAGGCCGCCACCGGCGCCCATGCCATCTACACCGACGTGTGGTTCTCAATGGGCGAGCAGACCGACGTGCCGCAACGCCTCGCCGACTTTGCCCGCTTCCAGGTGAACGAACTGCTGCTGTCCAAGGCTCGTCCGGAAGCGGTCTTCCTGCATTGCCTGCCCGCCAAGCGCGGAGAAGAAGTAACGGACCAGGTGATGGAATCCCGGCAGTCCGTCATCTTCGATCAGGCCGAGAATCGGCTGCACGCGCAGAAGGCCTTGCTGCTGATGCTGCTGGCCGCTTAAGAAAGAGTTTTCATTCGCATCATGGATCAACCGAAACCGAAGAAAGTTGCCCTCGCCTACTCCGGCGGACTCGACACCTCCATCATCATTCCGTGGCTGAAGGAACATTACGGCTGCGAAGTCGTCGCCGTCTGCGGCGATGTCGGCCAGGGGCCGGACGAGTTGAAGGGCCTGAAGCAGAAGGCAAAGAAGACTGGCGCATCCGAGTGCCACGTCGCCGACATGCGGCAGGAGTTCGTGACGGATTACCTGTGGCCGATGGTTCGCGCCGGTGCCGTCTATGAGCACAAGTATCTGCTCGGCACCTCGATTGCCCGGCCGCTGCTGGCCAAGAAGCAGGTGGAAGTCGCGCTCGAAACGGGTTGCGATGCGTTGGCGCACGGCTGCACCGGCAAGGGCAACGACCAGGTTCGCTTTGAGCTGACCTACAAGGCCTTGGCTCCGCATCTGCCCGTGATCGCACCCTGGCGCGAGTGGGACATCATCTCGCGTGAGGACGCCATCGAGTACGCGGCCAAGCACAACGTGCCTATCGCGCAAACGACGAAGAAGATCTACTCTCGCGACCGCAACCTGTGGCACATTTCGCACGAAGGCGGCGAACTGGAAAGCCCGGCCAATGCACCGTCTGACGGCGTTTGGATGCTCACCAAGCACCCGTGGGAAGCTCCCGAGGCGGGTACCAAGGTGAAGGTCGGCTTTGAAGCAGGCGTTCCCGTGTCGGTGAACGGGAAGGTGCTTGACCCGGTGAAGCTCGTCGAAAAACTGAATGCCATCGGCATCGAGCACGGCATCGGCCGCATCGACCTTGTCGAGAACCGCTTCGTCGGCATGAAGTCGCGCGG
>CAYNDS010000160.1:1828-10678 GCA_964395885.1 uncultured Solibacteraceae bacterium | reverse complement strand
GCGCCACCTGCCCGGCCAACTGCGCCGGGACACCCGGCTGATTCAGGTACGGAATCAGCCGTCGTTGCGCCTCGGCCCGCACATCCGCCGGAGCAAGCGCGAAGAACTGGGCGACCGCTGCCGCCGCGCTGGCCCGAACATCAGCGAACATCTTCGCCCGGCCCTCGTCCGCACCCGGTGTCGGCACGAACTCGATTCGCGTCTGCCCGCCGGCGTTGCCCGACGCGAGGCCCGTTTCAAACCCGGTCACACCGGGGATCGGATCCATGGCGATGCTCCACCGGTTCCGATCAACTTCGTAGGAATTCACCTTGTAGCCGTCGATCTCGCCGTTTTCGGGCAGCTTGGCCACTCGCAGGACCTCCGCGATCGTGGCCGGGAAACGCCGGTTCGCGCTTTCGTAGTTGTGAATCGCCAGCCCGATCTGCTTCAAGTTGTTCTGGCAACTCGTGCGCGCTGCCGCCTCGCGCACCTTCTGTACCGCCGGCAGCAGCAATCCGATCAGAATGGCAACCGTGCTCACGACAACCAGCAATTCGATGAGCGTGAAGCCCGCTTGGGACCTCCGCTGAGATTTCTGAAACATGTCCGTTTCTCCTTTTTCGTTTGCCCTTGGCTTGGAAACGCAGGGGCTCGACGGGATTATGCGGAGCGGGGGTGGCGGGGTATCGCGAGTAGCCCCTCGATTCGAAGGACAATGCTCCTACAGACTTCCTACAGGCAGGAAGCCATGGGATAGCAACTACTTGCGAGTCAATTGGTGGAGCCGGTCCACGAACGATCTCCAGCGCGGATCGGGATGAAACGCCTCAAAACGGGGTTCCAGCTCCGCCATGAGGATTTCCGGCGCACGATTTCGTACTCCGGCGTCCAAGGCAGAAAAGCCCTGGTCCATCTCGCTGAGCACCGCGGCCAAGAGGATCTTGGCGGATTCGTCCAACCGACCCGCCTCCACCAGCTTGTGGCGGGCTGCCAGAAGACGGCGAGCCGGTGCGAGGTTTCCGGCTCTGGCTTCCAGCCACGCTTCATCGGTTTCCAACACACCTTCACGCAGCCCGGACTTTCGCAAGTGCGATTTGGCTTCGGAGAACAGATTCTGGAAGCCGAGGCTCAGCGCGAGATAGTAGTGCGCGAGGGCGTAGGACGGTTCCCGGTCGAGAACCTTTCGGCACTCCACGGCCGCGCTGTGGTAGTCGCGAAGGTAGTAGTAGCCGCGGCAGTACTGCGCGCCCAGCAAGGGAGACGCGGGGTCCAGTCGAAGCGCCTCCTCCGTCACCCGAAGCGAGGCCTTGGCATCACCCATTGCAAGCTTCAGCTGCGCGTAGCTCATGCGGGACTGCACCGAGGATGGGTCGAGTTCCAAGGCGCGGCGGAAGCCCGCTTCGGCCCGACTGAGCGCCCAATCCTTGACCATCAGGACCGAGGCGTGGGCATGGTGTGCGGAAGCCAGTTGCGGGTCAATTCGAAGCGCCAGTTCGGCGGCCGCCTCGGCCCGGGGGACGACGGCGGCGAGGCTCTGCACGCCCAGCATGGACTGATAGATGAGCGCCGTTGACAGCCCGGCATGCGCAGCGGCGGAGCGGGGGTTGGCCGTCAGCGCCTGCTCATAGTGAACCGCGGCGCGGACCACTTCCTCCGGAGCCAATTTGTACAGCAGGTGATCGCCGATCTTCACCGCCGGATCGGGTAACGGCCGCGCCCGCTGGACGTTCACCACGGTGAGGAGAATCATGGTGGCGGCGACGGCCAGTCCGGTCATCCACAGCCAGATCTCCTCTCCGAAGCGCATTCCGGAGGGCTCCCGCAACGGGGCGACGGCGCTGGAGGAGTCGGCATACTCGCGTGTCACCAGGCCGACGAAGCGGTAGCCTCGGCGAGGGATCGTCTCCAAATAGACGCCCTCCTCGCCCTCCTCGATCGCCTTGCGCAGCGCGGAAATGTTGCGGGTGAGGCCGGACTCGACGACGGTGACGTCCGGCCAGACGGTCTGCATCAGCTCTTCCTTGGTCACGACATCGCGGGCGCGCTCGACGAGGACGAACAGCGTGTCGATGACCTTCGGCGTGAGGCTGACCCGTTCCCCGTCGCGCTCCAGAATGCGCCCGGCAATGTCCAGGCGGAACGGACCAAAGCGGTAGGCGACCAGACGTGACGGAGCGGGTTGCATCAGGATCGGAACCTTTCCACGATAGCCGAGGGTGAAACGTTCGGCAGGACAGTACCGGAGTCCTAGGTACACCCAAGGAAAAACGGGACTCCCATTCCAGTGCCCGTGCGCAGCGGCGTCCCTACTCTGGGTCCGTGACCAAAACGACTCTCTTCACTCTGCTCCTCTCGTCGGCGGTCGCCTCGGCGACGCCGATCGGCTTGAACGTGGTTTTTGGCGGGAATGCGACCTCTGGCGCGGCCCGCACGGCCTACAACAATTTCGTCACCGCCATGGGTCCCGGCGTGACGACGGAAACCTTCACCAATCCGGCGTTCGGTGTCGGCAGCGGATTGAACCAGGGCATCTATACGAACAACTGGGTCAGCGCTGTCGGAACGTTCGTCATGCCTTCGACGGTGCTGCCCGGAACGGCGCCGGCCAACAACAACCGGAAGAAGGAGTTCAACTTGCGGAACTCCGAGCGTGACGGCCGTTTTGACACGACTCCCGGCGTGAGCGGCTACCTGGACTCGAACGACACGACGGGTCTCGAACTGATCTTCGCGGCGGCGCTGACCCCGGTTCGCGCGGTCGGTTTCTTCATGACGGATGCCGGCGATGCGGGCGCGAACACCACGATCACGCTGAGCAATGGAAAGACCCTGGTGGTCCCCGCGGTTCAGCCAAACGCCGGTCTGCGCTTCGTTTCCTACGTCGCCGACAAGGGCAGCAACACGACAATCACGAAGATCACCTGGTCGACCAACCGTCCGAACGACGGCTTCGGCCTCGACGACTTCATCGTGGCGCAGGCGAGCCCGGTTCCGGAGCCCTCCTCCTACGCCATGATGGGCGGCGCAATGCTCGCCCTGGGCTGGCTGGCCCGCCGCCGCGTTCGCGGATAAGCATCCTCTCCAACTCTCCGACCATCCCCGCCCGCCCGGCTCCTTCACGGGTTCGGGCGGGGTTTTCATTTTTGCGGGAACGGGTCGGGTGAAAACAGGAGGTGGCTGGGCCGATCCCATTGCGCGGCTCCGCCGTCCGCCGCGGGAGGTGAGCGTGGCACTGGTCACGACAGCCGGCGTCGGGCTCTGAACGGACAAAGCCGTTCGACCAGGAAGGGGAACGTCGAAACGCATGGTCGGAAGACCCGAGAAACGGCCGCGGAGCAGGACGCTCCCATCTGCCATCTGCATCCCGATCCGCGTCCCGGGGGCTGGCGGAACTGGCGGCCGCCACGCACTCGTCAATTCATGGGCTATCCGCTGGAACCGCGCGCGCGGTTGCAGGTGACGCTCCCGGTGATCTGTGATCGGCTCCGCGACGAAGGTGTCGACGCGGTGGCGCTGATTCCCGTTTGACCGTTGTGGTGCCGGTCCCACAGGCTGGCGCAACGGGTGCTGCAGGCGGCGGCCTTTGCCACCGTTTCTCTGTCGATGATGCCGGAATTCGCCGCTGGGTCAGGGTGACGCCGCTGGGCAAAAAGCTGTGCGGCGTGCCCTGCCGGGAAGTGCTGGAGACGGCCACGGGAGGGAGGCTTTGCCGCCGCCGCGTCCCGTGATGTGCCGCCGCCACGGCTTGCCGAACTCCTGCGGCGAGAGTCCTGGCGGCCCGCTAGGGTCTGGTCCGGTAGAGCATTCGCGGGTAGGCGATTGTTTCCCGGATATGCTCGGTCCCGCACATCCAGGCAGTAAACCGCTCCACGCCCATGCCGAAACCGGCGTGCGGAACCGTGCCGTATCGGCGCAGGTCGAGATACCAATCAAACGCCTCGGGCGGCAACTGATGCTCCTCCAGCCGCTTCAGCAGCAGATCGAGGTCGTGAATGCGCTGGCCGCCGCCGATGATCTCACCGTAGCCTTCCGGCGCGATGACATCGACGCCCAGCACCACGTTGTCCCGGTCTGGCGCGGGCTGGAAGTAGAACGCCTTGAAGGAGGCAGGGAAGCGATCCACCATCACCGGGCGGTCCATGTCCTGGGTGAGGAGAGTCTCGTCGGTGTTGCCGAAGTCGCCGCCCCACTCGATTTCGCTGCCGCGCGATTTCAATACTTCGACCGACTCGTCATAGCTCATCCGATGGAACGGAGCCTTGATCGATTCCAGCTTCGAGACATCGCGCTCCAGAACCTTCAACTCGGCCTGGCGGTTGTTCAAGACGCGGTCGACGACAAAGCAGATCAGCCCTTCGGCCAGTTGCTTGACGTCTTCCAGCTCGGCGAAGGCCATCTCCGGTTCCACCATCCAGAACTCGGTCAGATGCCGCCGGGTCTTGGACTTCTCGGCGCGGAAGGTCGGCCCGAAGCAGTAGACCTTGCCGAGCGCCATCGCGTTCGCTTCGTTGTAGAGCTGGCCGGACTGCGTCAGGTAGACCTTCTCGTCCTCGAAGTAGTCGACCTCGAAGAGGGTGCTGGTCCCTTCGCAGGCGGCAGGCGTGAAGATCGGCGTATCCACCAGCGTGAAGCCGTTCGAATCGAAGTAGTCGCGAATTCCTCGCACCACTTCATGCCGGACGCGCGCAATCGCATGCTGCCTCCGGGAGCGCAGCCACAGGTGGCGATGGTCCATCAGGAACTCAATGCCGTGTTCCTTAGGCGTAATCGGGTAGGGACGATCCTCCGGAACCCGCTGCAGGATGTCGATGGCCTCGACGTCGAGTTCAAAGCCGCCGGGAGCGCGGTCCTCGGCGCGGACTCGTCCGGTGACGACCACCGAGGACTCCTGCGTCAGCCCCTTAATGTCCTCAAACTCGGCCTCCGGCAACTGCGCCTTCACCGCGACGCACTGCATCAGACCGGTGCCGTCGCGAAGAATCGGGAAGGCAATCTTGCCGGACTTCCGGAGGTTGTACAGCCAGCCGGGAATGGAAACCAGTTCGCCGGCATGGCGGCTGGCGTCGGCGATGGAAATGCGAGTTGCTCGGAAGTTCATTTCAGGTTCATCAATTGGTCGAGAGTCTGTCGGGCGCGCGCGAAGGGCTGCTCCAGCGCGGGGTCTTCCTTGAGTTCAAGAAGCAGCGGCCACGGCGCGCCGGCGGTGTTCAACAGCGACATCGTCTCCCGCCACGGGATGGTGCCCTGGCCCAGCGGCATCCAGTGGTGGTCTTCTTTTCCGTCGTTGTCGTGAATGTGCGTGGAGCGGATACGCGGCTTCATGGCGTCGAACGCCTTCGCCACGCCGCCGCTCATGTGGGCGTGCCCGGTATCGAAGCAGAAGTAGAGATCGAGATGCGTGGTCTCCAGGAAGTAGTGAAGGCGCTCCGGCGTGGCCAGCGCATTTGGCGTATTCTCCAGCAGAATGTTGACGCCGCGCTGGCGCGCGAACAAGGACAGCTCCTCCAGTGCGGTGAAGGCGGCATCCAGAAGTCGGCCGTCAAACTCCTCGCCGGTGACGCCGAGATGCTGCACCAGGTAGCGGAACGGAATCTCCTCGGCCACCTCGAGGGCGCGCTTGACTTCGTCCACCATCGCGATGCGCTTCCACTTGATCGGCTCGGTCAGCTTCACGACGGCGTCCGGACCGGTCCGTCCCCAGCAGTCGTCGTTGTACATCGGCGAATGCAGGGAATGCAGTTTCAGGCGCGAGTCTCGGAACCAGCTGGCGAGTTCCCGAATCTGCGACCGGTTGCGATAGTCGAAGTGCTGCCGGGCGCAGAAGATCTCGACCAGGGGGAAGCCGGCCTGGAACACTTTCTCGAGCCAGGTGGTGTTCAGCCGGTGGGAGACGAAGAAATGCGTCGAAAGAGCGGTTTCCATGAAGCGGGACTTTTCTTCAGTATCCGGCAGCTTTGCCCGTCTGCCGCGCCGCCGAATCGGAGCCACCCTCCAGCCACCCGTTTCGCAGCAGAATTCCCTCGACGCGCGCCACGCCATAGCTGTCCGGCGTTGTCTCGACGGGGTGGCCTTTCGCGCGCAGCAACTCCACCGTGTCCGGCGAGATCCCGCTCATCACGAACAGCTTGTCCGGCTTCCATTGATGGTGGACGCGCGGCGCGTCGATGGCGTCCTGCATGTTCATGCCGAAGTCGATCACATTCAGCAGCGCTTGCAGAACGCCGTTCGGGATACGGGTGCCGCCAGGCGCGCCGATGACCATCGACAGTTTGCCGTCTTTCGTCACGATCGTCGGCGTCATGGAGGAGAGCGGACGCTTGCCGGGGCGGATTGCATTCGCATCGCCCCCCACGGCGCCAAACATGTTGGGCACGCCCGGCTTCACCGAGAAGTCGTCCATCTCGTTGTTCAGTAGGAAGCCCAAGCCCGGCACGGTGACGCCGTTGCCATAGCTGCCATTCAGGGTCGTCGTCAGGGCGACGGCGTTGCCTTCCTCATCCACGACGGACAGGTGCGTCGTCTCGGGCGACTCGTCGCGCGGTGGACTGCCTGCCCGTACCGAGTCGGCGGGCGAGGCCTTCGCCGGATCAATCGAGGCGCGCAGTCCGGCCAGGTAGTCCCTGCTGGTGAGGAAGCGAACGGGCACGTTCCAGAAGTCGGAGTCCCCCATGTGTTCCGCGCGATTCGCGTAGGCGCGCTTCATCGCCTCTGCCACCCAATGAATGGTCTGGGCGCTTCCCGCGCCGGACTTCTCGTACCCTGTGCCCTCCAGCATGCCGAGCACCTGCAGCAGGATCAGCCCGCCGGAAGAGGGCGGGGGAGCGCTCACGATCTCGTGCCCCCGGTAGGCGCCGCGCAGAGGGACGCGCTCGACGGGGGCATAGGACGCAAGGTCGGCCAGCGTGAGTGGGCCGCCGTTTTCAGCCATTGCGGCGGCCAGCGCGCGGGCAATCTCGCCGCGGTAGAAGTCGCGGGCGCCATGGACCTGAAGCCGCTCCAGCGTTGCCGCCAACTCCGGTTGAATCAGAAGGTCGCCCGGCTCGAAGTGTTTTCCGTCGTTCAGGAAGATGCGGCGCGAATCCGGAAACCGTGTCAGCAAGGCGGCCGAACTGCGCAACGAACGAGCCTCGCCGTAGGACAGCGCAACTCCCTCGCGGGCCAACCGGATCGCGGGCGCCAGCAGCGCCGCCCAACTCGCCCGGCCGAATCGCCGGTGCGCCAGTTCCAGGCCCGCAACCGTCCCCGGCACTCCGGCAGCCCGCCACCCGACGATCGAGTCGCGAGTCGGCGCGCCCGTCTCGTCCAGATACATGTCTCTCGTGGCAGCCTGCGGCGCGCGCTCGCGGAAGTCGAAGAAGGTCGACTCGCCGTCCTTGGTCCGGAGCAGCAGAAATCCGCCGCCGCCGAGATTGCCCGCCGACGGGTGGGTCACCGCCAGGGCAAACGCCACGGCCACGGCAGCATCCACCGCATTGCCGCCCGCGCGCAGTACGGCCACGCCGACATCGGCGGCATGCGGCTCCTGTGCCACCACCATCGCTCTCTTTGCGCGGACCGGTTCGGCGGCGAAAGAGGACAACAGAGCCGCAATGACGGTGAAGGAACGGAGCATTAGCACTCAGCCTAACGGTTTGCGATCGGGGTTGCCATGGCGGCGCGCCCATTCAAACAGGACCACGCCCGCCGCCACCGAAACGTTCAGCGACGGCGTGCGGCCATAGACCGGGATCCGCACCAGTTCATCGCAGTGCTTGCGCACCTGCTCATGCAAGCCGTGCCCTTCGCCGCCCAGCACGAAAGCGGTCGGCGCGGCAAAGTCGGTCTCGCCGCACGAAGCCGTTCCACGCTCGTCGAGACCGTAGATCCAGAATCCGCGCTCCTTCAGCGCCTCCAGCGTGCGGTTCAGGTTGACGACGCGGAGCAGAGGCAGATACTCCAGAGCGCCGGCGGCGGCCTTTGACGTGACGTCCGTTACGCCTGCCGAACGCCGCTCCGGCACGATCACTGCTGTAGCCCCGGCGCACTCTGCCGTGCGCACGATGGCGCCGAGATTGTGCGGGTCCTCCACGCCGTCCAGTACGACAACCAGCCGCGCTTCCGGCGCCAGGTCAGCCAACGTGCCGTACCGGAACTCCGCCGCCAGCGCCACGACGCCCTGGTGCGCGGACGTTTTCGCCAGACGGTCCAACTGCTCACGCGGCTCAAAGCGAATCGCAACGTTCGCCTGCCGCGCGAGTTCGATCACCTCCTGCAGCCGCTCGCCACCCGCGCCCCGCGCAATCAGCAACCGGTCGATTTCACGGCGTCCCCGCAGCGCTTCGCGGACGGGATGTATACCGGCGATCGTGGTCATGAAAGAGTCATGGTATCCAAGGAGGTGAGGTTCGTCCCATGGTTTCCATCCTGCCCCGGGCGCTTGTCGTGGCCCTCTGCCTGAGTGCCGCCACGGCAACGGCCCAAGACGCAAATCCGTTGGTGGAGGTGGCGCGAAAATCGCAGTCCGACCCCAACTACCGTATTCCGTTTGATCGCATCCGTCCGGAGCATGTTGCGCCCGCCATTGAGGTGCTGCTGGCCGAGGCGGTGAAGGACCGCGACGCGCTGCGCGCCTCCGCCGGTCCGCGGACATGGGCCAATACAATGCAGCCGTTGGAGGAACTCGGTGATCCGCTGTCGCAGGCTTTCCGGATGGTCTCGATCCTCGAGAGCGTCGCCTCCACGCCCGCGCTGCGGAAGGAATACAACGCCGCCCTCCCGAAGTATTCGGCGTTCTTTTCCGGGCTGACCCTGGATGCCGATCTGGCGGCCAAAGTGAAAGAGTATGCGGAGACGGCCGAGGCAAAGGCGCTCACCGGGCCCCGCAAGCGG
>CAYNDS010000160.1:0-1818 GCA_964395885.1 uncultured Solibacteraceae bacterium | reverse complement strand
GCTACTGGAAGTGACGCAGCGCACTTTTCGGCGCAACGGCGCCTACCTTTCGCAGACGCAGCGGGCGCGATTGGCGGAAATCAACACGGAACTCTCGCGCCTTGCGGCGAAGTTCAGCCAGAACGTTCTCGACTCGACGAATGCCGTCGAGTTTGTTCTGACCGAAGAGCCGCAATTGGCGGGACTGCCGGAGTCCGCCCGTCAGGCGGCGGCTGCCAGCGCCAAGGCGAAGGGAAAGACGGGATGGCGCTTCACGCTGCAGGCCCCGAGTCTGCTGGCTGTACTCCGTTTCGCCGATGACGCCGCGTTCCGCGAGAAGATGTGGCGGGCGCAGGCGGCTGTGGCCACGCAGGGCGAGCGCGACAACTCGCCGCTGATCGCGCGGGAACTCGAACTGCGCCGCGAAAAGGCGAAACTGCTCGGCTACCAGAACTTCGCCGACTTCCAGACCGAAGAGCGGATGGCAAAGTCCGGTGCGGGCGTCAAGCGCTTCCTGGACGATCTGGAAGCCAAGTCCCGGCCCGCGTTTGAGAAGGAGTCCGCCGAGATTCTCGCCTTCCGCCGCAGCCTGGAAGGCACCTCCGCCCCCGCGCTGCAGCCCTGGGACATCGCATACTACGCCGAGAAGATGCAGCAGAAACTGCTCTCCATGGACGAGGAGAAGCTTCGTCCCTACCTTCCGGTGGACCGCGTCATGGAAGGCATGTTCTCACTGGTGAACCGGATCTATGGCATCTCGGTGAAGCCCGTCGAGAATCCGGCGGTCTGGGACCCGGCGGTGAAGTTCTATGAAATCCGGGACCGCGACGGGTCCCTGCTCGGGCGATTCTACGCCGACTGGTTCCCGCGCGAGAACAAACGTCCCGGCGCGTGGATGAACCCCGTCGTTGTCGGTGGACCGCGCGACAACGGTTTCTTCCCACACCTCGGCATGATTTCCGGAAACATGACGCCTCCACTGGCGGGACAGCCGGCGCTGCTGTCGCACCGGGAGGTGGAGACGATTTTCCATGAGTTCGGCCACTTGCTCCACCTGGCGCTGAGCCGGGTGCCGGTGCAGTCTCTCGCCGGTACTTCCGTTGCCTGGGACTTTGTCGAACTTCCCAGTCAGATCATGGAGAACTTCACCTGGGAGCGGGCATCGCTGGACCTGTTCGCGCGGCATCACGTGACCGGGGAGCGCCTGCCGGAACCGTTGTTTCAATCGCTGGTGAAGGCGCGCACGTTCCGGTCCGCCACCGCCATGATGCGGCAACTCGGCCTGGGGATGACCGACATCCTGTTCCACACGGAGTACGAAGGGAACGATCAGCAAGGAAAACCAACGGCTTACGCGCGGAACATCATGCAGCGCTTTGTGCCGGCGACGCTGCCCGCGGACTATGCGTTCATCAACTCGTTCGCGCATGTCTTTGCCGGCGGGTATGCTGCTGGATACTACAGCTACAAGTGGTCGGAAGTCCTGGACGCTGATGCATTTACGCGCTTTGCCCGCGAGGGCCTTTTCAGTGAGAAGGTGGGTGACGCCTTCCGCCGGAATGTGCTGGAGCGGGGCAACACGGATGACGCCGGAAAGCTGTTCCGCGACTTCATGGGGAGAGATCCGGACAGCGGCGCGTTGCTGAAGCGGAGCGGACTCACCCGATAAACCGCTTCTTTGCTATGGACTTCCGGCGGAAGTTCGAGTAAAAGTAGAGGGAGTGGCAGAACCACAGGAACTCGCGCTCCCCTCGATTCCGGACAAGCTCTATTTCCGGATTGGGGAGGTGGCGCGTCTGGCGCAGGTGAAGCCCTACGTTCTCCGCTATTGGGAGAGCG
>CAYNDS010000159.1:7311-10693 GCA_964395885.1 uncultured Solibacteraceae bacterium | reverse complement strand
TCGCGGGTGCGGGCCGTGACGCGCACGCCGCGGCTGGACGACCCGGCCGACAGCTCCAGCCGATCCGGCTCCACCGACAGCGAAACCACCTCGGACGATTTCCACCGAACCCGGGCCAAGGGCGAGGCCTCCGCAGCCGGTTTCCGTTGGGCGCTCGAACGGCGGCCCGAAGGTTCCGGCAAAGGCCCGTCGGACCCGGCATTCCCCGCTGCGGTGACCGTCGACGGCGGCGGCAACTCCGCCACCAGGCGGATCGACACCGTCAGTTCCTCCAGTTGGAAGTGAGGCCGCAGGAAGGCGACTGCCTTGTAGACGCCAGGCTTGCCGGGCACGTCCACCACGTCGACACGTGCCTCTCGCAGCGGATACTTCGCCTTCACCGCCTGCGGTGCATTGTCGTCGAGCAGGATGTATTCGGCGATCCAGCGGTTCAGATACGTTTGCACGTTCTCGCGCGTCATGAAGCTGCCCACCTTGTCGCGCATGATCGACTTCATGTAATGGGCAAAGCGGGAGGCCGCCAGCATGTAGGGCAACATGCTCGACAACCGCGCATTGGCATTCGCTTCGGGTAGGTTGTACGTCTTCGGCTTGTTGGCTGTGGCGCCGCCGAAAAAGGCCGCTTCGTTCCTGCCCTTCCGATGCACCAGAGCAACGAACCCGAGATCGCTGAGTTCCTTTTCGCGGCGGTCCGTGATGGCCACCTGCGTCGGGCACTTCAGCACCTTGTCCCCGTCGTCGGTGAGGTACGTGTGTGCGGGCAGGCCCGTGACGAGACCGCCACCCTCCACACCTCGAATGGCGGCCGTCCAGCCGTGGAGCGCGAAGGCCTTCGTGATGCGCTCGGTCAGGAGGTACGCGGCGTTGCCCCAAAGGTAATGACTGTCTTCCTTTCCAACGACCCGCTCCTCGTAGCCGAGGCCCTCCACCGGCTGGGTCTCCTTGCCGTACGGCAGCCGCAGGAGGAACTTCGGCAACACCAGCGTGACGTAGCGGGAGTCTTCCTTCTCTCGGAAAGCTGCGTAACTGACCATGTCCGCGGTTTCGAAGCCTTTCGCCAGATCCCGCGGTACACCCAGTTCCCCCCAGTTATCGCGGTCGAATAGAGAAGGCGCAGCGGCGGCGATGAAGGGCGCATGAGCAGCGGCTGCGACGCCTGCGATCGCCTCCAGCAGCTTCACGTCCTGCGAATTACGGCCGAACTCCAGATCCCCCACCAGGCAGGAGTAGGGCTCACCACCGAAGGTCCCGTACTCTTCCTCGTAGACCTTCTTGAACAAGAAGCTCTGGTCGTAGTCGGTGGCCTTCTCCAGGTCGTTCTGCAACTCCTTGCGCGTGATGTTGAGCAGGCGCAGCTTCAGCCGCGTACTGGTCTCCGTGTTCATCACCAGGTAGCTAAGGCCGCGCCAGGACGCCTCCATCTTCCGCATGTCGTCGTGACGGTAGATGGCGTCCAATTGATCGCTGATCATGTCATCGATCGCCTTGATGCGGTCCTCGATGGCAGCCACCAGGTCCTTGTCGACGGAAATGCTATTCGCGACCACCTGATTGGCGAACTCGGCGATCATCAATCGCGCGTTCTTCATCTGCTCGGAGGTCGGCTCCGGACGCAGCATCCGGCCGCCGTCCACGATGGTCTTTAGAGTCAAAGGGGCGTCAGGCATTGGGTGTCTCTCCTTCCAGCGGCTTCTGACCTTCCTCGCTGATCTTCTTCAAGTCGTCCGGGCTCTTCGCGGCGACGTCGAGCAGCTTGCGGAGATCGTCGTTGCCGTCCAGCTTCGCCAGTAGGTCCGACAGCAGTTGCCGGGCCTGATACAGCTTTTTCAGGTCCTCCACCTGCTCGATGACCTTCAACGGCTCAAAGTCCTCCATGCTGTTGAAGTTGAGCGTCACCGGAGCCAAATCCCCGGCGTTGGTCAACTTGTTCGGCACCTTTTTCAGCGTGACGCGAGGAGCGATCTTCTTCAGCACTTCCTCGAAGTTGTCACGGTCAATGGCGATGAACTTCTTCTCCTTGACCGGGATCTTCACCTCCGACTCACCAGACAGGTCGGCAAGGATACCCACCACGAAGGGCAGCTCCTTCTTTTCGATGGCGCCGCGGGTTTCGACGTCATAGGTGATGTGAACACGAGGCGGCCTGTTTCGGCCTACCCATTCCTGGAGTTTGTCATCCGTCTTAGCGGGCATATGTGCACCTCAATTCGGGTTCGATCAACTGCGCTTTGTCACGTCTCGCGAGCAAAGTCATTGCTCGGCCTCTCCGTCCCCGCCGTTGAGCCGGAGAAGACGGACAATCTCAGAAAGTTCACCGGAGTTGCGAATGAGTTCCGGCAGAAGTTCGCTCAGGCTGAGCGAGCCCCACCCGATTGCTCGCTTGACGAGGTAGGGTACGGGGCTGTGCGGTTCCGTGCGAAGGAGAAAGTCGGCGGCTTCGGCAAGGCGCTGATAGGCCTCGGCGCGGGTACGAATGCGACCGCCGGTGGGGAGTAAAGGAAGTTCGGTGGCGCCGGCCTCCCAGGGTTCGGAGGCGTCGAGTTCCGGACGGGGAAGGTCGGCGCGGTCGTTCAGGTAAGAGGCCAGAAGCGTGAGGATGGAAGCCAAGGTGCCACGCAGGGCGGCAAGTGACGTCGCCTCGCCCCCGGCTACCGCATCCAGGGCTTGCGCCAGTTCCTGCGCCGCGTCCATCGCCTCGCGCACCTGCTGGCCCAGCAGGTAGAGGTCGCGCGTGGGCGTCAGCGTCATGCTCTGCGCAAACAGCGCCTGCGTGACGTGGAGTGCTGGCGCGGGTTGGCCGCGAGGCGCCTTCGGCACCGGCAGCAGAGCTGTTTCCCAATCCGCCAGGCCATACCGGGGCGAGCCGTTGTCGGGATTCGAGAGCGGCAGCAGTTTCAGCTGCACACTCAACTTGTCGTTCACCCACTCGAGCGGGGCGATCCGAAAGCCGACATCGCCGTCCCGCGCTTCCGGATGGATCGATTCCCAGAAGTTGTCCACCAGTTCCCGTAGCACGATGAGCCCTTCGCGCAGACCCGCAAACCCATGCAGGCGCACCCAAGCCTCCGTCAGCCAGACGGCGAGGTTGAGATCCTTCGATCGGGTCTCGAGCGCAGCAATGCATTCCTGCTCAACACTCGGCCAGTGCGCCCGTCGCACCTCTGCCTGCCAGACGCCTTGCGGAAGGTTGGGGTCGTCTTCCTGACGCAGTTGCTTGATCCGGTCATACGTCCCTTCATGACGAAGAGACTCGCCCGAAGGTTGGCTGGCCGAAATCGGCGCGAGCAATCGTTCCACATCGAAGCGAAAGTCGGCTGGTTCGGTCACGATTGTTTGCCTCCGTCACACGGCTTGTAGTCCGGCGCCGCGAATGGAAACGCGG
>CAYNDS010000159.1:0-7301 GCA_964395885.1 uncultured Solibacteraceae bacterium | reverse complement strand
ACGCGGGAACCCGGATCTCGTCCTTCTTCCCCGCCCCGATCAGTCGTAACCGCACGAACACGCGGACCTGCTTCACCCGCTCATCGCCGTTGACAGGAATCGTGAAACCGAGTGAATACGGCTCAGTGTCCTGCAGGCCGGGAAGTTCTCCGTCCGAAGCGCGCTGACGGACGATTGCGGCCAGGACGGACCACGCGCCCGTGTAGGTAAACTCCACCTGCTTGCCCACCGCGCGCATTCCGGCGACGTGGCCATCCTGCGGGTCCAAGGGAGAATCTTTGGCGAAACGAAAACGGAATGACACCGGTGCGCCCGCCGTCCACCGCACCGGCTTCGGTGCGTCTCCCATTCGCGTCACCAAGCCGCCCGAACTGAACGACCATTCGGCAATGTGGTGACCGCCCTGCTCCGCCTCCCGGTGGACGCGAAACTCGGGCTGGAGATCGACAGTCGCAAACGGAAGGCCCTGATCCAGAGTCGGGGCGTAGAGCGGACGCGCAAGATCGAAGTGCCGGACAAAGCCCGCGATTTCGGACTGACAAGTCGGCAGTTCCGCCGCCAGACCCGGCCCGTTCTGCGCCTGATAGATTCGGTAGAACTCCGCGAGATTCGGCGCCGTGACGTCACTCATGGCCGCCTGCCCCGGACGGCTGTACGGGAAGCGATTGTTCAGGTATTGGTTGTAGGCGGCGCGAATGGCGGCGTAGCGCTCTGCCAGCGTGCTGCCCACCAGTTGGCGGCAGCGGTTGATCGCCTCGTCCATCAAGCGGTTTCGGACGGTCAGCAGCGGCTCTTTCACGTTGGGTTTCGGCGAAGTGTCCAGGCAGCCCTTTTCCGGCGCCACCGCCGGCATTTCGGCCCGCAGCGCGGTCTCCAGTGCCGCGATTCCGTTTTGCGGCGCCTTCGCGTCGTAGCGCTCCACCTCAGCGGACAACGCCCGCCAACGCTCCACCAGCCGGGGACGTGTTTCACTCAGAAACCGAATCAAGGGCGCATGGCTCCGCACCAGCTTCAGCAGGTCATCGCGCTCGCCGTCTACGAAGTCGTTCCACCGGTTCAGACGATCCGGTTGCGCGCGCAGATTGAACCATTGCTCAACGGACCGCAACGCGAGCGTGTTGCTGCGGTCGCCGCTTGATGCCCCTGCCAGGTCGCGATACTGGCCCTCCACCTCCGCCCGCCAGCGCAGAAACACACGCTCCGAAGCATTGGTCACCGCTCCGTAGAGCTGCGCGCCGGATTGGCTGCGGCGCAAGGCCGGAGCCGCTTTTCGGAAGCGGTCCAGCACTCCGATCAGCGCCTCATCTCCGTCCGGTCCCTCCACAGCCGAAGCACCCGGGCGCGCCGCCCACCAGACTCGCGTCGCCAATTGTTCCCGGATGCCCCGCCGCAGCAGATCCTCCGTCGTGCGGTCCAGCGCCGGCAGCCGGAACTGCTCAAAGCGTTCCAGTGCGGCCAGCGCCTCATCCAATTGCGCCGTGTCCCAGACTGCCCGTGCCGGGTCAATGATCGCCGGGCGTTCTCCCACCGTGATGAAGCCCAGATTGGCGATCTCGTTTAAGGCTCCCCGAACAAGCTGCGTCCGCCCGCCCAGCGTGAGCTGCTCCATCTCGCTTTCCACCACCGGTTCGGCGACACCCGGATACGTCCGTCCCACCAGGGTGGCGCGAAGTCCGTCATGCTCCCGGTGAAGGTCGCCCAGCTTGTCAGACAGATCGACCGGGCAAAACGCCAGGTAACGCTCATCGTGCGAAAAGGGTGCAGCCGCCAGTGCCGGATAGTCCGTGACCTGAAACTCCGAACCCAAGAAGCGGAATGCCTGCGCCTGCTGCGCCAGGACGTCCAGCTTTCGTTTCAGAGCTCCGATATCGGCGGTGGCAGGCGACTTTGACAGCGCATTCCACTCGTCCAGAAACTCATCGAGAGCGGTCAGCACCGGGTTGCTCTCGCGGAACCACGCACCCGCGAAGCGATCCAACGCCTGACGCGCCCGCGCGTCCAAATTTAAGCCGCTGCAGTCCAGCCGCTCCGCGCGCGTCTGCCGCAGCGCGCTCGCATACGGCTCCGCCGGAAGGTCGATCGCCGCGTAACCGGAGCCCCGCGTCAGATATGACGCCAGCCGGTTGAACTGCCCCAGCGTCCCCCCGTTGCGGGTAGCCAATGCATTGTAGGTGGACAGATTGTCCGTGAAGCGACGGTAGGCGGCGCCCAGCTCGCGGACCTCGACGTACTCCGGTACTGCATCCAGCCCCTCACCGTGCCCTCCCCCCTCAGCCGCGTTGCGCTCGGCCAGAGTCTTGCCACGCTCCCGCAGGGCGACGCGGAAGTCGGCCAGGATCACCTCGAAAGCGCGTCGAAACCACGCGGCGATTTCAGGCTCCACCGGCGCGATCTGAGATGCCGGCAACCACCAGGAGCGGAACCCCTCTGAGCGCAGTTGGCTCATCGATTGCGCGAGACGATAGCCCTGATCGAGCTTTGCGCTTTGGCTCGCGAGACCGAGCGACGCATCGTTCTGCGCATCCGACAGCGTGTCGAGAAACCGTGCGTGCGTGCCCGCCAACTCCCGCAGGCGGCCGGACTCCAGCCACGTACCCGCGGTCAAGCCCACCGCCAGCACCGCCGCGATGGCCTGCGCCCAGCGGCTTTGCCGGTTGCGAGCCGTGAGTGCGGAACCGAGCGGCACACCCAGTCCCCGTTCGGCGAAAATCTTCTGCTCAAACAGATCGCGCGCAAACAGCGGCTCGGCTGCAGCGGCGGCGCTTCCGGTGAAGTAAATCCCGCGAAAGATCGGCTGCGGCTCATACGCTGAGGGGCGAAGCGTCTTTGCCAGGAAGGGCTTCAACGCTGCCCGCAACCGCGCTAACTCGGACGGAAACAGAAAGACGCGGTCCGGTGCCGCAGGGACGTCCGCACCGCCGTACATTTCCATCTGTGCCCGTACCAGACCTCGGTAGGTTTCCGCGAATGCTTCATCGATCCAGGCAGGGTCGAACGGGAGATCGGGCCGATAGGAACTGGACCAGCCGAGCACGTTCTGCCGCTGCGCCTGCGGAATCGCGGCCGCAAACTCCCGGAAGCCGGGCAGCAGATCCGCCTTGGTCACGAGTACGTAGACGGGAAGCACGAAACCCAACTCCGCCTGCATCTCCTGCAGACGGGCGCGCAGCAACGCCGCCAACGTGTCGCGCCAGGATGCCGTGGAGTCGTCGACGAACAGTTCGGCGGAGACCGCGACAACGATACCGTCCAGCGGGCGGCGCGGACGCTCCTGCCGGACGCGCTGCAACGTGGCACGCCAGGCATCCAGAGCGCCGCCGCTGGGAAATGCCAGTGTGCCGCCGATTTCGATCGCGACGCCGCCGGACAGAAAGTAAGGCCGCAGTGCGCCGTCCATGGGCCCGGCTTCCGCCGTCGGACCCTCCGCCGTACCCAGCAGCATGCTTTTGCCCGCGCCTTCCGGGCCGATCAAGGCGATCCAGGGAACGTCGTAGCGTGGGTCAAGCCCTCGCACCCGGGCGCGCAGTTCACGCGTGAGACGGCGGAAGAAGTCTGCCGCAACACTGCGGGGAACCGCCGCCGATTGCTCCGCGGGTGCCGCGCCCGGCACGCGGGATCGCGACAGAACAAACGCAAGCACTAATGCGCCAACGGCAAAGATCAGCAGCAGGATGGCGCCCAGCCAGATCACTGCCGCACCTCACCCGCCGTGCGCTGATTCAGCTTTTGGATGTGCGGCGCGACTTCCATCCGGATCGAGATCCAAATCAGCGAAGAAATCACGAACCAGACCGCCGCCACCAGAACCGGCGCCGCCCACCAGATCAGGGGATCGCGCAGTTTCTTGCCTGCCCCCGCGGCCAGCGTCGCCTCGTACGCCTCGGGCAAAAGAAAGCGCGATGCCGCCCCGGCGGCTCGGCCAAACACAAAGGCGTGCAGTCGCGCGCGGTATCGCGCCAACTCGCCTCGGTCGTCGCGATGACGGTAGCGCCCGCGAAAGCCAAGCGCCAGCGCAGCCAGATAGATCGCGGCCATTTCCGCACGCTCCGCATCGGGCTTTTCCAGCGTGCGATCGATCCGCGCGAAGATCGCCTCACCCGCAAACCGCGTCTGAAAGAAGTGCGGCTCCAACAGGTTCATCGCCCAGAAGCCTTCCCCGCCGATCTGATCGGTCAGCAACACTTCGTCCGCCAGGGCGGTCATCACGTACTGCGCTTCCAGGTAGAGGTCCGCGCCGCCAGGAGGAGCGGAATGCATCACCTGCGCAGATTGGCGCTCGAGAAAGGTCACCAGCCGGTAGCGGGCCATACCGCCGGGATGCGTCAGCGCACGGGAGTCTTCCGCGGCGGGCGGCGCACTCCGGGCACCTTCCCGAACGGCCGAAACCTCCTGCCAGAACGCGGTGAAGTATTCGAAGACCGGAACCGGAGAGGCGCTCGCGGCTCGCAGCATCAGCGCACTCACGAGGACGCCTCGAGAACGTAGAGAACCAGTGTCTGCGGACGCGGCCCTTCGCTGGAGCTCGGGACCAGGAACAGGTCCTCCTCGGACGGCTGAAGCGCTTCGGGGCTGCGTTCATTCGGCGCCAGCGTGAAAAGGACCTCGCCGGGTTCCGGTTGCAACCGTTCGGAGGGCGACCCCGCCTTGCGCTCCGCGCCGAGCTCGCGGCGGTCCTGCAGCCCGGCAATCGACGACCGCAACCCGATCGCTGCTCGCTCCACCCAGGCTGCGATGGCATCGAGCGAACTCTCCCGCCCGGCACGCGCACCCAAGACGAGCCGCTGCCCGCTGTCGGGGTTCAGAGCGCCGGACCAAGCCGGATGCGCCTTTAGCCGGTAGGAGTTCGTCTCCAGCACGAACGGGAACTGCCGCAGCGTCTGCGGACTGTAGAACTTGAGTGAATGTTGGATCTGTGCGATCACCGCGAGGAAACACGGCAAGGCGTCTTCGTGGCGGTAGACCGGCAGGTCCAGCGCGACCGGCGCCTCTCGCAGCCCGGCAACCAGCCCGGCCACTTGGGCCAGCGCCAGATACAGCGAAAACGGGTGAGCCTGTCCGCTGGCCACCAGGAGTTCAAACGAAGGCAGCGCCGCCGCCAACAACGCCCCCTGACGGCGCAACTCTGCCGAGACGTTGGTCAGGCGTGCCGTTCCGGCAAGGCGGCCCCGAATCTGCTGGACCAACTCCCCGCAGACCCTCCCAATTGCGGACCGCGGCTCCACACGAAAGCTGGCCGGCTCATAATCCGTCCACTCAAAGCCGTTCGGGCCCATCCTCACACCGCAAAGCGCGAGTGACTCCTGGTCCGGCGGCGCTTCGGTGCCATGCACTGCGCTTACCTGCAGCGACAGCCGCTCCACTTCCGCCGGATTGTCGGCGACATTCAGGTCCGCGACGGTCTCCACCTGATCGGCCGAAAAGCGGCGGTACTTCCCTGCCCAATGCCGCGGAACGCCGAGATAGACCCGCTCCCCCGTCGCCTGCAGCGGAACACTGAACGGCGGTCCGGAACCCGCAATTTGGACGCGGGTGCCGTCCGGCAGCACGGCATCGAGTTCTCGGATGATCAACCGGTCCTTCACCAGTTCCCAGTCGCGATGCTGGACACCCCAGGCATACGGCGTCAGCAGCCGCCATGCCTCCTGCGCCACCATCTCCGACCGCAGAAACGCCTGCTGGAAATGCTGCGGGCGCAGCAGCATTCCCTCGTACCAGCAAATCAAACCAGGGATGGGCTCCGATGACAAGGATGCGTACTTTCTACTCTATTTCTTAGAAAATGGGTTCTTGAATCCGCCGCGTTCCGGCACAATCAAACGCGCGCCGCTTTCGCGCAACTCCACCGTTAGCGGCTGATTGGGCGCCAAAACCAGCCGGTGGGCGCCGGGGGCCGAATAGCCGGCAAAGGCGAGGATCGCCTTCGGTTTGCGAGCCAACTGACGGTCGATCTGGGGGACGCTCTGTCCGGGCGTCCACTCAAACTCCAGGACAGACAACTTCGATTCCTCGGGGTTGTCGCTCCGAATTTGGCGCTTTTGCGCAAACCAGCCGCCCGCTTCGAGTGAGGCCAAGGACTTCGCCAACTGCTTGTCCTGGACGACGACGATGTCGAATGGGATCGGCGAGTCGGCGTTCGCCTGCCCGTCCACCGCGACGCGAACGTTCAACCGAGCCGGCGAAGAGACAAAGGGAATCTTCGCGCCACAGCCGAAATTCAGGAAAAAAGCGAGGGCGAAAAAGGCGGATCTCGCAGCGCGCACAGGCTGCAAGTATATCAATCGTGCGCAGAAGCACAACTGAATTTTCCATGACATCGCCGCAGAATTTACAGGAGTCGGGTCTAATCCGAAGCGCCCGTTCCGCCGATAACGGCATTGAGTGGCGGTACGCGTCTGCATCTTGTTGTGGCTCATCGCTCTGGCGGCATGCCGGCAGGCGGCCCTTCCGCCTGCTCCAGCGAAGGCACCGGCCGAGGCGGCGCGGCGCGTGTACCGTCATTCCGTCATCCCCGGCGGCGTCGAGAGCCGCGAGGAGTTGCGCCATTCGATCCAGAAGGACCGCTTCGTCCGGGAACACTACGGCGACGTTTCCACCGGAAGCCTTCGGACCGACCGGGCGCTGACGACGCGAAAGCTCTATACCTCCTACCGAGTGGGAGATGCCATCTACTGGACCCGGAAGCCGGTAACTGTCGAGGCCGGAGAGACCCTTCTGGTGGATACAACTGGCGAGGCGGTGGTCCGTGGACGCTGCGGAAATCGACTGTCGCGCACGCCGCGGATACCGGTGGCGGCTTCAGACCCGCCGGAGACGGATTTCTCCGCATGGGTGGACACTGGGTTGCCGCAGGTTCCTTCGCCGGAGTGGCCTCGCCCCGCTGAGGCGATGCTGGAGGAACTCGCGCAGTCCGCCGTGAAGTGGCAGCCGCAACTCACGTCTTCGGTCCCACCGGCGACCCCGCTGCTGATCTCGGCAGGCGGCGGCGGCGGACTCGTTCGCGGCACGCCCAGCACCACACAGGGACCGCCGCGTCCCCAGGATGACTCTCCCAAAGCACGCCCTGCTCCGGAGCGGCCTCCGGAGCCCGTCGAGGGTACGCCGGGACGCGACGAAGAGAATGAACGCAATGGCCCGGGCGGCACCGGCGAGGGGACCCCGCGCGGCTCCGGTCCCCGGGGTTCGGGCAAGAATGCCGACACGGGCGGCGGAGGAGGCTCCGGCGGGAGTGGCGGCGGCGGTTCGGGAGGCGGGGGTGGTGGGGCTGGCGGCGGCGGGCCGCAACCGGGCGGTAAGCCCAAGCC
>CAYNDS010000158.1:0-10734 GCA_964395885.1 uncultured Solibacteraceae bacterium | reverse complement strand
GCGGATCCGACCGCAATGCCGCCACGGTCCTCCTGCTCGCGCATCGTGGTCAGCGCCTCGGAGAAGCGCCGCTCCGCGGCCTCGTAGTCCGCGCTCCGCACCAGCGCGAACCCGCGAATCGTGTCCAAGCGCGCCAAGGCACGCCGGTCCCCGTCTCGACGCGCCAGCGCCTCCGCCTGGTCGCAGATGGCCAGCACCTCGGCGGGTGGCGCCTTCAATTGCAGCGCGTTCGCACGGTCGATCAATTGCAGCAGATCGGGCGACGGGGCCTGCGCAAAGACGGCGATTCCAGCCGCCAGTACTGGTACGGAAATCCGAAGCATCCCGGAAGATTGCGATCCCGGATGGTAATGCCGCACCCGGTGGCGCCTCTTGCCTCATTGTATGCGGAGGATTCGGATTTCTACTTTCGCCGGCGCGGTCACGCTGGCAGCTCTCTTCTTCTCCAGCCCGTCACGGACCCAGGCTCAGGCTGCCAACCCACAGTGCTCGATCTCGCTGTTGGACTTTCAGGATTCTCCCAATGCCGAGGCGTTTCGAGTCCGTCAGGACGGTTCCAGCCGCGTCTCGATACCGCTCTTCGCCAGCCTGTCGAACCGGGGTTTGCCGAACCGGGGATGGATTTATTTCGAAACGGCCACCGGCATCGCCCGGCAGGTCTGGGACTTTAGCCAGCCGCCGGTCGCCGTCACCTCGAACGCCTCAGACCGTATGGTGGGTGGGGATCCGTTCTCAGCCGACGGAACACAGCTGGTCTACCGAAGCGAGGCATCCGGCAAGCGAGAGCTCTGGCTGGTGAACACCAACGGCACCAACCCCCGGCAACTGACCTCCAACCTGACGTTCTCCGATGATCCGGGTTCGGCCATCGTCGACACATTCCGATCCGCGTGGTGGTGCGGCGGCGGAAGCCGGATCTGCTTCAACGCCAACGTAGAAAACGCCGGGGGCGGCGACAGGCCTTTCATCGTCCGCCTTTCCGACAACGCGATCACGCGCCCTGTCGGTGATCATGTGCTGGGCGTCGAACGATCCACCGGCCGGTTCTACCAGGAGGTGTTCCTGGTGATGGGGGACAGGCGCACCGACCTGGTAGACCCGGAAAGCCTGCAGCGCACAACCTTCTCCACCGAGGGAAAGGTCTTCGTGAGCCCCAGCGGGAACAAGCTGCTGATGCTTCTCAATCAGGACTCGAAATTCCGCATGTTGGACAAAAACGGCGTGACCATCAGCGTTGCCGATGTCCCGATCCCGTTTGCCCCCATGCCGCAAAGAGCGGGTGTCGGTCCCGGGACCATCTTGTGGAGTCCCGATGAGGACGAGATCATCGTAGTCGACCAAGATCCGCCCGTGGCCATCCGGCGTACGGACTTCAGTGGCCTCCGGACGCTGAACATCAGTTCCTCGGCAAGGCCAATCCGATGGTTTCGCCCCGATCAGGATCTCGACGGCATCAGCGATCTTTGCGATAACTGCCTCACCACCGCCAATCCGAATCAGGCCGATACGGATGGCGACGGCATCGGCGATGCCTGCGACCCGGACGACGACAACGACGGGGTGAATGACAACGTCGACAACTGCCTGCTGGCACCCAACTCCGATCAGCGCGACACCGATGGCGATCGCCGCGGCGATGCGTGTGACGACGACGACGACAATGACGGCGTCTTGGATACGGCCGATGCCTGTCCGCGCGTTTCCAACACCAGTCAGCTCCTGCTGCAGCGCTCGGAGGGCTTCAACTCCAGTTACTTCCTCACAAGTGATTCGGGGGTGATTTCGCGCCAGATTCCCTATGCGCAGACCAACCTGGGCAATGCCGTCCTGATGCCGAGCGGGCGCCTGCTGGTGGACCTGCGGATTCCACCCGGCGGGTTCGGCTTTGCAACCCACCCGACGCGCCGGCACCTCTACATCGTTTCGCAAGACAATACCAGCGCGGAACGGCTGAACCCGGCCAGTTCCGTTGATGAGCGCCGGGGAACGGTCAGCCGCGACGGGTCGACGTTTGCCTGGCTGCAGTGCCCGTCCGGTGTGAACTGCTCCGTCGTCATCCGCCGCGGGACGGGAGCGCCCTACGTGGTGGCCACTAGCCAAGCGGGCCTGATCGAGGGCGATCCCACGCTTTCGCCGGACGGAAGCCAGGTGCTTTACACACGGCAGATCCGAACTGGCGTCTACGGGCTGGAGCGCGTCAGCACTGCCCGTCCGGCGAACAACGTGCTGCCCACGCCGGCGCTGCTGGTGGAACGGGCCGCAGACCCGCAGTACAGTCCGGACGGCCGGTTCATCGCCCTTACCAAACTGGTGGAGGTCACTCCCAACACTTTCCGCCCGCGCGTGGCCATCATCGACGCCGACGGCGCCAACGAACGCATCGTGACGGTAGAACCCACGGTGACGCAGAACCGCAACAGCGTACGGCCCTACTGGACGCCCGACGGGCTGCACCTGTTCTATACGCGCGATGGCAGCGTGATGCGAATCCCTGCCGCCGGGGGAACGCCCGTCGTGGTGGTCCAGGGTACTTCCACGACGGCATGGGGTGTGGCCGGCATCGCGCTGTTCGGAACGAACGACACGGACGGTGACGGCGTTCCGGACGCTTGCGACAACTGCCGCGCGACCCCCAACCCCGGCCAGCAGGATGCCGACCGCAACGGCATCGGTGACGCCTGCGAAGCCGCCGCCGCCTGCGCCACCAACGTCACGCCGAATGTGACCGTGACCCGGGGCGGCTTCCTCTTCAACAACACGACGCAGCGATTCACGCAATCCGTGCGCATCACCGGCGGGGCGTCGCCGGTGAACGGACCGTTGGGATTCGCCTTGCAGAGCCTGCCCGCCACCGCCACACTGGTGAACTCCAACGGAACCACCACATGCGCCGCGGCAGGGTCACCCTTTGTGACAGTCAACGTGGGCGCGGACAGTATCCTGAGCCCCGGCGAGATGGTGACCATCACGCTGCAGTTCACATCGGCCGCAAACGCCAGCATCACCTACACGCCCGTGGTCCTGTCGGGGACCCCGCGCTAGTTTTCGACTGAGCTTGGATTCATTTGGAGGAGACAGCAATGAGAGGACTTTTTCTTGCGGTGGCACTGTGTACCGCAGCCTCCGCCACGCCGATTGCGATCGGGCTGGGCGGACTGCTTCCAAACCGCACCTACTACCTGAACTTTCAGTTCACCAATGGCGACGGGTTGGGCAACAGCTACGCGTACGCCACCGCCATCGGCTTTGAGGACCTGACGGGGCTGGTGCTTGGCTCGCCGAACTCTCCCGCCCCGGGCGAGGCGGGTGGTCCGCCCGCCGGTACCCTGCAGGCCGTTGCGGATCAGGAGAATGCGTTCTTTGATGACCAGGACGGACTTCTGTTGATGGACTTCCGGCGTTCGTTCCTGTTTACCGGAGTTCTGGCCAACCCGCGGATCACGTTCTCATTCCAGTTCGGGTCCACGGCGATGGCGCCACCGGACGTGTTCGCCATCGCGATTCTCGACCGTGAGGGAAACGAGATCCCCACGGACGATCCCACGGGATTGAACAAGGTCGGAATCCTGGATTTCTCGTTCGACACGGAAATCGTCCAGGCCACCATCGTTCCGCAGGTTCCTGTGGTGAACCCGATTCCGGAACCCGGCACGTGGGCACTGGCGGGCGCGGCTTTGGCGACGCTGGTTGGGCTCGGCCGGCGCCGCAGTTTGCGGTAGCCGGCTTTGTTTCGCTCCGGAGCGGCCGTTCTCGGTTCCCGGCAACGGCAAGCGGGACCTGAGTGACCCGGTCTCAGGCTGGGGGCGCGTGTGGTGTCGCCAACCTCCCCGGTATTGGGACCCACGCCGGTTTTCCTAGGACCGCGACGTTTCGGCGCCGCCGCCGATTGCTCGACGGGCGATGCCTGGGCAGCTGCCGCTCAGAGGTATCAGCGGGCAACTGCTGACCGAGTTTTCGCACACCGAAGCGAGTCCCCACTCGACCGCGGTGGCGCAAGTGATAGAAAGCGCTGTACATCCAGTTGCTGCCGCGCCGTGACTCGCCCTCCGCTGCCCGAGTACAGCAGCAACTCCGAGTCGGGGAGACCGAACACGCCGGTCGCGCTAGTTGCCGCCGCTCGTCAGCGGGCGCGATTGCTTCAAGCTGGCTGCATCCAGAACCCACCGCCGGAGAATCTCGTAGCCGCGGTCGCCCGGGTTGAAGCGTCGTCCTCCTTGATGGCCGTCCTCCTTGCCGCTCTGCACGTTCAGCGGCTTGCGAAGCAGCTTGCTGCGTTCGACGTCGGCTTCGTTCACACGCTCCAGCAGGGTCCGGTAATTGGTCCAGAGCGCCTTCGCGTTCTGGTATCCGTTGCCGTCCGCCGGTGCGAGTTCCATGGACGGAACGCGCCCGGCCACACCGTGACAACCCAGGCAGGAGAACTCATCCTCGCGATTCGCTTTGGTGAGCTCCGGCGCCACCCAGTTCTTGAAGTAATCGAAGTTCTCGCGCCACGCCTGCGGCATCTTCGCGACTTCCGGAACGTCGTCTTCGACATAGCCGGATTTCGCCGCCTTCAACGCCGGGCGGATCTTCGGATCGTTGTGCACGCGAGGGTCCGCCGCGATGGTCAGCGCGGCCCCGCGCAGCCGGCCATCCACCTTGGCCTCGCCAATCTGCTTCAGATAGAGCTCGACGGCACGGTCGCGAATGGCGGCCGTGGCGGCATCCGGGGCGCCGGCTTTCGCACGCACTTCCGGCACCGGCGAGTTGTAGGTTTCCAGCCACCGCACGCTCGGAAGCCACAACATCTCTTCCATGGGCGTGGCAAACGTCTTCGGGAAACGCTCCAGCAGCGCCTTGGTCTGCAGGTCCGGGTTGGAGTGCAGCACCTGGCCGAAGGCGCGGGCGACGTACCAGTCGGCCGGGTCCTTGTCCATCTGCGCCAGTTCGCGCGTGTTCTCTTCCAGCTTTCCGCGCTCCGGAGCAAAGGTGGGCACAATCAGGCCGAAGAAGATCCGCTGCTGTTCTTCTGTCTTGGGGATGTTCCAGCGGGCGCGGGCAAACAGACGGGTGAGCGGCGCCACCAGTTCCGCCCGCCGCTCCGGCTCCTGTGCGCCGCGCAACATCTGATCGACCAGCGGTTCGACAAACTCCTGCGTCGCCGGAAGTGAGATCACGCGAGGGTCGGCCAGCGAAGTCGAAGCCAGCGTTCGCAGGTTCTCCGGACCGGCAGACGAGTAGTGCAGCACCTTCTTCTGCAGGGGGTCGTAGGTGACGTTGGCCGACGCCTCCAGCGCCAGGCGAATCGCATCAGGATCGTTGCGCTCCTCCGCGGCCTGCCAGTACGGCAGCAGTGCCTTGCCCATCATCTCGGCAGACTTGGCCGTGACGTAGCCCATCTGACCCGGACCGCCGTCGCCGCCCGCCGTCGAATAGTAGGTACTGGCGATCTTCACCAGCCGTTCCCGAAACAGCGGCGAGGCGTCTTTCTCTAACTTCCCGATGATTGCTTCGAACAACTGCGCCAGTTCCGGATACTGATGCTCCCGGCTGCCGTTGGCGCGCTGCCCGTTCACGATGAACAGAGCCTCGGTCTGGTAGCGCTTGGCGGCTTCCGCCAGCACGCTGGGCTCCGGTTGCGCCAGGCTGGTGAGGAACGCCTGGTTCAAGCTCTTCCGCGACGGCGGATTCCACACCCACCAGTTCCACGCCGCGCGGCTGGCCCAGGCTCGGACCGCCGGATGCGGGTCCTGGTTCATCATGCGTTCCAGCGCTCGCGTCAGACGCGGCCACTGCGCCGCGGTCCGCGTCATCGTGGCATCGGCACGAAGCACCAGTGCTCCGGCCAGTGCCTCGCGCGCCAGATCGTCCATCTGGTCCAGCCGCGCGAAGATCGTGTCCCATCCCTTGTCGTCGAGCAGCGTCTGTCGCACACCCCAGCGCGCCGCCTCGCGCACCATCTTCACCGGGTCGCTCAATCCCGCCAGCTGCGCCGTGACGCCCCGCTCGTCATGGAAGGCGCCCAGCCCCAGCTGTGCCCAATAGCGAACCATCGGGCTGGCGTGCCGGGCGCCGTCCACCGCCATGTCCAGAAAGCGAACATCATCGGGGCGCAATCCCAACTGCGCCAGCGCCCGGAACCGCGCCACCGTATCGGCCAGTACCTCGTTCGGACGCGCGCGCAGCACCGCCTCCAGATCCGGCGCCGGAGCATTCTCCGGATACAGCCGCGCCAGCGCATGCATGGAGTACGACGTCGTGACAAAGCCCGTCAGCGCGTTCCGGTTCCAGCGCCCGTACGGGTCCTGCATTTGCAGCAACGCGGCCACGCCGCGCTTCACCTGCGGATCCTTGTCGTCGTAGCCGAGCGCCGCCAACGCCGTCAGCGCCAGCGCCGTGGGAGCCGGATCCGCATCCTTCGGATCATCCGACCCGTTGCGCCACGTCCAGCCATTGTCCGTCGTGACACCGGGATGGAAGCCCCAGGACCCGTCCGGCTTCTGAATCGCACGAAGCCGGCGCTCGTCGGCCGCGATCTGCGCTTGCGCCCGCGTCCAGAGATTCTGCGCGTCATCGGAGTTCTCCCGCGCGGCCACATAGCTGGCGGGGAAGGTCTTGCGGAAGAACTCGATTCGATTCGAAAGATCGTCGCTGTACTTCGGCACAACGCCCAGGATGCGCTCCGCCTTCTCCTCCATGCCGGCCAGGTACTTCTCTTGGCCCGTCTGCTCCCAGGCGCGCTTCAGGATCTCGGCCGCGAAGCGATACACAATCGACTGCCCGACGTTGGAGCCGGGCCCGGCCGCGTTGATACCACTGGGGTCCGCGGACTGCAGCACGAAGTTGGCCGCGCGAATCTGCTGCGCGGAGTGGAGCCGCCGCGGCGCCACCAGCCCTTCGATCGTGGTGACGTTAAAGCCGGCCACGCGCGTCCCCGCCGGACCGTCGCCGAGATCGAGGGGCGGCAAGCTGGTGTTGTTCGCTGCATCGATCAAGGTGTTCGTCGGCCGCAGCGATTCGTACATCAGGTTCATCAGGTGGCGCAGATTGTGGACGTTCTCCACCCGGTAGCCCGCCGCCATCGGACCGGCACTGCCCCACACGCCCGACTGCGTATGACAGCTCATGCAATGTGACCCCAGCAGACTGCCCGTGTCGCGAATGCGGCGGTCCACCGCGGCGCCGCGCGGGCGATTCAGCAGCCACGCATCCACTTGTCCCAAGTGGTCATACATCGCCTGGCGAATCGCCTGCCGCGGATCGGTGTACGGCGCCGGGCGGCGCAAACGCAGTTCGACATCGTAGCCCGGCGAGTTCGACTCCACTTTCAGGAAGTACACGCCACCCGGCTCAAAACGCCGCGTCAGGGCCGTCCGGTGGCCTTCCAGCTGCTGGTGCACCCGCTCATTCGCATTCGCACCCTCGCGGTACTCCTTGCCATCGGCCGTAAAGACGAGCAACTGCGCCACCACGAACGGGTCCGGCAGGGCGAGATTGGCGGTGAACAGGCGGGGTTCCTTCCCTTGAAACTCGATCCGGAAATAGTCGATCCCGTTCTTGCCCGCTTGCCCGTTGTCGAAATACTCGATATCGTCGGCGCCGCCGGTGATGTGAACCGATTCATCCTCGCCGGACCGTCCCATCGCGACCGGCTGCGCCACGGCAATGGAGTCGTTCGGCTCCGCCTCAATCACCAGATGACGCGTCCCCTGCCCGGCACTCACCCGCCGGATTTCCGCCCGCACGGGAATGGACAGACTGCCCGGCCATGGCACCGCCTCCGGAAACCGCTCGATCTTCTGCACGGAACCGAGTTCCCGCCAGCGCGGCTGGTTGAAGTCGGCCGGTCCGCCCTCCAGTTTCTTCAGCGTCAGCGTGTACGTGCCCGCCTTCGGCGCCCGGAACACGGTGTAGAAGTCCGGATCGAACGCGTGAAGCGTCTTCTTCATCCCCGCCCACTCCAGCGCCACGCGCCCGTTGGCCGGCAGCAGCGAAGGCTTGGGGAACCCCGCCGAGATCTCGACCACCTCACCCGCGGCCAGCGTGACCGAGCGCGTCAGGCTCCCGTTGAAAGGCGGAGAGGAAGGCTGTGCTGCCGCCACTATTCCGAACAGGAGGCCGAGCATATTCCGAACCAGCATGGGACGTATCGTATCGATTTTTTGGCTCCCGGTCTAACGTTTGATTGGGCTTCCGTCGATGGCTAGACTGGAAACGGGAACAGGCGCAATGCATTTGTATATGCTTCTCACGTGCGTAGCGGCAATCGCCCTCGCGCAGCCGGCCGTCAAGCCGGACTCGGCTCGCGCCAGACGGCTGAATGATCAGGGCATCCGTCAGGAGTCGGCCGGGCAGTTTGAGCAGGCGATCAAGTCCTATACGGAAGCGATCGCCACTGACCCGGCCAATCCTGACCCGCTGCGCAATCGCGGACGGCTGAAGTTCCAGACCGGAGACTCCGCCGCCGCCCTTGCCGACTTTGATCAGGCCCTGGCACGCAAGCCGGACGACGCGGAGACGTGGGGCATGCGCGGCGACGTGCAGGCCGACCTGGGCAACCACGAGGCCGCCGTGCGGGATTTCTCGCGCGCCATCTCGATGGGCGTCGACCGCAGTTCCGTCTTTCACGTCCGTGGCATTTCCTATGTCCGCCTCGGCGAGTATCAGAAGGCAATCGATGACCTGACGAAGGCAATTCGCCTGAAGCTGGACAATCCCGCCCCCTACAAGGATCGGGGCGTCTGCTACACGTTTCTAGGCCGCTACGCCGATGCCCTGGAGGATTACGACCGCGCCATTCAACTGCGTCCCGACTACGCGGAAGCCCTTCTCGAGCGCGGCTACGTGCTGGGCATTCAGGGTCAGATGGACCGCGCCATCCAGGATGTGAACAAGGCGATCCAGATGCAGCCGGACAACGCCAAGGGCTATACGCTGCGCGGCGCTGCTCACTCGAAGATGGGACAGCATCAGGCCGCCGTTCTCGACTACTCGCAGGCGATCAAGCGCAATCCGAATGAACCGGCACTGCTGTTGGCTCGCGCAGCCGAGTACGCCGCCCTCACCAAGCACGACCTTGCGCTTGAGGATCGCGAGAAAGCCGTCTCGATGGCGCCAGACTACGCTCCGGGTTATGTAGCGCGCGGCAGCAGCTATCACCTGCTGGGCCAGCATGACAAAGGCATGGCCGACCGGAACAAGGCGATCGACCTGAATCCCAAGCTGGCCGAGGCTTGGCTGGCGCGGGGTAGCGCGCACTTCCTCCTCGAAAACTATGCCGCCGCCGTGCCGGACCTGGAGAAGGCACTGGAGTTGCGGCCCGACCTCGCCGAAGCAAAGACCGTTCTGGAACGGACGCGGCAGAAGCTCGCGGCTGCCGCACCCGCTTCACCGGCACCGGCGCCGGCTCCGACGGCCCCCGTGGCAGTGGCTGCCGCCCAGCCGCCTGCGCCGGAACCTACCGCCCCACACGTTGCCGCGCAAGCCGAGAAGCCGGTGGTCGTTGCGCCGATCCGCGCCCCGGAGCCCCTCACACCCGCCGCCGCGCCGAAGTCAGAACCCGCGCCTGAGGCAAAGCCGGCTAAGACGGAAAGAACCACGGACGCCTACCAGGCGGGCCGCTCCCTCGCCGAGAAGGGCGACTTCAAGGCGGCCATCGAATCGTATAACGAGGCCATCGCGCAGAAGCCCGGCAATGCCCTGGCCTTCAACGCTCGCGGCTACGCCTACCTCCGCCTTCGCGAGACCGCAAAGGCGATCGCCGATTTTGACCAGGCGGTGAAGCTCAATCCCGCCTATGTCAACGCCTACCAGAACCGCGCCACCGCCAAGCGTCTCGCGGGGGACAAGGAAGGCAGCGCCGCGGATCTCGAGAAGGCCAAGTCACTCACTCCGGCCACCCGGTAAGCCTTCGACTGCTAGCATTGTGGTTTGAGCCGTCAACGGATTCGTTCCACTACCATTCTTTGCGTTCGCCGAAACGGACAAGTCGTCATTGCGGGTGATGGGCAGGTCACCCAGGGCCAGGAAGTTCTGAAGAGTTCCGCCCGCAAGCTGCGCCGCCTTTACAACAACCGCATCCTGGCCGGATTTGCAGGCTCCACTGCCGACGCATTCGCCCTCTTCGCGCGCTTCGAGGCCAAGCTGGAGCAGTACTCCGGAAACCTGGCCCGCTCCGCGGTCGAAATGGCCAAGGAGTGGCGCACCGACAAGATGCTGCGCCACCTGGAAGCGATGCTCATCGTCGCCGACGAGAAGAACACGTTCCTGCTGTCCGGCAACGGCGACGTCATCGAACCCGACAACGATATCGCCGCCATCGGCTCCGGCGGAATGTTTGCCAAGTCCGCCGCCGTCGCCCTGCTCGAAAATACTTCACTTTCCGCCCGCGAAATTGTAGAAAAATCGATGAAGATCGCTGGCGACAT
This sequence comes from uncultured Solibacteraceae bacterium, assembly GCA_964395885.1. GTDB lineage: Bacteria > Acidobacteriota > Terriglobia > Bryobacterales > Bryobacteraceae > JAPKYZ01. The sequence goes on along the minus strand of CAYNDS010000158.1, from coordinate 325 downwards.
CTGCATCTTCACCAACGCCAGCGTGTCGTATGAGGAGCTCGGCTGATGGTCATCTATCTGCCCCCGCAACCGTCCGACGGTTCACCGTTGCTCGACGAACTGACGCCGCGCGAGATTGTCGCCGAACTCGACAAGTACGTCATCGGGCAGGCCGAAGCCAAGCGCGCCGTCGCCATCGCACTCCGCAACCGCATCCGCCGCCAGAAGCTCGATCCGGAGATCGAGGCCCAGATCCGCCATACGGTCGCCCAGACGTACTACGGCCTCGGGCTCTACGATGCGGCGACGCCGCACGCGCAGCGCGCCTACGACCTGCGTCGCCAGG
>CAYNDS010000157.1:0-10740 GCA_964395885.1 uncultured Solibacteraceae bacterium | reverse complement strand
GCGTGGCACGGTGCATTTTCCCTGTTGACAGGTGCGTCCCCTTCTGCCATAGTGCCGGTATCAGGTCGCGGGCACCACCGCCCGCCCCTATCCGTCAGGAGACATCCGATGGCTACGACCTACACCCCCGCCGAGATCATCCCCACCCCGGGCCGCGCCCAGCTCCACGGGCTGCTCGACGCGATCGCCCTGCTGACCCGCGCCCAGGACACCACCGAGCGCACCGCCGAGGCGTGGTGGGCGTGGCATGACGCGGACTCCAGCCGCGCCTACGCCGACATGGACGAGGCGGAGACCGCCTGTGTCGCCTGGGTCTACGGCGACAGCGACCACGGCCCGGATGACCCCACGGAGACGATTCAGCACGCCATCGACCACCTGACCGACCAGATCGACGACGCCCGCGCCGCGCTGGCCGAGGCCGACGAACCGCGCCCGTGGTCGCTCCGCGAGGAGGGCTGTGAGTTCCGGGTGTTCGTCGGCACCCGCGACGAGGCGATCGCGGAGGCTGAGGGCTGCACCGACGGCGACTACGGCGCGGTCACGTCCACGATCTGGACCGACATCCACGCGGTGTGCAAGGAGTCGGACGAGCACGAGTCGGTGACGGTCGAGATCGAGCCGGACGAGCCGCGCTGCGAGAACGGCCACGCCCACGACTGGCAGTCGCCGCACGAGGTGCTCGGCGGGCTCAAGGAGAACCCCGGCGTGCAGGGCCACGGCGGCGGCGTCATCATCACCGAGGTCTGCGCCCACTGCGGCACCTACCGCGTCACGGATACCTGGGCGCAGCGGCCGGACACCGGCGAGCAGGGCCTGACGTCGGTGGCCTACCGCGAGGCCGACGACGAGAGCACCGCGTGGGTGGAGAGCCTGCGCGACGACGACGACGAGTAGGAGTAGGATGAGCCACGACCGCGAACGGCAGGCCATCGCCATGGTGGCCTGCCCCACCTGCCACAGCCCCGCGGGGCAGCCCTGCCGCGACGTCGCGACGGGGCGCCCCATCACCCCACGGGGCCGGCCGTACGTGCATCCGGAGCGGCGCCGGGCCTGGCAGCAGGCCCGCCAGCAGGCCGACCCGCTGGATGCGGACCTCCTCATGACCGACTACGTCGAGGGACCACCGGGCGCCCGGACGGGGCACGGGATCGTGCTGGCGCCGCTGACGACGCGAGGCCGGGCCGCCGTGCCCGAGCTGCGCCGCGTCCCGGCCGCCGAGGTCCGCGCCACACTGGCCCGGCTCCGGCAGCGGGGCCTCGTCATCCGCCGGGAGTCATGAGGCACCGCGTCCTGATCCAGGCCCTCACGCTCGCCCGCCTCCTGACGCGGGAGCCGTGGCAGGACCTGCCGACGCTGCAGGAGCGATTCGGCGTCAGCCGCGAGACCATCCTGCGTCAGTTCGCCGCCCTCCGTGCGGCCGGCTTCGCTATCGAGCGGCGGATGGTGCCCGGCTCGAAGCGGGCGCAGTACCGCATCCCGCGATCGGCATGGAGGCTCGACGAGTGACCGCCAGCGCCCTGGTCTACGTCGCGGCAGGGTCACCAGCGTACCCGGGCGAGACGGCGGGCGTCTGCCGCTGGTGCGGGGCCGATGGCGTCGGCCTCGACTGGGGTGCGTGGGAGAAGGACACCTTCACCGACCACGACAAGATCCAGCCGGGCGCGATCATCTGCCACGCCTGCCAGCACGCCACCGACGACCGGAGCGGCCCCCTGACGAGGCTGACCGGCCGGGACAAGCCGCAGCGGATGCGGAACTACTCGCACATCGTGACGCGATCCGGGATCTGGCGACCCCGGATGAAGAACGAGAAGCGGGCGCTCTGCGCGGACCTCCTCGACGACACGGACCCGCCCGCCGTCGCGGTGATCTCGCTGGCCGGGCAGAAGCACCTGCTGCCACGCGCCCGCGTCGGCTGGTGGCAGATCGAGGAGGCGGCCGTGCGTTCCCAGCCCGACGCGCTGCGGGCACTCCTGGCGCCCGTGACGGCCCTCTACACGCGGGGCGCGAGCAAGGCGGCGATCGCGTCGGGCGACTACGACGCGGGCGTGCTGCGGACCATCCCGCTGGCGCAGTGGTGGCCGCACGAGCAGGCCGTGCGGCCGGCCCGCGGATCACAGGTGTTCGCGCTGGCCGTCTGGTTGGCGCAGAAGGATGAGACCGATGACCGAGATGCACGACCGGGCGACGGCGCTCCTGTGGCCGATCTGGCAGGGGCTCGATCCCGACTACAAGAGCAAGTACCGCACCTCGATCTGGCGGCAGTTCGAGGACCAGACCCGCAGCGCCGCCTACACGACGACGCTCAGCCTCTTTCTCAGCCGGATCTGTTCGCGGCTGAGCGTGAACCTGCGGGATGACGCGCTCGAGACCGTGCGGGCGATCGTCAGCGGCGGGCACGACCGCGATGTGCTCCGCATCCTGCGCGACGAGTCCGCGTACTGCGTCACGGTGATCCGGCTGCAGAACGACGAGCGAAAGGCGGCAAGACGATGAGCATCCAGACCTACGAGCTGGCGGGCACCCTGACGGCGCTCTCCTCGATCATCCACAGCGGGGGGCAGTCGCTCGGCATCACGACGAAGCTCCGGCGCGAGAAGGTCGTCCAGCCCGATGGCACCGTCGAGGAGGTGCCGGTGCTGAGCGGCAACGGCATCCGTGGCCGGCTGCGCGACCTCGGCATGGCCCACTTCTGCCGTGCCCTCGGCTACGGTGTGGACGACGAGACGGGCCGGGTGCAGGGGCTGACGCTGCCGGCGTTCTACTTCCTCTTCTCTGGCGGGGCGCTCACGGCGAGCGATGGGGGCAAGGCGCTCGACCTGGCGTACGCGCGGACGCTGCGGGAGTTGATCCCGCTCGTGGGCGTCTTCGGCGGCGCCGTCGGCAATCAGATCCTGCCGGGCAAGCTGATCGTAGACAAGGCCTACCCAATCTGTGCGGAGACCTCGCACCTGCTGCCGGAGGCCTACCGGTCGCCGGAGCCGATGTCGGTCTTCGGCTTCCTCCAGGAGGAGATGTACACGCGCAAGGACGACGAGAAGAACGAGCGGCTCCGGGGCTTGCTGAGCGGGGAGACGCAGCACCTACTGACGGGCGTGTCGTCGCAGGCGCTGACGGAGGCCGGCCCGCAGCAGATGATGTACTACGTCGAGAGCTTCGCGGCTGGGACGCGCTTCTATTGGCGCGTGCTGCTCACCGATACCACCGAGGTCGAGTTCGAGGCGTTCCTGACGTGCCTCGCCGAGTTCGCGAAGGTGCCGTATCTCGGCGGGCGCAGCGCGGCGGGCCTCGGCCATGTGTCGCTGGCGTGCGATTCGTGGCGGCGGATCGACGCGCGGATCACGACGCACGGCGAGGCGGTGGATGTGCCGATCGGCGCGAAGTACCAGCAGCACCTGACGACGCGCGGCGAGGAGATCCGGGCGCTGCTGGCGGGGATGAAGTAGGCGGACCACAACGAAGGCGGACTACAAGGAAGGGAGCATAGCCATGGCGAAAAAGGGTGGACGGACGGGCAAGGCCGGCAAGCCGGGCAAGGGCGGCAAGGGCTGCGGCGGGGCGGGCGGTGGGGCTGGCGATCGGTAGCGCGGACCTCGCGCATGCGCGGACACTCGCGCATCGGCGCGTCGTGGATCAGGCGCGAGCCGCCATCGAGGAGGCCAGCGCCATCGGCCCCATCGGGGTGTCTGTGAGCGGCGGGAAGGATTCGACGGTCGTGCGGGCGCTGATCCCAGACGCCCCGGCGGCATGGTTCGACAGCGGCGCCGAACTGGCGGGCACGGCGGATCTTGTGGTGAGGCAAGGCGCTGAGCGCATCGCGCCGATCCGAGACCTTCCCGACATGTGCCGCTACGCCGGCTGGTGGGGCTATGCGTCACCCGTGGATCGCGGTGCGACGTTCGACGTCGTGGCCACGCTAATTTTGGAGCCGTCCGAACGCTTCGCGACGTCACACGGGCTCTCCGTGATGGCGCTCGGACTACGCGCGGGCGAAAGTCGAGGGCGGTGGCGGTCGGCGTCGGCACGCGGCGACCTCTACCGTGTGGAGAGCCTCGACGTCTGGCACTGTTGTCCGCTGGCGTGGTGGACGACGGCGGACGTATGGGCCTACATCGCGGTGCACGATCTCCCGTATCACCCCGCGTACGACGTGATGACGGCGATGGGTATCACACGCGACGCGCAGCGGATCGGCACGGCCCTCGGCGGCAAGGCTGTGAGCACCGGGCGCGTGGCGATGATTCGACGGTGCGATCCGGACCTCTACAACCGTCTCGCCGCTGAGTTCCCGCTGTGGGGGAGTCATGGCTGAATCCACGAGCCAGCGCCGGGCCCGCCTCGCCTCCTACGTGCCGCTGCGGATCACCGCGCGTCTCCGCTGCGGCGTGATCAGTGACGGCCTGCTACCCATCGACGGCGCACTCTACGCCGCCGCGCATCGGCTGGCGCTCGGCACGAAGACGGCGAGCCTGCCGCGCGCCTCGGCCATTGAGGGCGACGGGCTCGCCGCCCACCTGCCGATCAAGCGTATCCCGATCGCCAAGATGGAGGGGCGCTGGACCCCGGACTTCTACTACGCGGCATCGGTCGCGCAGTGGCCCGATCACGTCGCCGACGGGCTCGATCACTGGACGAAGAAGCTCGACTCGCGGCACGTCGATCTCCTCGAAGCGCAGCGGGCCAAGGTGCCCACCAGCGGCGGCCCCTACCGCGCCTATCGGATGCCGGTCGCCTACCGCCATGCGCTGTCGGTGTGCTGGTACGTGGTCGGTGAGCCCACCGAGATCCGCCGGCTGCTCGCCCTCGTGACGCACCTGGGCAAGAAGACATCACAGGGCTGGGGGGCGGTGATCGACTGGCAAGTGGAGCCGTGGGCCGAGGACTGGAGCGTCACCGGGCCTGGCGACAGGCTGATGCGGCCCGTCCCCGACGCGGCTGGCCTGCTCTACGGCGTCGTCCCGCCCTACTGGCTCCCACGGCACCAGATCCCGTGTCGGCTGCCGGACGCGGTTTGAGTCGAACCGGAGACGCCCCACCGCCGGCCAGGGCGCCGGCGGCCCCAGCGGGGCGCCTCCGGAATTCACACGCGCGTCGTCCGCCACAGGTGCAGCTTCGCCCCGCACCGGACGCAGATCGTCGCGCCTGGGACAGCCGGGATCGGGGCCCCACAGCCCGGACAGGGGACGGTGCCGGGTGGGGTCTCGGGCTCGCTCATCGTCCACGCTCACGCAGCGCCGCAGCGGCCCGAGTGAGGTCCGCGGCGACGGCGTCGCACACGTCCGCCAGCTTCCGCCGGTTGGCGGCGCTCAGCAGCTCGGGATGGTGCAGCGCCCCGAGCTGCGGCCAGCGGTCCCGCGCCGCGCACCAGGCCACCAGCGCGCGGTAGCTCGGGAGGAGGCGCGCGACGCGGACCCGCTCGACCGGCACGTCAGCTCTCCGCGTTCGCGCGCGCGAGGTCATCGGCGCGGTGCTCCATCGCCTTGATCTCGTTCTCGACGAGCGACGCCGTCTGCTCGGGGGTGTAGGTGATCGTCGTGCGCTGGCGGAAGATGCGCGCGACGGCGGCCGCGATGGCCGGGCCGAACTGCCGCTCGATGCGGCTGAGGATGTCGAGGAAGTCGAGGACTTTCATCGGGTGTCTCCGGTTGAAGGTGCGTCTTGGGTCTTGGGGCCTGGGACTCAGAACCGCGCGAGCACGGCCGCGAGCAGGTCGAGCAGGATGCGGCGCCCCTCGCCCTCCTGCAGCCGGTTGACCTCCTCGCCAAACGCCCGCCCCGCGTCCTTGAACGACGCGATGAGCGGCCCCGCCTGCCCCGTCGGGGTGCCCGTCTGCAGCGCCCGATTGAGCGCGAGGTAGGCGTCCCACACCGGCAGGAACGCCTTCGCGAGCGAGACGCACGCCGAGGCCGGAATCGTCCCGGCATCGCAGTGCGCGTCCTTCGCGAGCTTCAGCGCCTCGATGCGGTCGAACGCCGCATCGTCGGCGGTGACCGCCACCTGGGCGGCCTTGGCACAACCGCCGGCGCCGAGCGCCAGCAGCAGGATCGGCACGAACAGCCATCGCATCTTCATCGGTCTTCCTTTCGAAACGGAGTGACGGTGACGGACTGATTCGCCGCGGCACGCGCGACGATCTCGGCCGGCGACGTGCCGGCCTGCTCGAGCGTGGCCACGCTGGTGCTGTAGGCACGCAGCACGACCGTCAGGACCGCATCGACCGCCGCGAGCAGCGCGACGATCTGGTCCTCGGTCCAGGCCACGAGGTGGAAGGCGACCAGCGCGTAGATCACCGCGCGGACCGCGAAGGTGAGACCGGCCGGCTCCGTGCGGAGCGGCGCGGTGACGACACGACGGATCTGGGTGCCCATGCTCGGGACTCCTCTCAGCGCACCCGGCCGACCAGGACGCGGCCGCGGCGGAACGCCAGGGGCACGCGCGCACCGGCCCGCCAGTCCACGGGGGTCGTCTCGAGCGTGCCGGGGTGGATGAGCGTGCCCTCGAAGTCGCGGACGACGCGCAGGGTGTACGTGCCCGGCGGGCCGTAGACGACGCAGACGCGCGCGTCGCCGCGGGCCGCGTGGTCGCAGCGCACGTCGAGGCGGTCGTCGTCCGGGACCGCCAGGACGCGGTCGGGCGAGAACGCGCGGCCATCGCCGCCGTGGAAGGTCCGCCACCGCTGCACGTCACGCGGCAGCTGCCGATAGAGCGCCGGGACCACACGGAAGGCCGGGTAGGCGTCGAACGGCTCGTCGCTGATGACGCCGGGCGACGACATGTAGACGTAGAGGGCCTTCCCGATCGCGTGGCACGCGGCCAGGACGCCCATCGTCTCGGGCTCGAGGAAGACGTCCCGTTCGGCCATCACCGAGACGTGGCGGCCGGGCCCCGGGCCTTCCGATTGGATCGTGTAGACCTCGGGCTTCGTCTCGTAGCCGATGTTGAAGACCCGGCGCGCCGGCGTCGGCCAGTGCGAGCGCGACGAGTGGATGTCGCGCAGCAGGCCGGGCTGCAGGTAGTCGTTCGCGGCCTCCTCGCCGGCGGGGCTCGTCAGCGTCCGCATCGGCACGTGCAGCACGTCGAGGAAGGCGTCGAGGGCGTCGGCCAGGCGGCGCGCGTCGGCCTCGCCGTTCCAGGCCGTCTCGTTGCCGGCATCCACGCCCATGACGAGCTGCAGCCCGCCGGCGTCGCCGAGCACGGTGGCGAGCTCGCGCATGAAGGCGCGGCGGCCGCTGGTACTCGGGGCCCACCGCATCAGGTCGCCCTGGCTCACGAGCCAGCGCAACCCGCGGGCGCGCAGCTCGCCGGCGAAGGCGGCCACCTGCGCCCAGTAGTCGCGCGTCAGGTCCGGCGCCACCTCGCCGGTGCGGGCGGACCAGTACGGGCCGTAGAGGACGGTCCACGTCCGTACGCCGTGATACCCGGCCGCGGCGATGGCGTCGAGGTGCCCGCGCACGACCTCGGGGTTGCGCGTGGCGCGCGAGAGCAGGTCGCCCGCATGGCAGGCGACGACCAGGCGCTCGCCGGTGTCGTCCCAGGTGCCGCGGTCGTAGTCGGCCCGGAGGACGCCGACGAGCGGTTCCGCCGCGGCCGCCCCCGCCGGCGCCAGGCCAGGCGCCTCGAGCAGCTCCCACGGCCCGACCGCGTCGCGGTCCGCCCGCACGGTGCCGTCCGGCTCGACGACCAGGTAGCGGCCGTGCGCGGAGCGCAGCGCCACCCGATCGCCGTGATGCTCGACCGCCCAGCACTCCCACGGCCCGATCGCCTCCCGGTCCGCCACGACGACGCCCTCGAGCTCGGCGCAGAGGTAGCGGCCGTGGTCCGAGCGGAGGGCCACAGTCCCGTCGGGCTGCGGCTCGCTGGTCCAGTGCTCCCACGGCCCCGCCTCGCGCCGGTCCGCCACCACGCGCCCGTCGAGCTCGGCGGACAGGTAGGTGTCGCGCCACGTCCGCATCGTCGTCTGCATGTCTCCCCTGCCTTCCCCTGTGTGGGTGGCGGCCGACACGCAAAGCGGCCCGAAGCCCACACGTGTGGTCGTGTGAACCTCGGGCCGCTCTCGTCCCGACCGCCCCCTGTGTGTCTCAGCGCGCCGGAGCGCGGCGCCTGTCGCCCACGGGAGGGTGGCCACCCCCACGCGGGCCAAGCTGAGACGACATCGATCTGCTACGCCGCCGGCACCGTCGCCAGGTTGCGAATGGTGTGGATGACCTCGTGCTTCCCGTGCTTCGCGCCGCTGTCCCAGCTCCACTCGATCAGCGCCGTGTGGCGCTCGAACTCCCGCGTCGGGTACAGGATCTGGGTGTCGGCCGCGGCGAATCGCCAGTCGAGCGTGCCCGCGCTGAAGCTGCCGAGCACGTCGACCCGGTCCCGGCTGTTGATGATGGCGCCGGCGCCGTCGTGGAGCGTCAGCGTGAGCGTCGAGAGGCTGGTGATCGAATCACCCGCCTCGTCGACGATGTCGAGGCGCAACCGCGGCGTCGTCCGCTCGGCGATCACCGTCGGCCAGATCGTGCGAATGCCGCTGCTGCTCATGGGCGTCAGGCCGCCGCGGCCGAGAGGTCGACCTCGATGTTGAGCGTGTCGCCGATCTCGACGGCCCGGGGCGACGCGAAGTCGCCGGCGCCGTAGAGCGTACCGCTCGTCCCGCTGGCCGCGTCGCACAGCAGGGCGCCGTAGATCGTGTCGGCGCCGGTGATCGAGAACGACGCCTTGCTGGCCGCGTTGTCGACGGCACCCGCGCTGATGGTGCCCGGCGTGAAGGCCGGCCGGTTGCCCGAGTAGACCGTCGAGGTCAGCTCGGCCCAGCCGCCGTGCGAGGCGAGCGTGTCGGCCGCGTTCACCGTGCCGGTGTCCTTCAGGCCGACGAACCAAGCCGGCGACGCCAGCCCCGTCTTGAAGGTGGCGTCGAGCAGCTTGTTCAGCCCAGCGGTGACGACGATGTTGTGCCCTTCCTCGCGCCACTTGAGGTGGCCGTGTCGGTCGTAGCACTCGGCCCGATAGCGGGTCCGCATCTGCACCGATTCGCGCGTCGTGTCCTGCATGGTCGTGGTCTCCTGGTTGGGCCTCAGTCGAGAGAGACGTTGATCGCGCCTGGGGCCAGCAGACGCACGTCGGTGGCGCCGCTCGTCGTGAGCGACGCGCGAATCACACGGATGACCGCGGGCGGCAGGCCCAGCGTGTCGAGGGTCTCCAGCGTCGAGAGCACCGCCAGGGCGAGCTGCTCGGCGTAGACGGCGCCGGCCTGGGTGGCCAGATCCGCTGAGGCACCGAGCAGCAGGCTCGACTCCATCACCGACAGCCGGGCGACGGTGAGATCGGCCCGCACCGCCAGGGCCAGCACGGCCGCCGTCGACGTCGTCTCGCCCTCGGCGGCCAGCGCCACCTGCGTGGCCAGGGCGAGCAGGGCATCGCGCGTCAGGGCGGCCGAGGTCGACAGGCCGGCCGACGCCCCGAGGGCGACGGCATCGAGCAGCCCGCGCGATGCGATGGCGGCCAGCGCGGCCTGGGTGCCGAGGCTGACGTCGGCGGCGACATCCCGGCCACCGGTCGCCGCGAGGGCGGCCTGCGCCAGCAGCACCGCCTGCGCCTGCACCACGGCCGTCTGGGCGGGCGTCAGGCCGGCCGCGACCGACAGGCCCACCGCCCGGTCGATCGCCGCCTGGGCGCCGGCGCTGAGGCTTCCCTCGGCCGCCAGCGAGACGACGGCCGACAGCGCCACGGCCCGGGCGGTCGTCATGTCCGCGACAGCGTCGAGGGCGACGGTGTCCGACAGGCCGCGCGAGGGCGTGGCCAGGAGGGACGCCAGCACCCCGCCGAGGTCGACCTGCGCCTCGACCGACAGCCCGCCGACGAAGCCGGCCGCGGCCTGCGCGTCAAGGCCGAGCGTGCGGGCCACCGTCACGGCGGCCGTCGGCGACGTGCTCGCCTGGGCGGCCAGGGCGACGAGCGCGGCCATGTCGAGGGTGCGGGCCTCGTTGATGCCGGCGGCCGTGGCGAGGCTCAGCGACGCCCCGAGCACGGCCGTCCGGGCCTGTGTCATCGCGGCGTCCACGCCGAGCGCCACCGTCTCGTCGTACGAGCCGGCGGCCGCCGCCGTGGTGATCGTGATGGTGGTCCAGTCCGACCACTCGTTCGTCCCGCTGGGGTCGATGGCCCGGGCGCGGATGCGGTACTGCACGCCGGCGCGGAGGTCGGCCCCCGGCCGCACCAGCCGGATGTCCGACCCGCTGGTGAATGGAGACGTGTCCGCGGGGATGTCGTCGTTGCTGAACCCGCTCGTGCTGCTGCTGTTGTGCGTCTCCAGCAGGAACGTCTCGTAGGCGCGGAACGGCATGTCGTCGCCCACGTACGGGCCGTTGTTCGCGGACGCGGCGCCATCAATGTAGACGTGCCCAGGGTGCCCGGGACTGGTCATCAGCCGCATCGGGATGGTGATCCCGTTGTTGCCGCCGGTGTTGGCCGGTCGCCAGTCCACGACGGTGATCTCGTAGGTGCCCGGGGTGGCCGCGACCTGCTGGTCCCCCGTGAAGGTGCAGGACTTCCACCCGGCATCGAGCACGCCGGGGTTGTAGGTGGTGACCCCCGACCGCGCCCGCCACCCAGGCGTGGGCGTATCCGCCGCATTGGCCGCGCCACTCGGCCCCGCGCCGGCGCGTGCCGTCCACACCACCGTCCCGTCCGTCACCGTGGCATCGGGGCTCTCCGGCCAGGTCGGCTCCGACCCGCCGCTGGTGCCGGGCG
>CAYNDS010000156.1:0-10793 GCA_964395885.1 uncultured Solibacteraceae bacterium | reverse complement strand
ACGGGCCCGTAGCTCAGCTGGATAGAGCATTTGCCTTCTAAGCAAAGGGTCGCAGGTTCGAGTCCTGCCGGGCCTACCACTCCTGAAGGTGTGCCCTCGCACGAGTTACACCTCTTAAGTGTCTTAGCATACACATTTCCGTACTTCCTTCGCCTTGTTGGATTTAGGTACTTTCCTTACTCTGGGGCCACGGCTCTGAAAAGGGCTGAATCACGGAGGAATCTCTTGAGACTCACAATCGCATGCACCGCCCTGCTGGCGTTCGGTACCGTTGCCGAAGCCAGCCTCATCCCCAGCTACACGGGCCAGACTGCCGGCTCGACGCCGGGCACTTTTCGATGGGAGTATCGGCTGACACTCACTGAGGACGAGGCACTTGACCCCTCGAAATCCTGGAGCCACTTCTTCACAATCTTCGACGTGAACGGTCTCGTCCCTGGATCTGTAACCAGCCCTGTCGACTGGACTTCCAGCGTGCAGAACACTGGACAGTACGGCGATCTGATCGGGTCGGTCGCAGGGGACGATCCGTCCATTCCGAACGTCACCTGGACCTGGACAGGAGCGAGCTTCGTTCCGGGCCCAATGACGACGAACGGGTTCTCGTTCGAGTCCATCTACTCCGCCGTCGGTATCGACCGGTTTGACGGCAACGCGACGAAGTACGTCCCAGGCGCGCCCGCGGACGGCACGCTGACGTCGAATACGGGCTTCGCGTCAGTGCCGCAAATTCCGGAACCAAGCTCCATGGCCTTGCTCGGGATCGCGATCGTCGGCCTCGGCCTGTACCGAAGCCGAAAGTAGCTCAACGGTTATCAGCTTTTCGGGTCGGGAGTCATCAACTCCCGGCCCTATCTTTTGGAACCAGCCGGAACCGCAGGAAGACCTGCGCGCCGATCGGAGCACTTCCGTAACGCGGCCGGAATGGTTCACCCGGTTGAAAGATCATGAACTGCCCTCCGATGGCTGCGCTGATCCACGGGACGGGACGCCTAAGTTCCCGCGCGTAGCCGAACGTCCATGCCGAGACGTGCCCCACACGGTCCTCCTCATCCCTGCCCAGCAACGTGGCATCCCGGTGCACCCATTCGAAGCGCGTCCACAGCCAGTGGCGATTCCACTTCAGCGTGGACTCCCCGAGGTAGGAGTGAAAGGGATCGTGTTTCGCCGTGCGGCCCCAGAGTCCGGTGGTGGCCCAATGACCCTGGCGGAGTGGCCGCACGTAGGTCGCGGAAGCCGTGATGCGGGTGGCGTTCTCGCCGGGGTGCAGGACTTCCGGCGAGGTGAGTGCGCCGCCGGAGACCTGGATGGACCATCGCGAGGTGGGACTGATCGTGATTCGCGAGGAGAAGGAGTCAATCGCGCCACGTTCCAGGGCCCAGCGGCGCTCTCCCGGTTCGCGCCCATTGAAGCCGGACGCCTCCAGCGTGACGCGCCGGTGGGTGATTCCGGCGGTGACGACGTTGTTGGCAATGTGCGTTGAGTCCTGGTAATGATGCCCGAGGGTGGCCATCGGGTTCTCTGACTGCGAGAGGCGGTGCGCGTAGGCCGATGGTCCGAGAGCGGGCTCTCCGCGCGGTCCGCCGTAGAAGAAGACGGAGGTCCTGTCGGACAGGGGAACGGTGTAGGTGGCTGCCAACTCCATCAGGAAGCTGTGCGGGTGCTGTCCGTTCACGATTGGGCGGCCGCGGTAGGTCTCACCCGACTGGAACAGGAGCGGGTAGCTGCCTCCGGTGACCGTGGCCGGCTCAAAGCTGAACATGGAACGGAAGGTCAGGCGGCCCGGACCCAGGCGCCTTGAGGCCATCGGCATCAGCCAGTTGCCGGAGAAGAGTTTGTCGCCGCCGGGTGAGGACTGAGCACTGTAGACCAGGTTGCCCTGCCCCATGGTGAGAAGCATCCAGTTGCCGAGGCGGGCGTGCGTCATGTACATCGGCGTGACACGAGGCGCCTGCGAGGTACCCGACATCCAGAGTCCGGACTGCGCCGTCTCGGGCGACATGCCTTCGCTGGGGTCATGCTCCATTGGGGTGACCTTGACCTCAGCGAGCGGAACGCCGTCGTACAGGCCGCGGCCCGCGTGCCAGCCGGCGTAGCACTCCTTGCAGACGCCTTTTCCGTTGCGGTTGGCCAGGTTGGACCCGCAGGCACATTCCTGCTCAAATGCGCACTCGTTGCAGCCGCCGCGGATGCAGCAGGAGTAGCGTCTTTCTCCCGCCATGACGCGCTTGCAGGCGAGCATCACCTTCTGGAACTCCTGCACCTTGCCCTCCTTTTGGAGGCGGCGCGCTCGCTTGAGTTCCGCCGCCGCTTTCGACGGCTTCAGATTGCGGCGGTCTCCGGAGTGCGCAAACGCGAGGGTGGCGATGAGGGAGAGCGCAGCCAGGCGCCGGCCGATCATTTCGCCTCCAAGTCGGCCTGCGTGGCGATCACCTTGCCGCGAGACTTGAGTTCCAGCCACGCCCGGTACTTGCCGGGCTTCGGCAGACGCATCATGAAGTCGATTTCTCCGGCGCGGGACATCTCATCCAACGGATGGGAATGCACCAGTGTCTGCGTGTCTTCATGCACGACCAGGAGGTGTCCCATCGCGCCGAGGTAAGGCTCCAGGGGCAAGTCCGGCGCGTACTTCACGGCGACAACGGCGCTGCGTCCTGGCTTGGGGAGGGCGCCGAACTCGAGTTTCAGGGGACTATTGAGAGGCGGAGCGTTCGGGTTTCCCTTGATCTTGAGGGGGGCCGAGAGGACTCGTGAGCCCTTGCCCCTCGGGGCGACGTCGGCAAACAGCACATAGTCTCCACCGGCGGGCCACTTGTGCTTCAGACGGAAAGTCCCGTCCGGGGATGGCTCCGGGTGGACGTGCTGGAAGACGGCGAGGTCCTTGCGAATGGCGATGAGGTGGAATTCCTTCTCGTGGACGATGTCGAAGTCCTTCACGACGCCTTGCGGACCAATGATCTTCAAGGTGAGATCTTCCGGCTTGCCACCGAGTTCGAGTTTGTAGAGCGAAACCCGCTGCCCGGCGGGGCGAGCATCCTTCACCTCCAACGGAAACTCGACCTGGAACTCGTCTCCGTTCGGGGGGGTAACCCAGATGCGGAGACGGAACGTGCCACCGTGCGCGAACAACGGATGAATTCCATACTCGCCAGGGATGCCTTCCGGATGGGCCAGTTCTTCCACGGTGGGCATGCCCGGCATGGACGGCATGTCGACCACGCTTCTCGTTTTGGCGCGAATGACGGGAGCCGCGCCCATGACCGGATCGTCTTTCGACGTGTCGGTGACGCGATACTCAATCTGCATTTCCTCGGAGGCAAACAGGCCTTCCTCGGGAAGGCGAAGCGTTACCTCATAACGACCGGCGCGCTGCGATTGGGCGGCCAGAATAGACGAAATGAACAGCAGCACTGCGCATGCAAAGTTCTCCTCAAGCAGCAAACTGGAAATGGGGGACGAAGGGCAGCAGAGAGGAGAAATCAGATTCGCAGCGGGGCGGTGAGCGGGAGCGGAGACTTCGCTTCCACGGTCGTGGCGGACCGAGTGGCGAGGTATGGAGTGCTGGCGGAGACGATTCCGGCACTCTCGTCAGGCAGGTCAAGCGACACGTCCATCACGGCTAGATCCGCCGCCACGTTCTCGCATAGCTTCGGGCTTTCCGGCTGGGAATGGTGCTTGCAGGCCGAAGCTTTTGGAGTGGACGTCTGGTCACACGTGACGGCGCATTGGGCAAAGACGGCCACTGCCGCCACCAGCAACCAACACACCCAATGCTGCGTCAATTGGCGCACTACCCTCACGGTATCATGACGGCGTGAAGCTTCTGATAGTTGCAGCGGTGACGGGCGCAGTGTGGGCCGGAGACACGGATTTCAATGGCCGGTGGAATCTCACTGTGAACGGTGATCCGCGGAATCGGGCGTGGTGGCTGGAAGTGGCGGGCGCGGGTGGCAAGCAGTTGAAGGGACGCTTCGTGGGCGCGCCGGGCGGGCAGACAGACGACATTCCAGAGCTTCGCATCGAACGCGGCCAACTGGAGTTTGCCTTCACGCGCAAGTACCGGGTGGCAAATCTACCGGCGGCCGAACGGCGGGCGCTCTATCGTGCTCGCCTGGAGGGTGGAAAGCTGATCGGCACGGTGACAGCAGACGGTACCCTGCTGGCCAACTTCAGCGGGGAGCGCGCTCCGGTGATTCGTGACAAGGACGATGGCGCCTGGAAGCCGGGCAAAGCGATCACGTTGTTCAACGGACGGGACCTCTCCGGCTGGCGCACAGTCACCGGCGCGAGCGCTTCCGGCTGGAGCGTCCGCGACGGCTTGCTGGTGAACTCCGAGAAGGCGCCGGATATCGTTTCGCAAGAGAAGTTCTGGAACTTCGAGTTGCACGCCGAGTTTCGCGTCGGTCCGAAATCAAATTCCGGAATCGCGCTGCGGGACCGGTATGAGATTCAGATTCAGGAAGACTACGGACGGGCGGTGGATACGCATTCGATGGGTGCCGTCTATAGCCGGGTTGTTCCATCCGAGAACGCCTCGCGGCCTGCAGGGGAGTGGCAGACGCTGGACGTGCGTCTGGTGGGGCGCATCGTCACGGTGAAACTGAACGGCAAGACAGTCATTGAACGCAAGGAGATTGAGGGCCTTACGGCGATGGCGCATGACCCGAACGAGGCGATGCCGGGTCCGTTGTCGATACAAGGCGACCACGGTCTGGTGGAGTTCCGCGCTCTGACGTTGACGCCTCTGGTGCGTTAGCGCTTCTGCACGGTGCCCAGTTCCCCGTTCGCTTCGAGTGTGGCTTGTTTCACATTCTCGATTCCTTCGATGCCTTGCTGGCGAAGCATGGCGCCGAGTTCCTCCTCTGTGATGAGTTCCCGGCGCATGTTGCGGCGATTGAGCCGCCCATCCTCGATCAGCGGCAGCGGGGGCGGCGACACGAGCCGCCCGATCACCGGGAATCGGAAGCCAAGCCAGTCCAGGGTAAAGGCCCAGAACAGAATCACCGCGACCAGGAGAAGGCCGGAGGTGATCGAGTCGTAGGGACCTGCCAGAGCATTCTGTGCCGCATCGGCGATGAGGACGATCACCAGAAGGTCGGTCAGGTTCGTCCCCTGCCGCTTCAGAACCAGCCGCAGCATCAAAAAGAGCGCAAGGTACATCACGGTGCCGCGCAGGAGAATGTCGAGAAAGGGTCCGTCCAGACGGAACAGTTTTTGCAGGTCCACGGACGGTGAGCGAGGCACGTGACCGTCCAAACCGCCGCCCGCACTCAGGGCGCGATCGTCCGGTCGCCGGGTGTTGGGCGCTGACCGGTCTTCACCCAGGCTCGTAACTCGTCAAAGCCACGCCCTGTCTCCTGGGGATTGATCTGGCAATGACCATCGCGACGGACGAACTGTTGGAGGAAAAGATCACCACTGCCTGCCGCTTCCGCGAGGCTCTGATACCGGTTGGGCACGGTGGCTGGGACCAGCGGATCGTAGGTGGTGTGGATGGCAAGCATCGGCGACAGCAGCCGGCCGGTGGGCGTGTAGTTGGCTCGGAGGTAAGCCAGAGCTTTGGGATCGGCGGCGAACCGCTTGACACCGGCGTTCACGGCGTTGTCGTCGCCCGTATTGGTGTAGATCACGCTGCGGTTGTCGAAGGGGTTGCCGCCCGCGCGAGCCTGCAGTTCCTGGAGCAGGAATGTGATGAAGACGATCGTGTCGGCCAAGTCTTCGTTCGTCCTCACCCCTTCGCGGCGGCGCAGGGCCTCTGCTTTCGCCGGCGCCGCATCAAGCGCGTTCCGCACCTCGGCGGTCAACTGACGGCGGTCACGGGTTTCGGTGACTTTGTCGGGCGAGGAGAGCAGACCAGGAAAGTGAAAGTCGAACAGAACGCGGGCGTCGAAAGCGCCGCGTCCGATGAAGCTGAGCGGACCGTCCAAGGGGCCGCAAAGCGGCAGCCCACCGTGGTAGGCGGCCGGGTAGCGCTCCATCAGGAGCATCGTGAGAAAGCCCCCCATGGAATGGCCCGTCACCCACGTTTCCTTTGCCTTGCCGTGTTTGGTCTCGAAGTAGCGGCGAAGACCTTCGGTGTCGACCACGGCTTCGGCAATGGCCCACCCCCCGGTTGCATATCCGGACTGCGCGATGGCGTACCCGCGGTCGAGGAAAATCTGAGCCAGCGCGTTTGGCGGGCCCGGCTTGAACTTCCCAGGCTGGGCGGCGTATCCATGGCAGTACATCACCAGGCCGCCATTCCAGTTCTCCGGAAGGTCGATGCGGAAAGCCGCTCCGTTGATTTCTCCGATCTCGGTGCGGACTTCGGCGGACTGAACCGTGGCGGCAGCAAGGGCAAGGGTTACTGCAAAGAGGATGGGTCGCGTCACTCCGGCATTATGCCAATCTGAAGCCATGAGGTGGTGCATCGTGCTGCTGCTGGCCGCAGGTCTGTGCCAAGCGCAGATTGTGCCGGGTGGGTCCCGGGAACGGGAAGACAAGGACCGCCCCGTGCGGTTGCCCGACGGGACGCTGCAGAGCGAAGCGATTCTGAAAAAGGAACATGAGCAGACGCTCAAGGATGCCGCCGAGTTGCGGAAGCTGATCCAGGAGGTGGTGGAGGCGCTCGAGAAGTCGGACCGGAACCTGGTCTCGCTGCCGGTCGTCCGCAAGTTGGACGAGATTGAGAAGCGCGCCCGTCAGATTCGCCGTCGGCTGGCGCCGTAGCGGTATTCTGAGGAATCGTTCTTTCGATGAACCGCGAATATCACAAGTGGTGGAGCAAAGATCTCCAGCGGGATATGGAGATGCTCATTTTTGGGCATGGCGGCACGCCGGTTCTGGTGTTTCCGACATCGATGGGCAAGTACTACGAGTACGAAGATCGGGGCATGATCGGTGCTGTCGGCGAGGCGGTGGCGCATGGCCGTCTGCAGTTCTTTTGTGTCGACTCCGTGGACAAAGAGAGCTGGTACAACAAGGGCGCTCACCCGTACTGGCGCGTGAAGCGGCATGAGCAGTACGAGCAATATGTCTTGAACGACGTTTTGCCACTCGTCCGGCACCGCAACTGGGGTCCCCTGTGCGTGACGGGCGCGAGTTTCGGGGGCTATCACGCGGTGAACTTCTCGTTCCGGCACCCGGAACAAGTGAAGTCCTGCATTGTGATGGGAGCGGCGTTCGACATTCGGAGCTTCGTGCGAGGCTGGTACGACGACCCGGTGTACTACAACAACCCGCCCGATTTCGTGGGCGGTCTGCAGGGAGGTTGGATCCTGGACCGGCTGCGCGAGATGCGGATCGTGCTGGCAACGGGCGAGCATGACATCTGCCTGTCCGACAACCGGCACTTTTCGGCACTTCTCCACCAGAAAGGCATCGGCCACTGGCTGGATGTCTGGGGCGACGGGACCGGGCATGATTGGCCATGGTGGCAGCAGATGTCGCGAAAGTATTTCCTCTAAGGAGCGGATATGCGGCGTATCGCAGTGCTGTATGGGATGGAAGAGTCGTTCCCGCCGGCGTTGGTCGACAAAATCAATTCCATGGGCGTCGACGGCGTCGTGGCCGAGCACCTGAAAGTGGGCGGGGTGCAAATGGCGGAACCCTGTCCGTATAAGGTAATCATCGATCGCATCTCACAAGACATCGAGTTCTACCGGGCGTATCTGAAGAACGCCGTGCTGGGCGGAGCGCACGTGATCAACAACCCGTTCTGGTGGACGGCGGACGACAAGTTCTTCAACTTCGCCGTCATGTCGAAGCTGGGAGTCGCGATTCCGCCGACCGTGCTGCTCCCGCACAATCAGCACCCGCCGGGGACCACCGCCAAATCGATGCGGAACCTGATCTACCCACTGAACTGGGAAGAGATCTTTGACTATGTCGGCTTTCCTGCATTCTTGAAGCCTTACGACGGCGGCGGCTGGCGTGATGTCTACAAGGTGGACACGCCCGCCGAGCTATTTGAGGCCTACAACAAGACCCACACGCTTTGCATGACCCTGCAGCGCGCAGTGAACTTCACCGACTACTACCGCTGCTATTGCATTGGGCGCGACAAGGTGCACATCATGCGCTACGACCCCAAGCAGCCCCACCATCTGCGCTATGTCCTGGACGCGCCGCCGGTAACGCCCTGGATGCGCGACCGGCTGGAGCATGATTGCCGGCTCATTTGCGAAACACTGAGCTACGAGATCAACACAATCGAGTTCGCGGTGGAAGATGGCATTCCGTATGCGATCGACTTCATGAATCCGGCGCCGGATGCAGAGCGGACCTCGGTCGGTGAGGAGAACTTCCGCTGGATCGTGGACGCCGTGGCGGAGTTGGCAGTCGCCCGCGCTCTCGGCGACGAAGCGCCAAAGGCCGATTATCGCTGGTCGCGTTTTTTGAACGGCTAGGAGGTACTGCCGATGTCGGTTTCGCTCACACTTGGAGTTGAGGAAGAGTATCAGTCGATCGACCCGGATACTCGTGATCTGAGGTCTCACGTTTCGGCCGAAATCATCGAGAAGGGACGGCGGATCCTGCATGAGCGGGTGAAGCCGGAAATGCACCAGTCGGTGGTGGAAGTCGGAACCGGGATTTGCAAGGACATCAAGGCGGCGCGCGCCGATATTACGGAATTGCGCCGCGAAATGATAGGGCTGGCACGAGCTAACGGGTTGCGATTGGCAGCCGCGGCGACACACCCGTTTGCCGATTGGCGGGCGCAGGAGATCTATCCGGACGAGCGTTATCACACGATCGTGCAGGACATGCAGAACGTTGCACGATCCAACCTGATCTTCGGCCTTCACGTGCACGTCGGAATGGAGGACCGCGAGGCGGCGATTCATGTCATGAACGCGGCGCGATACTTCGTCCCGCACATCCTGGCGCTGTCGACGAACTCTCCGTTCTGGCTGGGCATGAATACCGGCTTGAAGAGCTATCGCTGCAAGGTGTTTGATAAGTTTCCGCGAACGAACCTACCGGACTACTTTCCGAGCTTCGGGGAGTTCGAAAGCTACGTAAAGCTTCTGGTGAAGACCAATTGCATCGACAACGCGAAGAAGATCTGGTGGGACATCCGCCCGCACCCCAGCTTCCCCACGCTGGAGTTCCGGGTTTGTGACCTGCCGATGCGTGTGGACGAGACAATCGCGCTGACCGCGCTGATTCAGGCCACCGTGGCAAAGCTTTACAAGCTCTACAGCATGAATCAGGGCTTCCGGCTATACCGGCGCAGCCTGCTGATGGAGAACAAGTGGCGCGCCGCACGCTACGGGCTGGACGGTAAGCTGATCGATTTCGGGAAACAGGTGGAAGTGCCGGTTCGTCCTTTGATTGAGGAATATTTATCGTTCATTGACGACGTGGTCGATGAGTTAGGCAGTCGCGAGGAGATCAACTCCATCCGCACGATCATGGAACGCGGGACGGGTGCGGACCGGCAGTTGCAGGTCTGGCGGGAGACCGGCGATCTGAAGAAAGTGGTGGATTACATCGCCGAGGAGACGGAAGCGGGAGTCATCTAAATGAATCTGGCAGCCATGACGTATGATCCGGAGCTTGCGCCCGGGGCAAGGAATGCCATCCGGACATGTTTGCGAGTCTCCTCCGACGAGCGGGTCACGCTGATTACAGACGAAGCCTCGCAGGAAATCGCCGCGGCGCTGGTGGCGGAACTGGAGTCTCTGCCGGTCCGCTACCGGGCGTTTCGGCTGGAGGATGTCGCTCCGCGCCCGCTGACCCACATGCCAGATGTGGTGCTGAACGACATGGAGCAGTCCGACGTGAGCATTTTCGCCGTGGTGGTGCAGTCGAATGAACTGCGCAGCCGCATGGAGATGACCGACGTCGTGAATCGCCGCCATATGCGACACGCCCATATGGTGAACATCGAGAAGCGGATCATGATGGAGGGCATGAGGGCAGACTTCAATGAAGTGGACGCTCTCTCGGTGAAGGTGTTCAACATCGCGTCGCGATCCCGCCGTATCGTCGCGCGTACACCTCACGGGACCGAGATCGTGGGCGACATGAATCCGGGATACAAGTGGCTGAAGACCAGCGGGATCATTTCCAACAAAAAATGGGGAAACCTGCCGGGCGGCGAGATCTTCACGACGCCTAGCGAAGTAAATGGGGTCTTTGTCATTGATGGAGTTGTGGGCGACTACCTTTGCGCGAAGTATGGGGACCTGCGAGAGACGCCCCTGACGATTCGCATCGTGAAGAATCGTCTGGTGGAGGCAGAGTCGAAGAACAAGCAGTTGCGCGATGAGTTCTGGGCCTACTGCCACACGGATGAGAATTCGAATCGAGTGGGCGAGTTCGCGATCGGAACCAACATCGCTCTTCAGGATGTGATTGGTAACATCCTGCAGGACGAGAAGCTGCCGGGCGTGCACATCGCGTTTGGGAATCCTTACGGTGCGCATACGGGAGCGGATTGGTTTTCGATCACGCACATCGACGTGGTGGGACGCGAGTTCGACATCTTCTGCGACGACCTGCAGATCATGAGCCGCGGCAGGTTCCTGACCGACGTGCTTGATCGCGCCGCCTAGGATGCTGGCCGACCTCAGAAGCGACTTCAACTCCCGGTGGACGCCGGAGAAGTACCGGGAACTCTTGGCCGCGCTGGATGCTGCGGCTGGCGTCCACATCGCGTTTCGCCACAACGAGACACCTGTCTTTCTGCCCACGACGCTGCTGGACACGATGGCGGAGAGCGGCGCGGACCTGCTCCGTCAGGTAGTCGGAAATGCCGACTATCACGCGATCAGCGACCGTGTGATTCCGGAGCATTACCGCGTGCC
>CAYNDS010000155.1:10240-10821 GCA_964395885.1 uncultured Solibacteraceae bacterium | reverse complement strand
CGACACCGCCACGCGCGGCAAGATGCTGCTTGCGACGGTCAAGGGCGACGTCCACGACATCGGCAAGAACCTCGTCGAAATCATCCTGTCCAACAACGGCTACAAGGTGATCAACCTCGGCATTAAGGTGCCGCCCGAAGAACTCATCAAGGCCTATCACCAGCATCAGCCCGATGCCATCGGCCTTTCGGGCCTCCTCGTGAAATCCACCCAGCAGATGGTGATCACCGGCGGAGACCTGCGCGATGCCGGTATCCAGGTGCCTCTGCTCGTCGGCGGCGCCGCGCTTTCGGAACGCTTCACCAAGACCAAGATCGCCCCCGCCTATGGCGCCGCCACGCTCTATGCCAAGGACGCCATGACCGGGCTCAAGCTGATGGGCGACCTCACGGATCCCGCCACGCGCCAGGCCACTCTCGCTCGCTTCACCTTCCTTGCCGGCGCCGAAGAGGATACGCCCGCACCGGCGCCCGTCCCGCAAAGCGAGGCGCGCTCCGGCAAGGTTCGTCTCGACATCCCCACGCCGCCCGCGCCCTATCTCGACCGCAAGCTCCGCGACGTGCCGAACCTCGGCGAGATCT
>CAYNDS010000155.1:0-10230 GCA_964395885.1 uncultured Solibacteraceae bacterium | reverse complement strand
GGGCAACTTCGAGAAGCGCCTCGCCGAGCGTGACGAGAAGGCGCTCGAACTCTTCCACAACGTCGAAGAGGTCAAGAAATGGGCCGCCGGCTTCCTCAAGCCGAAAGCCGTCTGGCGCTTCTTTGAAGTGGAACGCGCCGGCAACTCGATCCACTTCTTCGACCCCGGCGCCGCCTCCCCGCGCGAAACCATCGCGTTCCCGCGCCAGCAGCGCACCGACGGCCTTTGCTTGTCCGACTACGTGCTGCCCGCCGAAGACGGCCGCCGCGACCACGTCGCCGTTTTCGCCGTCACCGCCGGCGGCGGTGTTCGCGAACGGGCCGAGGAAGCCAAGCACGCCGGTGAGTACTTCCGCAGCGTCGCCCTGCTCGCCCTCGCCACCGAGACCGCCGAAGCCACCGCCGAGTGGCTCCACCGCCGCATTCGCGAGGATTGGGGCTTCCCCGATTCCCCCACCATGACCATGCAGGAACGCTGGACCTCCCGCTATCGCGGCAAACGCTACAGCTTCGGCTACGGCGCCTGCCCCGAGATGGAAAACCAGCTGAAGCTCTTCGCCCTAATTGATCCCGGCGAAATCGGCATCACCCTCACCGAAGGCTTCATGATGGAGCCGGAAGCCAGCGTGAGCGCGCTCGTCTTCCACCATCCCGACGCCGCCTACTTCACCGCCTCGGCCGACGCTGCCGAACCGGTCGAGGCCTGAGTCACAGTCGCCGCGCGGCTCTTTCTCCCGCGCGGCGAAGCACTTGCGCGCCGTCGCTTCCGCTCGTCGCCGCCCACCGTGCGACAACTGGCCAGGAGGACGGAAACCACCAGCGGCTACGGGAGATGTCACACCTTGTCTCACTCCTTCCCGGAATCGCCAAAAAAACGGAATTGTGCCCGGACGGCGCTACAATCGGCGTGGCGGCGGCATGAGCGCGATTGACCTCATCGGGACAGCAGCCGGCGTCGGCTTCCTCGCCGGAATCCGGCTCTATGCCACCGTCTTCGTGCTCGGCCTCCTCGTCCGCTTTCGCGTGATCGAGCTGAGTGACCAGTTTGTCTCCCTTCTCCCCATCGCCTCCCTGCCCGTCCTGATCGCCTCCGGCGTCCTCACCGCCGTCGAGTTCGTCTCCGACAAGCTGCCCTGGTTCGACTCCCTTTGGGACTCGGTCCACACCGTCATCCGCCCCATCGGCGCCGCCGCGCTCGCCTTTGCCGCCGCCGGCAGCATGGACCCCGGCCTCAAGACCGCCCTCATCCTCATCACCAGCGGTGTCGCCCTCACCTCGCACGCCGCCAAAGCCGCCACCCGCGTGGCCGCCAACCACTCGCCGGAACCGGTCTCCAACATGGTCCTTTCGCTTGCCGAAGACCTCTTCGTTCCCCTCGGCCTCTGGCTCACCGTCCACTTCCCGCTCGTCGTGCTCGGCCTCGTCGCCACCTTCGTCGTCGCCACGCTGTGGCTGTCGCGCCAGGTCGTCCGCTTCCTTCGCCGCCGCTTCCGGCCCGCCGCGGGAGCCTGATATGTTACGCTGCGCTTTCCACCCATGAGCATGACTCGCGAGAAGGGGCAGTTGATGTCTGCCTCCGAGATTGACCGCACTCTGGTGCGCCTGGCCCACGAGATTCTGGAGAAGGCCGACGATGTCGACCGCCTCGCCTTCATCGGCATCCGCCGCCGCGGGATCCCCATGGCCGAGCGGCTCGCCGCCAAGATCCGCGGCATCGAGGGCCGCGAGATCCCCGTCGGCATTCTCGATATCAACCTCTATCGCGACGACCTCTCCACCGTCGGCGCCGCCCCCGTCGTCAGCGATACGAAGATCCCCTTCGACGTCACCGGCCGCGACATCATCCTCCTCGATGACGTGCTCTACACCGGACGCACCATCCGCGCCGCCCTCGATGCGCTGTTTGACCACGGCCGCCCCGCGCGCGTCCAGCTCTGCGTGCTGATTGACCGCGGCCACCGCGAGTTGCCCATCGCCGCTCAGTTCATCGGCCGCACCGTCCAGACCACCGCGCGCGAGATCATCGAGGTAAAGTTCCAGGAAGTCGACCAGATGGAGAAGGTCCTGCTGGTCGAGAAGGTGGACTAAGTGGCCGGCGGCTTGCTCGGCATCGAAGAGCTCTCGCGCGAGGACATCAGCGCCATCGTCGATCGCGCCAAGCACTTCCAGACGCTGCAGCGCGGCGATTCCAAGCGCTTGGACCTCTTGCGCGGGCGCATGGTCGTCAACCTGTTCTTCGAGGCCTCTACCCGCACCCGCGTCAGTTTTGAGATCGCGGCCAAACGGCTCGGCGCCGACGCCATCTCGATCTCCGCCAGCGGCTCCAGCGTCTCCAAGGGAGAGTCCCTCGTCGACACGCTGAACACCCTTGCCGCCATGCGCCCCGACGCCATCATCATGCGCCATGCCGCTTCCGGCGCGCCGCACTTCCTCGCCCGCTATCTCGACATGCCGATCATCAACGCCGGCGATGGCACGCATGAGCATCCCACCCAGGCCCTGCTCGATGCCCGTACCATCCTCGACCACCGCCCCGCGCTCGAAGGTCTCCGCGTTGCCATCATCGGAGACATCGCTCACTCCCGCGTCGCCCGGTCCAATATCCACCTGCTGTCGAAGTTCGGCGCCGAGATTTGCCTCTGCGGCCCCGCTACCCTTCTGCCCAAGGAGATGGCCCGCATCGCCCCCGGCGTCCGCATCACTTACGACATCCGCGACGCCATTCAGAATGCCGACGTCATCATGATGCTGCGCGTGCAGTTGGAGCGCCAGCATGAGACCCCCTTCCCCGCGGGCGAGTACTTCGGCTTCTATGGCCTTCGCCTGGAGCATCTCGCCTTAGCCAAGCCCGACGTGCTCGTCATGCACCCCGGACCCATGAACCGCGGCCGCGAGATCGCCAGTGAAGTGGCGGACTCCACCCGCAGCGTCATCCTCAATCAGGTCGAGAACGGCATCGCCGTCCGCATGGCCGTCCTCGAGAAGGTGCTCAGCTAAGATGCCGAAGCTTCTCATCCGCAACGGCCACGTGATCGACCCCGCCTCCCAGTGGGATGGACCCGCCGACGTTCTGCTCGCCGGCGGCATCGTCCGCCGTGTCGGCGTCGGCATCAGCGCCCCGGAAGCCGAGGTGTTCGACGCCCGCGGCCTCATCGTCGCCCCAGGCTTCATCGACATGCACGTCCACCTGCGCGAGCCCGGCGGTGAGCACTCCGAGACGATCGAGACCGGTGGCAAGGCCGCCGCCGCAGGCGGTTTCACCACCATCTGCTGCATGCCGAATACGTCGCCTGTCAACGATTCCGCCCACGTCACCAGCTACATCGTCGATAAGGCGTCCAAGCGCTCGCCCGTCAATGTCTTCCCCATCGGCGCCATCACCAAGGGCAGCGCCGGGGAAGAGCTTGCCTCGATCGGCGCCATGAAGCGCGCCGGCATTGTCGCCATCTCCGATGACGGCAAGCCGGTGATGAACTCCCGCGTCATGCGCCGCGCCATGGAGACCGCCGCCGCCTACGACCTGACGGTGATCGACCATTGCGAAGACCTCAACCTGTCCGCCGGCGGCGACATGCACGAGGGTCTCGTCTCGATGACGTTGGGGCTCCGCGGCATCCCCTCCTGCGCTGAGGACGTCATGGTCGCCCGCGACATCGTCCTCACGGAAGTGACCGGCGCCCGCTACCACGTCGCCCATCTGTCGACGCAAGGCGCCGTCGCCATGGTGGCCGATGCCAAGCGCAAGGGCCTTCCCGTCACTTGTGAAGTCACCCCGCATCACTTCGCCGTCTCCGACGACCAGATCCGCGCTTACGACTCCAACTACAAGATGAAGCCGCCGATCCGATGCCGCCACGACGTCCAGGCCTGTCTTTCCGGCATCGCCGACGGGACCGTCGACGTGCTTGCGACGGACCACGCCCCCCATGCCGGCAGCGAGAAGATGCAGGAGTTCGAACGCTGCCCGTTTGGCATCACCGGACTGGAGACCGCCATCGGCCTCACGTTTGAGCATCTGGTGCGCCCCGGTCTGATCACCCTTCGCCGCATGGTGGAGCTCTACACCACCGGCCCCGCGCGCGTGTTGAAGCTGAACCGCGGCACGCTGCAGCCCGGCTCCCCCGGCGACGTAACGCTCATCGATCCCCATCGCGCGTGGACCTACGACGTCTCCCGCACCGCCTCCAAGAGCCGCAATACGCCCTTTGACGGACACGCCTTCGTTGGAGGCCCCGTTGCCACCATCGTCGCCGGACGGGTGGTCTGGCGAGCCTGAGTTCATGCCATCGGCAGTAGGCTAGAGGTATGCCTACCGTCATCTACCCCGGCGAAGAGGACTTCCGGCGCGGACGCGATCGCGGCCCGCAGCGAGGTTCAGACCGTCGTGGTCCGCGGCTGGGTATCGGCCTGATTGCCGCTCTCCTAATCGGGCTGTTGATCGGAGCACGGTCGATCGCCGGGTTTTTCCTGGAGCTCGCCTGGTGGCGTGAGATCGGGCAGGAGGAGACCTGGTATGCCCTCCTGGGCTACGGCTTCCTGCCGTCACTAGGAGCGGGCCTCCTGTTCGCCGTCGTGCTCTGGACCACGCACGTAGCCGCCGTCAAGGGAGCCGGCGGGTCGCTCGGCACCTATCGCGGCTATACCCGCATTACGGCAGCGATGATTCTGATCGGCTCGCTGCTGCTTGGCGCCATCACCATCGATTCCTGGACCGTCGTCCGATACCTCGGCGCGCAGGGTGCGGCCGCGGGCGACGTGTGGCGCGACCCCGTGTTTCAGAAGGCACTGCCGTTCTACTTCTTCGATCTGCCGTTCTACTCGATGCTGCTGCGCGCCCTGGTCGCCCTGAGCCTGGCGACGATCATTGTGTACTGGATTTTCGCCCGTGGCTGGAAGCTCCGCAGCCGGCTGCGGGAGTTTGCGGGCCAAGGCGGTGGCGACATCGACATTCAGGAGCTTGGCTTTAAGGAGCTTCTGGAGTCGCGGCTCATCCGCATTGCCGGGTTCATCGGCCTGTTGGCCCTCGCGGCTCGCACCTATCTGAGCCGCTATACGCTGCTGACCGAAGATCACGTCTTCATGGTGGGCATGGATTGGGTCGCCGAGACGATCTCGCTACCCATGCTGTGGTTCTCGATTGCCGTCACCGTGGCGGCGGGTGTGCTGCTGCTTTCGGGGCGCTTCCGCATTCCGCTGTTGCTGCTTGCAGCCGCCATTGCCCTGCCGCCGCTCATCGAACGAGTCGTCAGCTTCAGCTATGTCCGCCCGAATGAGATCTCGATCCAGAAGCCCTATATCGTGCGTCACATTGCCGGCACGCGAGCCGCCTACGGACTCGACAAGCGCACCCGTGAGGTGGAGTTCCCCGCGCGCATCAACGCCCCGTTCGATGCCGCCCGCCATGCCTCCCTGCTGTCCAACGTCCGGCTCTGGGACTGGCAGGCTTTCCACGACACCGTGACGCAGTTGCAGGCGCTGCGCCAGTATTACGTATTCAATGACTCCGACGTGGATCGTTACCGGCTGCCCGGTCCAGACGGCACCCCGCGGCTGCAGCAGGTTCTGCTCGCCCCGCGCGAGTTGGATGTGCGCCAGTTACCCGATGCCCGCACGCGTTGGATCAATCCGCACTTCATCTATACCCACGGCTACGG
Organism: uncultured Solibacteraceae bacterium; assembly: GCA_964395885.1. Lineage (GTDB taxonomy): Bacteria > Acidobacteriota > Terriglobia > Bryobacterales > Bryobacteraceae > JAPKYZ01. Next base: position 4,577 of record CAYNDS010000155.1, on the reverse strand, counting down.
CGTCGTCATGGCAGAGGCCAATCGCATCACCGCCGACGGATCTCCGCAACTGCTGATCCAGAATGCCCCGCCCGAGGTGAAGACCGCAGGGCTGAAGCTGACGCGCCCGGAGATTTACTACGGCGAGCGCGTGCATGAGCCGGTCTTCGTGCGCACCGGACAGCCCGAGTTCAACTACCCGGCCGGCAGCGAGAACGTCCACACCGAGTATTCCGGCAAGGGTGGCTTCCCCGTCGGCAGCCTGCCGATGCGCATCGCCGCCGCCGTTCGCGAGGGCGATTGGAACATCCTGCTCACGACGTACCTCACCGCACAGAGCCGCATGATGGTGCGGCGCGACGTCCGTCAGCGCGTCGAAGCCGCGATGAGCTTCGTCGATTGGGATACCGATCCCTATCTGGTGGTCACCGCCGAGGGCCGTCTGGTGTGGCTCCTCGACGGCTACACGTCGTCAAGTTCGCATCCCTATGCCCGGCGGCTCCGCACGCAGCAGTTCGGTGTCATCAACTATGTCCGGAACTCCGTCAAGGCCACGATCGACGCCTACGACGGCAGCATGAACTTCTACGTGTTCGACGAAGCGGACCCGATCGTGCGCTCCTACCGGCAACTGTTCCCCCGCCTGTTCCAGCCCGCTTCGGCGATGCCGCGGGACCTTCGGGAGCATACTCGCTACCCCGAGGTGCTCTTCCGGCTCCAGGCAGAGATCTACCGGACCTTCCACATGCGCGACCCCGAGGCGTTCTACAACAAGGAAGATCAGTGGGACATCGCCCGCAACTCCTCCACCCAGGAGGGCCAGACGAACACCGCCACTCCGACTTATTTGATCTCCCGTCTGGAGGACTCCACTGAGCCGGAGTTCCTGCTCATGATTCCCTTTACGCCTCGCAACAAAGACAACATGATCGGCCTGATGGTGGCCCGTTGCGATGGTGACCGGCTGGGCGAGATCGTCTTTCTGCAGCTCTCCAAGCAGGAGCTGATCTTCGGCCCCATGCAGATCAAGGCCAGAATCAACCAGGATCAGAACATCGCCAAGGATCTGACGCTGTGGAACCAGCAGGGCAGCAAGGTGATTCGCGGCCAGATGCTGGTACTGCCCATCGACAAGACGTTCCTTTACGTGGAGCCCATCTACCTGCAGGCGTCACAGGCGCCCATGCCGCAGTTGAAGAAGATCGCGCTTGCCAGTGGATCGCAGATCGCCTATGCCGACACCTACGAGCAGGCCTTGGCCCAGTTGGGCGCCTCCATGCCGGAGCAGCCCCCGGCGCCGGCGTCCGCCCCGTCCGCTGCCACACCAGCCTCCGCACCCGCGGCAGGACCGCAGACAGACCCGCGCGTGGCTGAGGCAAGATCTCGTCTGGCGCGCTACCGGGAGCTAATGGCTCAAGGGAAGTTTGCCGAGGCCGGCCGGGAGTTGGAAGCGCTGCAAGCGTTACTGAAGTGAGAGTCGACGTCGCAATCACCGGTATCACGTGCGCCGGCTGTGTGAAGACCGTCACGACCGCCCTCGCCGCGCTGCCGGGCGTTCAGGATGCGCAGGTGAATTTCGCGACGCGCTTCGCTTCCGTGGAGTTCGACCCGCAACTCACCTCTCGGCAGAAGATCGAGACCGCCATCCGGGATGCCGGCTACGGAGTCGCCGATAAGGTGGAGGACGAGACCCCGGCGCTGATGCGGCGGCTTGCCTGGGCGGCCGTCTTCACTGTCCCGCTAGTTTGGCTCGCCATGGGGCCGGGGATGCACAACGCCTCGTTGCGGATGGTGCAGTTCCTGCTGGCCACGCCGGTGGTGTTGTTCGCCGGCTGGTCCTTTTTTGTGTCCGCTTGGAAGGGCCTGTTGCGGCGCGCGGCGGACATGAATACGCTGATCGCGATCGGGACGGGTTCGGCCTACGTCTACTCCGCATGGGCCGTTTTCGCCGGGCCGCACCGGGACCTCTACTTCGAATCCGCGGCAGTGATCATCACGTTCATTCTTGCCGGGCGCGCGTTGGAGGCTCGCGCGCGCAATCAGGCCTCGGGCGCGATTCGGAAGCTTGCCGAGCTGGCGCCGAGCGAAGCGACACTGCTGCGCGACGGGCAGCCCGTGGTGGTCCCACTCGGTGACGTGGAAGCCGGGGATACGATTCTGGTCCGGCCAGGGCAGCGCGTTCCGGTGGACGGTGTCATCGCCGACGGGCCGGCTCTTCTGGATGAGTCCTCACTCACGGGCGAGAGTGTTGCGGTGGAGAAGAAGACGGGGGACTCGGTCTACGCGGGCACGGTGAACGGTCCGCGCGCGTTCTCCTTTCTGGCCCGGGCGGTCGGGCGCGACACGATGCTGTCGCAGATCGTGGCCATGGTGGAGAAGGCACAAGGCACTCGGGCGCCGATTGCGCGCCTGGCCGATCAGGTCAGCGGGTGGTTCGTGCCCGCCGTGATCTTGCTGGCCGTAGTGACCCTGGCCGTGTGGTGGATTACCGCGTCGTTTGATCAGGCGCTGCTGCACTTTGTCGCGGTGCTGATCGTTGCCTGTCCCTGCGCCCTGGGGCTGGCCACCCCGGCGGCGATCCTGGTGGGCACCGGGCGAGCTGCGCAGTTGGGCATTTTGTTCAAGGGCGGCGAGGCGTTAGAAGCAGCGGCGCGCATCCGCAAAGCCGTATTCGACAAGACCGGCACACTCACGGAAGGCCGCCCGTCCGTGAGGACAGTGGACGGCGAGCCCGAGACCCTGGCGCTGGCCGCCGCCGTTGAACGCTGGAGTGAACACCCCTACGCGCGCGCGATCATCGCGCATTATCCGCAGCCCGCCCATTCGAGTCAGTTTGAGGCGCTTCCCGGCGTGGGCGCCCGTGCGATGGTGGACGGCTCCCGCGTGGAGGTGGCGACCGACGCCACGCGGCCGCACGGCACCTGGCTAGTGGTGACTAAGGATGACGTGGCGGTGGGGCGGATCGAGGTGGGCGACACGATCCGGGCCGAGGCACCGGAAGCGGTGGCCGATCTCAGGCGGCTGGGCATTGAGGCGTATCTTTTATCCGGCGATCGTAAGGCCGTCGCCGAGGCAGCGGCACGCGAGGTTGCCATTGAGCACGTGATCGCGCCCGTGCTGCCACATCAGAAGGCGGACCGGATCCGGAAGTTGCAGGCGGCCGGGCACAGGGTGGCTATGATCGGTGACGGCATCAACGACGCGCCGGCACTCGCGACGGCTGACGTCGGCATCGCGATGGGCAGCGGCACGGATATCGCCCTGGAAGCCGCGCACGTCACGATCGTTTCTACCGGCGGAACCGTCGACCTGCGGAAGGTCCCTCGGGCTCTGTCGATTGCGCGGCGGACGCTCACCACCATACAGCAGAACCTGTTCTGGGCGTTCATCTACAACGTCATCGGGATCCCGCTGGCGGCGGGCGTGCTGCAGCCCTGGACCGGCTGGGAGCTGACGCCGATGTACGCTTCCGCTGCGATGGCGCTGTCAAGCGTCAGCGTCGTGTTGAACTCCCTCCGTCTTCGCCGGGCTTAGGGGATGCCGACGGGACCGCGGCGGAACCCTGGCCGTTCGGCGGGGCGGGGCGCGGCGGGCTCACGAACCGCAGTCCGGCGCGCGGGCGCGGCGCTGCCGAAGTCGATCTCCTCCTCGGAGAAGCTGAGCGTGCGATCGAGCATCATTTCAACCGAGCTGCCCTGTTGCAGCATGGCATCCGGACCGCGTGTGGCGAGAATTCCGATCATGGCGGCAGTGGCGCCGGCAGCCGCCCCGATTCCCGCACCCATCCCGGCACGCCCGGCAGCTGCGCCTGCGACCGTTCCGATGAAGGTGCCGGACATGGCCGCATCGGCGAGCACGCGAGCATCGCCCGACTTGTTGCCGTCGCCCTCCACCTTGCCTTCTTCGCGGTCCATCTTGCCCGGCGCGGCGCCATCGAGTGTCACCGGGCGGGCGCGGAAGTCGCGCAACGTCGCGTTCGGCAGAATCAGCGTATCGAAGCGGACGTAGAGTTCCGCGCGACCCTTCACGCGTCCGGCACGCTTCACCTGGGTCACAGTCCCCTTGACGTTGGAATGGGCGGGAATCACAATGCGTCCGTCAACGAGCACGGGGAACAGAGTTTCCAGATAGACGGCGTCGCCCTCGACGGCATTCTTCGTCGACACGGAACGCAGCAGAGTTAAGGGGATGCGCGTGCCCTTCTCGACTTGAAACGTCTTCTCCGGGGGAGGCGCGGGTTCACCCTGCGCCAGCAGCAGGAGGAACGGTAAGGACAACATAGCTGGTTCCATGCTGCCACAGTGACGTATGGCGCGCTCCGGCGGTTGCCGCGGACCTTGCGGCAGGCTGTCTGAGCGCGCGAGACCGACGGTGTTGGCCGCACAACCAGGGCCGAGGAGAAGCGGGCAGCGCTGCGGAGAGGACTCGAAGCCAGACAGCTACCATCTCCGCACTGAACGAGTGGCTGAATGCGCCGAACATCACAAATCGGCCAGCGCTCCAAGCGTCGAATAAGGTATTCTGTTTCTGTAGTTTACGACACACGGGCCCGTAGCTCAGCTGGATAGAGCATTTGCCTTCTAAGCAAAGGGTCGCAG
>CAYNDS010000154.1:10574-10824 GCA_964395885.1 uncultured Solibacteraceae bacterium | reverse complement strand
CCGCCGGACTTCGCCACGGAGGAGACCACCGCCGGGCCCTTCTGGTTTTCGGCCGAGAAGTTCGAGGTCAAGACCTTGAACTCCTGAATCATGTCCGTGTTGGGGTTAACCGGCGTGGCGCAGTTGCAACCGGGGTCGGAGACGTGTGCGCCGTCGGCCGTGATGTCCAGCGAGGAGGCGGGCAGTCCGTTCACCGAGTAGGCGTTGTTGAACGCGCTCTGGCTGCCGCCGTCACCGTTGCCGCGGAGGC
>CAYNDS010000154.1:6198-10564 GCA_964395885.1 uncultured Solibacteraceae bacterium | reverse complement strand
GCCCGATTTTCCGTGCCCGTGCCGCGGATGGCGAAGCCGGGCAGGATTTTGATGAACTCGGCGGCACTGCGGCCAACCACCGAGAAGTCCTGCAACTGCTTCTGGGTCAGCGTGGCCGACTTTTCGCCGGAGTCCACCGGCGCCACCAGATCGACGTCCGCCGAGACCTCCACCCTCTCACTGGTGGAGCCCACCTTCATCACCACGTCCAAGTTCCGCTTTTCGGCGCCCGTGAGCGCGACGCCCGTTGCCTCATACGTCTGAAAGCCGGGCGCCTCGATGGTTACGTTGTAGGTGCCGACCGGGACCGAGGCGAAGGTGAAGTAGCCCTCGGCGTTGGTCTGAGTCGTGCGGGCATCGCCTGATGCCGCATTCTTCAACGTAATCTTCGCGTTCGGCACCACTGCCTGCGCGGGATCGGATACGACGCCAGTCAGCGTAGCGAAGACCGACTGTGCATACGCACTCGCGGAGATCGCGACAGCCATCGCCAGCAACGAAGCCAGCCTCAACAACTTGGTCATAGTCTCTTGGAGACCCCCTGGATTTTCCGTGGCCGTCATTGCAAAGAGATGACAACTCGGGCTGTCGGTGAGTATAGACAGGTGCCGAACGGGGGACAATCTCAGCGGGGTTATCGCCGGCAGGCGCGCTCCGTACTTCTTAAGTGCTTGATTTCAAATGGGACGTTAAAGCGGATCGGCGCGGGCGGTGGCGGCTGTTAGCCCGTCCGGATTATGGTTTCTCCATGATTGGGCTGGAAACTGTGCGACTTCGGTATGTTGCGGTGGAGATCAGTGCTGCAGGACGGGAGGATCGAGGCGTTTCCGATCCGGAGCCAGGGCGTATCTGCTTTCGTTTCAGTTGAGTTAATCGGGGTTAAAGGTTTACGGAAAGAACGTTACGATTTGCTTCAGGGGGCTGATATACTCCCAGCACTGGGGATGTTAAGGGAGTCGAGAGTGACGGTGGAAGAGTGCCGCCAGGCCTTGGCGACGGTCCTGGAATCCAGCCATCTGAAGCGCTCGCAGAACCTCCAGCGGCTTCTCACTTACATCTGTGACCGGACTCTCCGGGGCGAAGGCGAGCAGCTGAAGGAGTACACGATCGCGGTCGAGGCCCTTGGCCGGCCGGCGAACTTTGACCAGAAGAAGGATTCCATCGTCCGCGTGGAAATTCTCCGTCTGCGGCGGCGGCTGGCCGAGTATTACGACACGGACGGGGCGCAGGAGAAAGTCCGGATCATCATTCCGGAAGGCAAGTACGTTCCGACATTTCAACTTCGCGAGCCCGCGGCGGTGGCCGAAGCGGCTGCCGATCCGGGCGCGAAGCGAGCCGAGGCGGAGCCTGTCGCGCCGGCACCGAGCGTCGAACCGCCGCCGGTCGCGACCACTCCGGCGATGGCGGCGCCGCCGCCCGCAGCCCGCGTTTCCCGCTGGACCACTCCGGCTTTGGCGCTTCTGCTCGCGGCAGGTGCGCTGACGGGCGGTGTCCTGTTCTGGCGCAACAATGTGCAGCCTGCCGCCCCGGTGGTTCGGGTCGCCGAGCCGCTGGTATCCGTGCCGGCCGCCGAGGTCCGCATCGCGGCGGGTCGCAGCAAGGACCTGGTGGACCATCAGGGCAACACGTGGCTGGCGGACCGTTGGTTTACGGGTGGGTGGGCCAATGCGGCGCCGCATCCGGCGGTCGAGCGTGCTTTCGAACAGGAGCTGTTCACAGCGCGCCGCGAAGGGGAGTTCCAATACGACATCCCGCTGGAGCCTGGCCATTATGAGCTTCGCCTGTACTTCGCCGAGACGGTGTTCGGGGAGGGCAATCCGGCGGGTGGTGGAGAGAGCACCCGGTTCTTCCGCATTGAGGCCAACGGCCGCGTGCTGGTGGAGAACCTGGACGTGCTGGCGGATGCGCCGGGCAGCCGGGTGGCCGATGTGAAGGTCTTCAAGGACATGCAGCCTGCCGCGGATGGGAAACTCCACCTGGCCTTCAAGTCCGCGATGCACCAGGAACCGTTCGTCAACGCAATTGAGTTGCGGCGCACGGCGCCGGGCAGAATCCGCCCGATTCGGATGGTCGCGCAGCCGCTGCCTGTGCGCGATGCCGAGGGCCACATCTGGGAGCCGGACGTCTTTGTTCACGGTGGAAACGTGGTCAAGCGGCAGTACCCGCCCGAAAAGTCCGACTCGCCGGAACTGTTCCGTGGAGAACGGTTCGGCACCTTCAGCTACGCCATTCCGGTTGCGGCCGGGGGGCTGTATCGTTTGACGCTTTACTTCAGCGAGGCCTGGTGGGGCGAGGGCAACATGGGTGGGGCGGGCGAGGGGAGCCGGCTGTTCGACGTTTACGTCAACCACGTACCGCTGCTGCAGAATCTGGACGTGCTGCGGCTGGCGGGCGGTCCGCGGCGTCCGCTGGTTCGCACCTTTCACAATCTGAAGCCGAATGCCCGCGACAAGATTGAACTGCACTTTGAAGCGTCGCGGAACTACGCCTTTCTGAACGCGCTTTCGATTGAAGACGAGACCCCGCTTTCGCGACACTAGTCGTTTCATGCGAATCGCAATCGATGCCGGTGGGACGTTCACCGACTTTGCGGTGGCCTACGACGACGGCCGTTGGGAAACGTTCAAACTGCCGTCGAATCCATCGGACCCGGCCAGCGTGATTCTCGCCGGGATTGCGCAGGCAGCCCAGGGCGCAGGCCAGGCCGAGGTGATCCACGGCTCGACTGTCGCCACCAACGCACTTCTGGAGCGAAAGGGCGCCCGGACGGCGTTTGTCGCCAGCGAGGGATTTCGAGATCTTCTCTCGATCGGCCGCCAGAACCGGCGCGCCCTGTACGATTTGACGCCGCCGGAGGCTGCGCCGCTGGTTCCTCGGGCGCTCTGCTTTACTGTCCCTGCACGGCGCTTTGCGGACGGGGCCGCGGGTCGAGTTCCATCTCGCGCCGCGCTGCGTGGCCTCAGGCGGCAACTGCAGGAGGCCCAGGTGGAGTCGGTCGCGATCAGCCTGCTGCATGCGCACGCGTATCCGGAAGAGGAGCGCGCGATTGCCGCGGCGCTGTCCGGATTCCCGGTGTCGGCCTCGCATGTGATCTGTCCGGAGTTCCGGGAGTATGAGCGATCTTCGACGGTGGCGATCAACGCCTATGTCGGACCGCTGATGGATCGCTATCTCGGCAAGCTTTCGGCGGGCTGCCCGTATCCGCTTTCGATCCTGCAGTCCAATGGGGGCGTGCTGAGTGCGGAGGAGGCGCGGCGCCACGCCGTCCGGACGATCCTGTCCGGACCGGCAGGCGGTGTGGTCGGGGCCTACGCCTTGGCGCGCCGGGCCGGATTTCCCCGCGTGATCGGTTTTGACATGGGGGGGACCTCCACCGATGTCTGCCTCTGTGATGGCGGGTACGCCGAACGCGTCGAGGCGTCTGTCAGCGGGCTGCCGGTGCGCGTGCCGATGCTGGACGTCCACACGGTGGGCGCCGGCGGCGGATCGTTGGCGCGGATGGATGAGGGAGGCCTGCTTCGCGTCGGGCCGGAGAGCGCGGGCGCCGACCCCGGACCGGCCTGCTACGGCAAGGGACGGCAGCCGACCGTCACGGACGCACATGTGGCGCTGGGGCACGTCTCCTCTTTGCTGGGCGGTGCGTTTCCGCTGGACCGTGACCGCGCTCTGACGGCGCTGCGCAGTCTGGACCGCAATGCGCGGCGGGCGGCCGAAGGGGTGGTCCGCGTCGCCAACGCGAACATGGAACGGGCGATTCGGGCGGTCAGCCTGGAGCGTGGCCACGACCCGCGCGACTTCGCGCTGCTGGCGTTTGGAGGCAGCGGCGGACTGCACGCCTGCGCACTGGCCGAGTCTCTTGGGATTGGCACCGTGCTGGCGCCGCGCGATGCCGGGGTGCTGAGCGCGGTGGGGATGCTGCTGGCGGACCGCGTCCGTGACTTCGCGCGCGGAGTGCTGGGACGCAGCGACCTGGAGACCGTGTATCGGGAGATGGAAGCGCAGGCAGGTCCGGACGGCGGGCGGGAACGCTTCGCCGATGTGCGTTACGCCGGGCAGAGCTACGAGATCACGGTGCCGTGGAAGGCTCATGCGGAGGCCTTCGCGCGGGAGCACGAAAGGCGCTACGGCTACCGGATGAACCGGGCGCTGGAGATCGTGACGCTGCGGTTGCGCGTGCGGACGGCGGCCGTGCCGGTGAACTTGCCGGAGGTTTCGGACCGGCCATCGGGCCGCGGTCCGGCCATCCTGGCCGAGTATGGGTCGACGGTGGTGGTGGCGAAGGGCTGGCGGTATGAGACCAGGGGCGACGGGACGCTCGTATTGACCCGCTGAGGGAGATCCCTTCGCTTTTTCAGGTCTTCGCCGC
>CAYNDS010000154.1:0-6188 GCA_964395885.1 uncultured Solibacteraceae bacterium | reverse complement strand
GTGCTTCCACAGCGCTGCGTCGGTAGGCTGGGGACAAGTGCGTCGGGCAATCCTCCTCCTACTCACGTGCATCGGCGCCGGCGGGTGGTCCCTCCTGGCGGCAGAGGCTCCGCGCCTCGCCCCGGGAAGCAGTCCATCCGACTGGCGTTTTGCCATGCCCGACGCGACGTTCTTTGCCAGTCTCGACTGGAGACAGTTCGGTCCCTCCATTGCCAAACAGCTGGGGGAGGCCGATCCGATCGCGAAGCAGTTGGTGCAGGAACTTCCGCCCATTCATCGTCTGAACTTCGCCGGTAAGGAGGCGAAGGGAGAGATGCACATCCTGGTGTGGCTGGAAGGGGACTTCATCACGCCGCGGGCCCAGCAATTGCTGCGCCGGTGCGGCTGGAAGAAACGGCCCGGTGAGCCGCTCTCGATGGTGGCCAACAACGGTGTCGGGTTCGTGGTGGTGGATGGGCGCCGGGTCCTGCTGGGCGATGTGGAAGCCGTTCGTGCCGCGCTGGCCCGTCTGGAGAATCCGAACACGGCGGCGGTGCCGGAAGCGCTGGCCAAAGTCCCGCCCCAGTTGCGGCGCGGGGCGATTTGGTTTGCCGGAAACCTGCCCACGGGCGCTGCCGAGAGCGTCATGAAGATGACGAGCCGGGTGACCTTGCCGCGTCTGTCGGAAAGTGAGGCCCCGGCCACCGCAGCAGCTGTCGCCTTGCCTGCTCTTTCCAGTGCCGCGCCGGCGCGCCCGGCCAAGATCCGCGTCTACGGCATGGAAGCCGGAACGCTGGAAGTGCCGCTGCGCTAGCGAATCTCTTCCCGCGCCAAACGGCGAATGAAGTCCACGTCGCCGTCCAGGAAGTCCATCTCCGGCATCTGCGCCGGACGCACCCACCGAATCTCCTCAAACGCGTGGCTGACAGGCTCTCCCGTGTAGCGGCTCACCCGCTGGAACACGAGTGTGATCGGCGCCCGTCCGCCATACGAATACAGGTAGCGGATGACCTCGCCTTCAATCTCGGCCTCGATCCCGAGTTCCTCGCGCAACTCTCGCGCCAGAGCGTCGCGCAGGGACTCGCCGTCCTCGACTTTGCCGCCGGGAAACTCCCACTTCAGCGGGTGACGATCATTGCGCTTGCGCTGTCCGACGAGGTAGTACCCGTCACGCTCGATCAGACCCGCCACGACAAAGATCATGACGGCTTCTCCATGCAGCCGACAAAGGTGAGCGCGTAGAACTCCAGGCCAGGGGAACGCGTTTCGATCTCGAGTACGCCGCTGCGGAACTCCTCGCCGGCAAACAGCGGATACATCCGCGGGCGGTCCACGCGGGTCTCGCCGAGGGCCTGTCCATTGAGCGTCGCGACAAACCGGCCGGGACCCTGCTCCGAGGGCGCCGCCACCAGGTTGGCCTCCGCCGCAGAGACGGTCACGCGCAGGCGGGAGCCGCGGGAATCCTGAACGGAAGCGGCTGCGGCCAGACACTCCCTCCCGGGCAGCCACCAGCCGTCGAGTTCCAACAGGTCGGCGGCCGCAGCGGTCTCGCCGTAGCGATAGTCGGTGAGTTTGCCTTCCGGCAACCCTTCGGGATTCGCCACGCGGCCGCGCGCGGCGCCGCAGTAGAGCTCCGGCGTGGGACGGCGGCAGTACTGCAACGCGCCGGGCCGGTCCAAGTCGCGAAGGGGCGTCAGCAGGGGCGGAAACTTCGCCTGTCTCGGATCGGCATCGAGAAGCAGTTGCTGAATGGCCTCTTCGGTCGAATCGTAGTTGCCTTCGCCCATCGTGAAGAACCGGATGTAGCCGTCCTTATCGATGAGGTACTTTGTCGGCCAGACCTTGTTGGCAAACGCTTGCCAGATGGAATAGTCGTTGTCGAGTACGACCGGGTAGGGCAGTCCGAAAGCGGTAATCGCGCTCTCGACATTGGCGCGTGTCCGCGAGAACGTGAACTCCGGCGCGTGGACGCCGATGGTGGTCAGCCCGCGCGCGTGATAGCGCTCATGCCAAGCCTTCAGGTAGGGCAGCGTGCGGATGCAATTGACACAGGTGTAGTCCCAGAAATCGAGCAGCACCACGCGCCCGCGCAACTCTTTGAGCGTAAGAGGAGGCGAATTGAGCCAGACCTGACCGATCTCCGGAGCGTGCACCGTCTTCGGGATCAGCTCCATGCGAACATCCTGAATAGTAGCGCGCCATGCACGGCCCCGTCGTACTAGACCATTTCGAGAATCCGCGCAACGCCGGAGAGTTGCCGCCGCCAGCAATCACGGTGGAGGTGATGAATCCTGTCTGTGGCGACATCCTGCGAGTGTCCGCCCGATGGGAGGGCGAGCAAGTGGTCGAAGCCCGCTTCAAGGCGCGCGGCTGCACGGCCTGCCTGGCGGCGGGGTCGGCATTGACGGAATTGCTGACGGGACAAAGCCGGGCGTCCGTGGCGGCGCTGAAGGCGGAGGATGTGGATCAGGCGCTGGGCGGCCTGATTGCCGAGTCCAAACACGTGGCCATCCTGGCGCGCGACGCCGTCCGGGCGATGCTGGCGAGGCTTCCCTAGCCGATTGGACGGGCGATTCCCGCACCATCAGCCGGTGGCGATCTGGCGGGCGGGGCCGCATGCTAAGAGCATGGATAACCCGTTGGTCTCTCTTTCCAAGCATCTGGCGGAGATGGTTTCGCGTGCGGCACAGGCGGTGGTGACGGTGCATGCGCGGCCGCGCATCACGTCGAGTGGCGTGGTGTGGGCGCCGGGGTTGGTGGTGACGGCGGATCATGCCATCACGCGCAACACCGATATTCATCTCACGCTGGCCGATGGGTCTCAGGTGGAGGCGAAGCTGGCGGGGCGTGACGGCGCGACGGACCTGGCACTGCTGGAGTTCGCCGACGCGGGGCATGCGACGGTGCCGCAGGCGGGGGAGGCTCCTGCGGCGGGGTCTCTTCTGCTGGCCGTCGGACGCAATGCCGATACGGGCGCGACGGCGTCGATGGGCATCCTGAGCGCTTCCGGAGGCGAGTTCCGGACGTGGCGGGGCGGCGTGCTGGATCGTTTCCTGCGGCTGGACATGGGACTGCACCCGGGCTCCAGCGGCGGCATCGTCGTCGATATGCAGGGAAATCTGGTGGGCATTGCCTCGAGCGCCTTGTCGCGACTTTCTCCGCTGGCGATTCCCGCGTCGACCGTGGGACGGGTCGTCGAGGAGTTGCGGACCCGAGGGCGCGTGGGCCGGGCCTATCTTGGCGTCGGAGTGCAACCGGTGAAGTTGGGCGACGGCTCCAGCGGCCTGATCGTGCTTTCGGTCGAAGCCGAGAGCGCCGCCGAGAAGGCCGGAATCCTGGTGGGCGATATCGTCGTCACCTTTCATGGCGCACCGGCAGCGGATCTCGACGACCTGCAGCAGGCACTGACCAAGCTGTCCGCAGGCGATACGGTGGAGGCACGCCTGGTGCGCGGCGGGCAGGTGGTGGAGCAGTCGATCGTGCTGGGAGAACGAAACGGATGACACCGAACTTTGGAGAGATCGCAGAGCGGCTGCGGCGTTCCACCGTGCACGTGGGGGTAGGGCGAGAGGGCGCCGGGTCCGGCGTGATTTGGGATCGGGCGGGTGTGGTGGTGACGAATGCGCACGTGGCGCGCGCGGACAGGGCAGAAGTGACGTTGTGGGACGGACGGCGGTACGGGGCCGAAGTGACCCGGCGCGACGAAGGGCGAGACCTGGCGGCGCTGCAAATACAGGCTCCGGACCTGGCGGCGGCCGAGGTTGCGAATTCCGCCAAACTGCGCGCTGGTGAGATGGTGATCGCGGTGGGAAATCCACTGGGCTTTCTGGGAGCGCTGACGACCGGCGTCGTGCACACGGTGGGTCCGGTGGCGGGTCTGACGCGGCGGGAGTTTGTGCAGGCCAGCGTGCGGCTGGCTCCGGGCAACTCCGGCGGGCCGCTGGCCGATGCGCAAGGGCGTGTGGTGGGGATCAACAGCATGGTGGTGGCAGGGGGCCTGGGTCTGGCGATCCCGAGCAACGCGGTGCGAGTGTTTCTCGAGGGACGGCAGCGGACGCCGCGCCTGGGCATCACGATCCGCCCGGTGACGGTCCGGTATCGCATGCGGGAGGCGCCGGGACAGTTGATCCTGGAAGTGGCGCCGGGCAGCCTGGCGGAGCGCGCTTCGCTGATGCAGGGCGATGTTCTGGTGGGCGCTGACGGGAAGCTGTTCGAGACCTGGAATGAACTGAGCGAAATGCTGGACGATCCGGCGGAAGTGATGGCGGTCTCCTTTCTGCGGGGAGACCGGCGAACGATCCGACAGGCGACGGTGCGGTTGCGGGAACCCGCCGCCGGGGTGCTGGCCGCGTGATCCGCGTATCGGTCCGCGCCCGCTCTCCGGTGGTGCGCGCCGGACTGGAGAGCCTGGTTCGGGAAGCGGGTGAGATGGAAGTGGTAGGCGACGCGGGGGCGGACGTCCTGCTGGCGGAAGGTGATCCGCCGCCGCCGGAGCCGGACGGTCTTCCGGTGGTGGTGCTGACGCCGGATCCCAAGGCGGCATTGCGCGCGGGTGCCCGAGGCGTGCTGCCGCCGCACGCGCGCGAAAGCGAAATCCTGGCCGCTGTCGAGGCCGCCGCGGCGGGACTGATTGTGGTGCATCCGGAGTATCTGGGGATGCTGAGTGCCGCGATGCGGGCGGAACCGGCGGTCCTGGAGGATCCCCTCACGCCCCGCGAGATGGACGTCCTGCGCCTGTTGGCGGAAGGGCAGGGCAATAAGGAAATCGCTTATCGCCTGTCGATTAGCGAGCACACGGTGAAGTTTCACGTGGCCAGTCTGCTCGACAAGCTGCATGCTTCCAGCCGCACGGAGGCCGTGGCGACGGGGGTTCGGGCGGGACTGATTCTGCTTTAGGGAAAACTGGCGCGGCGCTCGCTGCCGATGAGCGTAGCGGCCTGCGCGAGGCCAAAGGCCAACTCGACAATCGAATCGGCGAGATAGATCGGCCAGATTGTTCCCCGGAGCGAGAAGAAGGCTTCCGTGACGGCGAGCGCGACGGCGAAGGTGAGCGCCAGAGCGCGCGCAGAGCGGTCCAGCGTTCCTTGCAGCGCCATGGCCACCAGAGGCACTCCCACGGCAGCCACCATCACGCCGAAAGTCCGGACCAGCCAGTCTTCCGCCTTCGGACCGGTCACGGCGTCAAAGCTTTCCATATTGATCAAGGGCCAGAGGCCGGTAACGATGTAATAGGCGCCCTGCAGCAAGGACACCTTGCGGGCGAAGCGTGTCATGCGCGTCCGTGCGGACCTTCCGGCCGCGCGTCCTTATCGTCCGGTTCATGCGGGGTGGCGTCCTCGTGAGCGAGGCTCTCCCGCCCTGCCTCTGTGGCAGATTTTGCGGAGCGGCACTCCGGCTCATGCGTTCGCAATTCGGCGGCTGTCGAAAAGTAGCGCCCACATCCACTACAACGATGTGTCACGCCTGTAGAGGGCTGAGGGCCGTCAGATGTTGCCGCCCAGCCGATAGCACTCTTCCACCAGATGCATGGTGGCCAGATACGAAGTGCCGGAGGTCTCGAACTCGGAGCCGGTCCGCAGGCATTCCACAAAGTGCTGCTGTGTACCAAAGCAGGAATCGCCGCGGTAGCCAACATCCGGCGGCTGCCAGTCATGCTGGCGGCGCGCCCCGCCTCGCGATTCCAGTTCCAGGTGCCCGGAGCCGCGCATCCACAAGGTGCCGCCGGTGCCATCGATGCGCAGGCTGCCCATCGCGGGACCCTCCTCGTCGGGCCCGGCGCAGCGGTTGCCGTCAATCACGCCCCGGAGCCTCCCCGGGAAGCGCAGCGTGATGAGTGCGGCATCCTCACCTGCAATTGCGGGATTGATCCGCCATCGTTCACAGGCGGCGACTTCCGGTTCTCCGAACAGGTACCTGGCGGCGTCGAGATAGTGGACCAGCGTTTCGTAGATCAGGAATCGCGGGTAGTCAACAAAGTAGGGCTGATTCGGATAGGGGCGTTCCTGCAGCCCGTCGTTGGCGCGATGCACCCACCGGAATGCGAACGGCTCACCGATGGCGCCGGCGTCCAGCAGCCGGCGGATCTCGCGATACCAGGCCTGCCAGCGCCAGTTTTCGTTCACCATCAGGCGTGCCGGACCAGCTGCAAATGCAGCGGTGATGCGTTGTGCCTCCTCCCTCGTCGGAGAAAAGGGCTTTTGGCAGAACGC
>CAYNDS010000153.1:0-10838 GCA_964395885.1 uncultured Solibacteraceae bacterium | reverse complement strand
TGCCTGGGCCAAGCCGACAACGAAAGATAAGGAGAGAATCTGCCACACCTGCACCACTTGTGTGGCAAACAGTCCGGCGAGCACGAAAGCGCAGAGCAACTGTACGATCTGGGAGCCGATGAGCAGCAACCGCCGGTCGTAACGGTCCGCAATCACGCCACCCACCAGCGCGAAGATGAAGATCGGGATCTGGCCCAGGAAGGCGTCCAGACCCAACAAAAACGGGTCTCCCGAAATCTCCAGCACCAGCCAACTCTGGGCCGCCTGCTGCATCCACGTGCCGATCGACGAAACGCAGGCACCGATCCACATCAGGCGGAAACCGGGATGAGAGAAGGCTTTAAATGTGCGCCGGAACATCAGGGGGGCCGCGCCTAGGGCAACGGTTTCTCCCGGTGAATCAGGTGACAGATGTTGCCGTCCCCGTCCGCGAAGAACACCAGCCGGTTGCCCTGATTGTTAAACGGTTCACCCAGAAACTTCACACCCTTGCTCTGCAATGCGGCATGAGCTTGATCAAAGTCATCCGGGATGATCGCCAGATGGCGGATGCCGGGCGTCTTCATCTCGTTTGCCGGGCGTTCGCCATCGGACGGGATGATCTCCAGCATGGACCCGTTCGGCGCCTTCACGAAGTAGTTCCCGGCATAGCTGAAGTTGATGTGAAAGCCGAGATGGTCGACGTACCACTGCGCGAGGCGTGCCGGATCGGGCGAGGCGATCGCGGTGTGTTCAAGGCCTTGAAACATTGCTTTTGAGTGTAGCGCGGCCCCTGCCGCGCCGCCCATTACGACCGCGTACCCAGGGACAGAGCCGTTCGGCAGTACGCAAGGCTGCGCGCCATATGATCCAACTGCTGCACCTTCAACGCGTCCATGTAGCGGTCGCGCTCTCCGGCGACATCCGCCGTCAGATGGGGCTTCTCGTAGGGGCGGCCACGCTTTGCCAGGGCAAGAAAACGGGCCATGTCGGCCGCGCGAGCGCGGGGAAACAGCTTCCAGAACTCGTCGCGGTAAATCGGCAGCGTTACCGGCGGACGCGCCGTGATGGGCTTGCAATAGACGTGAACACCGGGCGGCATCAGTTGCCGGGCCTGGGCGACCAACTGGCGAAAGTCCGGTGTCCCTTCTCCCAAGGGCACCCACTGCACGGCAATGCCTTCCGGCAGTTCATACACCACGGAGTCCCGCAGGTGGAAACTGACCGCCAGTGGCCCAAGCTCCTCGATGGTCGTCATCGGGTCCTCGAAAACAAAGACGGGGTTGCCCGTGTCCAGGTACGCGCCGGCGATGTCCTTGCCTGCCGTCTCAATCAGCTGCCGCATTTCCCAGGCCTGCAGTTCCTTGTGGTTCTCCATGCCCAGCTTGAGCCCGGCATCCACCAGTTGTGGCCGCACGGCCTTGATCACGCGGAGCGTCGTTTCGATGTGCTGTTCGACGGACCCGGGCGGCATGGACTGACGGTCCGCCGCCAGCAGCGCCCGCACGATCGGCGATCCCATGGCCTTGGCTCGCTCAATTTGGCGGCGCAGCGTGGTGACCGTGGCATCGAAGTCCTCGGCCCGCTTTGGCAGGATCGCTCCGCCTCCGGTTTCCAGGTGCAGCCCGGCGTCTCGAGTCCAGGAACGGACCTCCGCCCAGTGCTTCGGGTCCGCGGAGCCGGGATCGAGCGAGTCCTGCAGGAAGATCGCGTCCAGCTTCTGCGAAACGCAGTAATCGATCAGCTGCCGGTCATTCCAGCGTTGGAATCGCAGGCAATAGGTGTTGATACCCAGGGGCCACCTGCCGGAATTCGCCGCTCGGGCCACTGCCGCCGCGCCAACTTGAAGAAACCCCCGCCGAGTCATGTGCATCATCTTGCCAGATGCTACCCGCGTTTGTCCTGCTGACCATCGCCGCTGATCTGGCTTCTGACGCTGCCCGAATGACCGATCCCGTGGCGATTGTGAAACTGCTCGGGACAAATGATCGGAAGATGCGGGAGCTCGCCAGAAACTATACGTTTCTGCAGCGTGAGGAAGAGAAGGAGCTGGATCCGTCGGGAAAGCTGAAGAAAACGGAGACGACGACCTCCGAATACGTCTTTCTGTACGGCAGGCCCTATGAGCGGCGGGTGGCGAAGAACGACCAGCCCCTCTCTCCGAAGGAGGAGGCGAAGGAGGAGGAGAAGTTTCAGAAAGAGTCCGCCAAGCGGTCCAGGGAAAGCGACGCCGATCGCGCGAAGCTGGCCAAGAAAGAGGACGAAGAGCGCCAACGGATCCGCAAGTTGATCGATGAACTGGACCAGGCGTTCCATCTCACGCTGGACGGTGTCGAGCAGGTGGATGGCCGCGCGGTGTATCGCATTGCTGCTGAGCCCCGAGCCGACTACAAGCGCAAACTTCCGCCCTTCAGCGTTCTGAAGCGGTTGCGCGGCACGATGTGGATCGACGCCGAGGAGTTTCAGCTCGTGAAGGTTGACGCCGAGGTGATTGAGCCGATTTCGTTCGGGCTCTTCCTTGCCAGCGTTGCCGCCGGTTCGAAGATGCACTTCGAACAGACACGGGTGAATGGAGAGCTCTGGCTGCCGAAACAGGCTTGGGTGAAGGCCGGCGCCCGGGTTGCGTGGAAACGAATCAACGGCGAGCAGACCGTGACCTGGAGCAACTACCGAAGGTTTTCCGCCGACTCGCGGCTCGTCTCCACCGAGGACCCGCCACAGTAGCCAGTAAAATCGAAGCACGGAAGCCCGTTTCGGCCGGTGCCGGGCCTGGTCTTCAAAACCAGTGAGAGGCGAAATCGTCTCTGGTGGGTTCGACTCCCACTGGCTTCCGCCAACCGACTCATCTCTCGTCAAAGGTCCAGATGGTGCTGGCACGCTCTGTGCGGTTCCTTGTGCGGCCGGCGAGGGCGAGTTTCGAAGTTGCCAAGCCGATCACGGCTGGTACTCGAGAACGGAGGCCGCGGAGCGCTTCTCTGTTGTGCATAGGCTGTTGTGCCTCTGCCGGAGTTACTGGTGTACAGGCTGGCCCTGTGTCGAAGCAGTTCCACGGCGAAGGTATTCCGGAACCTCACACCGTGAGTCCGTTCTCGATTCCAGCCAGTCGGCGCACCCGGTCGACGGAAGCGGCTGGCGTTCCCCACCGCTGTCCAAAGCCTGGACCGCCCACTCCAAAGAAAGCAAGACTGTCGTCCGGTACGAATCAACTGCACCGGGTCGCCTGCCACGTGGCAAGTGCTGCGGCTGCGCTCCATCGCGCAGCAGTGGCCTCTGCCTCAGCCTTCGCCGCCTTCATCGCTGCCACGGCAGTGTCCTGACCAGCAAACATCATTGGCCGGGCCGCAACGACGGTCAGATCGACGATACCCATGAAGCCGAGAATGGCGCGAATGTGTGGAGTGAGCGCGTCCAAGCCCTCAAACATTTCGCCCGGCCCGTACGCGCCGCCCGCGGCGATCAGGACGACAGCCTTCTTGTCACCCAGAAGCCCGCGGATGCCATGCTCGTCGGCGAGGAAGGTCTTGCCGTTGCGGGAAACATGGTCGAAGAACGCCTTGAGCGTCGACGGCATCCCGAAATTGTAGATGGGGGTGCTGATGACGAGAGCGTCCGCCGCGAGCAGGCGAGCAACAATCGCGTCAGAGTCGGCGATTGCCTTGCGCATCTCGGGCGTGTGGCTCGCCTCGGGTAAAGAGACGGCGGCCGCCTCGAGCGATCCAAAGTGACGGGGAGTATCTCTTGCGAGGTCGAGCGCGTCCACCTCGAGCGTGGGAACACTCGCACGCAGGACGTTTACGAAGTGCTGCGATAGCGCACGCGAGTGGGAGCCTTCGGTCCGTGCGGACGCGTCGACCTGGAGGATTCTCATGTCTCACTTTTCCCATCGCGCAACTGACACCGCGTGGCAGTTGCTTCTGTGTGTAGGGCAACTGACAGACTGTGTCAGTTGAGTCGGTTATCCTTGTGGCACTTCACGCAAGGAGAGAGACCAGTGAGCAGGCACATCATCGAGACTGTCACTTTCCGATTGAACGGCGAAATGTCAGAGGAGTCGTTCCTCAACTCCGCCGCCGAGGCCACGGCCTTCATGACAGCGCGTCCCGGATTTATCTGCCGCCGGCTGTCTCGTCAAGCGAACGGGACGTGGATCGAACACGTTGAGTGGGCGAGCATGGCGGAAGCGAAAGACGCCGCATCGTCGATTGGCAAAGACGCGCGTGCACGCGCATTCCTTAGTGCCATCGAGCCCGGAAGCATCGTCATCTCACATTCCGAACTCAAGGTTTCAGTCGGCTAGGTGCGTCGCACGGACCGGCTGTTCGAGATTCTTCAGCTGTTCCGCAGGGGCCGCGTCGTGCTGGCGCGCGACATCGCGGAACGCATGGGTGTCTCTCTCCGCACCGTGTACCGCGACATCGATACGCTGATTGCGTCCGGCATGCCGATTGAGGGCGAGCGGGGCGTCGGCTACGTGGCGCGCGAGCCCATTTTTCTGCCGCCGATGACCCTCACGCTTGAGGAGCTACGGGCCCTGCACCTGGGCGTTGAGGTGGTGCGGCAAACCGGAGACGCGGAGCTTGCGCAGGCAGCCGAGAAACTGCTGGGCAAGGTTACGGCGGTCCTTCCCTCCGACAAGCGGGCACTCCAACCTCTGCAAGACCTTGCAGTTTATGCATCCGTGGCGGCGGCGCCGCGCGAGCAGTTGGGCGTGCTGCGCCGCGCGATCGCGGCCCGCCGCGTCCTGGCGATCATTTACCGTAGCCCCGAGGGCGTTGAGAGCCGGCGCCGTATCTGGCCGCTGCAAACAGAGTATTGGGGCCGAGTCTGGACTTGCCCGGCGTGGTGCGAACTCCGCGAGGCGTTCCGCGTTTTTCGCGTCGACCGCATCACAGAATGCGTCGACACCGGCGATGTGTTCGAGAAACGACCAGGTCGAACCTACGCCGACTATTTGGCCTCACTCCGCCTCGACAGTTCGACCTCGCAGCGGAGTGACACGCACATGGTCTTGCAGGGTCCACGCTCTCGCGACTAGTCGCAGGCCTCGGCGATCTCGGAGCAGACGCCTCTGTTGGATAACGATGGGGTCGTTTGCCGCGCGTCAAAGTGCAGGTCCTCCGCAGGTCGTGTGGTGCGCGGCTGCCAAGTTCCGTGAGGGCGGCGTATCCGCGACCACGCACCAGATCACCTCCTCCGTGATGCCGATTTCCCAGACCGAAGGTGTCTTGTTCACGCATTCGTCACCTTCCCGTGCGAGTTGACAATGCGAATCGAATATCATTAACGTAGTTGGGATTGGTCTCTCAATATCAGTGGATCGTCGTCGCGCTCCTGGCGGCTATCCTGGCGTGCCGCGATGGTGCCGTCCTGGCGTCCCTGCGGCAGGGTTGGGTGTGGTTTGCATCCGGCGTCCTGCTCGCAAGTGCGGGGCTCGGCATCTTGAGCGACAGCGTGACCCGGGCGGAGTTCTGGGCCGCAGTGCGGCAGCCCGCCGTCTATTTGCCGTCCTTGGCACTCCACGCGGCCGTCTTTGTCTTACTCGTCCGGGGTAGGCGGCGCTGGCCGCTGTTCCTGGTCTGGGCGACACCCGCTTCATTGGTGACTGCTGGAGTTGCCTGCTGGTTTACCCTGCAAAGCTTCTCCCTGCCGGGCGGCTTGTGGGCTGGCATCGGTGTCGGCTCGGCCTGGACTGCCCTCGCTTTGGCAGCGTCGAGATTGCGGTGGTCTACTGAGCGAGCCCGCTCCTTTGCCGCGCTCACCCAGTTCCTGGGTCTTGCGTTTTTTCCGATCACAGTGACGGACGTTTCCATGAACTCGATTCACGATCTTTTGTACGTTCTTTCGAACGCGTTCCTGCTGCCGACCCTGCTGGGCACTCTGGCCGCGTTCGCGTATGGCGTGTGGGTCCTGGCCCGGTTTGCGGCCGAGTGGCGGGACCGGCGAGCGAATGTGCGGCTGCTGGACGAGGCAGGTGCCTCGCCGAGCCTCGCGGAGTTCTGCGTCCTTCCGCTTCGTCACGAATGGAGAGAGTTCCAGGAGGCGCTGGCCGGAAATGTCGAGGCGCTCCGCGAGAAGGCCGTGACCGACCTGGAGCACCGCATGATCACCCGCGTGGAACGGCTGGGAATCATGGCGAAGGTGGGCCCGATGCTGGGCCTCATCGGCACGCTGATCCCGTTGCAGCCGGCGCTGGCGGGTTTGGCCAAGGGCGACATGCAGGCGATGGGCGCCAATCTCCAGATTGGCTTCACCACCACCGTGCTGGGACTGCTGGTGGGCGGAACCTGCTACGCGGTGGGAACCGTGCTGCGCGGCTGGTACCAGCAGGACGTGACCGACATGTACTTCCTTCTCTCGCTCTGGTCACCGGAGCGTGGGCGCGAGATCGAGCCAGTGGAGTTTGAGACGGCGAATCACTTATCGAGGTTTGAGTCGAGATGAAGAAGCATCTGTTTCGGGCGATCGCCGTCGTTGCCGCCGCGGCGGGCGGATGGATGGCATACCGCACGCTGGCGAGGCCCCAGATTCTCTTCCTCGGGTTTGCGGATCAGTTGGTGATCCTCGCAGAGAAAGCCTCCGCGCGAAGCAAGATTCGCATTGAGACGATGCCGCGCGAGAGCGTCGACGACCCAGGGCGCAAGAAGCTGGACCTGACGGGCTACCGCGTCGTGATCGTGAACGGACTGCGCGCGGAGCCGTACTCGGCGGTGGCCCAGCAAGGCTTCCGCGACGCCGTCAGCGCGGGCACGAAGGTCTTGGTCCTGCCGCCGCGGCAGGCGGAGATGATGCGGATCGGTAATGCCGACTACCAGGGCAAGGACCAGTGGGTGAGCGGCTACTTCTCGAACGGCGGTGTCGAGAATTGGGCCCGCCTGCTCCGCTTCCTCACGGCCAACTATGCCGGCGGCAAGGCCACGCCGGAGCCTCCCGTGCCCACGCCGGAGAACGGCTTCTATCACCCCGATGCGGACGACATCTTCACCTCCACGACGGCCTTCCGGCAGTGGTACGCCGCCAGCGGACGCGAGAAGAAGGACCGTCCGTGGGTGGCGCTGGACTTCGCACAGGGCTGGAAAACCGGCATCACGCAGGGAACCGACGGGCTGATTCGCGCCTTCGAGAAGCGCGGATTCAACGTTGCGCCGATGTTCGGCTCCTCCGAGATGGGGAAGCTGCTGACGGAGATCAAGCCGGATCTGATCGTGAACCGCTCCCACGGGCGTTTCTACCAGGGCGAGCGCGGCGTCGAGATGCTGGCTTCGCAGATCGAGGCGCCGGTCATTCGCGGACTTTCGCTGGTGTTTGAGCAGAAGACGGTCGACGAGTATCGCCAGACCAAGGACGGCATCCGCGGTCCCGGGCTCTCGATCGGAACCGTGGTTTCGGAGCTGGACGGCACCATTGAGCCGGTCCTGATTGAGGGGCTGGAGAAGGACAAAGAGGGACGGAAGGTGGAAGCTCCGATCGCCGACCGCATCGACCGGCTGGTTGACCGTGCCGAGCGCTGGATTGCCCTGCGCCGGAAGGCGAATGCGGACAAGAAGATCGCGATCGTGTACTTCAACGGCATCGGCAAGGCAGACTTTACCGCCTCCGGCATGAATGTGCCGCGCAGTCTGGTCCGCTTCCTGAACGGGATGCGCGACGCGGGGTATCAGATCAGCGGCGTGCCGCAGGATGCCGAGCAGTTGCTGAAACAGATGCAGCTGCGCGGTCGCAACGTGTCAGAGTCCGAACCGGGCGAAATGGAGAAGTTGGTGGCGCAGCCGGGCGTCACGCTGCTTCCGGTCGACGGGTATAACGCCTGGTTCGCCAAGCTGCCGGAATCCCTGCGCAATGCCGTGGTGGAAGCCTATGGGCCGGCGCCGGGAACCTTCATGACGGCGCGGCGTGACGGGAAGAACTACTTCGTCGTCCCCACGCTGAGCTTCGGCAACGTCGTGCTCTTGCCGCAGCCGGCGCGCGGGGCGGTGATGGATTCCAAGCTTCAGCATTCGGACAAAGTGCCGCCGCCGCATCAGTACCTGGCCGTGTACTGGTGGCTGCAGGAATCGCTGAAGGCCGATGCCCTGGTTCATTACGGAACGCACGGGACATACGAGTTTCTCCCAGGCCGCCCCGTGGGCCAGCTAGAGGATGACTGGTCGGATCGCGTGGTTGCCGCTCTGCCGAATGTCTATGTCTACACGATGGACAACGTCGGCGAGGCGCTCATCGCCAAGCGGCGCGGCTCAGCTGTGCTGGTCAGCCACCAGACCCCGCCGATCCAGGCCGCGCAGCTGTCGGATTCCGATCGCGAGATCGCAGACCTGTACCGCGAGACGCGGCGGTTTGTCTCGCAGGATGGCGGTGTGTTGAAGGAACAGATGCGTGCGCGCATCCGCGAGATTGCGCGGAAGCGGAAGCTGGACACCGACCTGAAGCTGGACTGGTCGAAGGCGGCACCCACGGACGACGAGATTGCCCGCCTGGACGGGTATCTGAACGAACTGGATGAGGCCAAGATCCCGGTTGGGCTGCATGTGCATGGTGTCGCCGACAAGCCGGACGATCTGCGGCTCACGATTGCCGAAATTCTCGGCAAAGAATTTCTCGACAAGCAGGGCGGCGACCGCAAGCGGGCGGCGGAGCGCGTAGGACAGCTGATGGCGTCTGCGTCCTCATCAGCGCCGCTTCGGCTTGCCGGCTTTACCCGTCCGTTTGCCGCAACGCCGGGCTCCGGCAAGCGGGAATACCCGATGGAGACGCAGCCCGCCAAGCCGGCGCCGATCGCAAGCGGACACCCGGCCTGGATCCCGAAGATAGGCAAGCCGCCGGCGGAGGTGCAGGCGCGCATGGAGCGGGCCAACAGCCCGGTGCCGATGGCATTCCAGGATGCCGGTCCCGCTGCTCCGCAGGCGAGCGTACCCACCGATGACGCCTCTCGCGTGGCCATGCTGCGCACGGCGTTTGCCGAAACGTCGAACGAAATTCCAGCGACGCTGCGGGCTCTGGACGGCAAGTATGTCCGTCCCGGCGGAGGCGGGGATCCGGTCCGTACGCCGACGGCCCTTCCCACCGGACGAAACCTGTACGGTGTCAATCCTGCCGAGATTCCCACTCGCGCCGCCTGGGATGTGGGTGTGCAGTTGAGCAAGCAGTTGCTCGAGGCAGAGAAGAAGCGCTTGGGCCGCTTCCCGAAAAAGGTCGGCTTCAATCTCTGGCCGACAGAACTGGTGCGGCAGTACGGCACGGACTTGGCGCAAGCGCTCTATCTTCTTGGCGTCAAGCCGGTGTGGGATCAGCGTGGCATTGTGATCGATCTCGAAGTCATCCCGATGGCGGAACTGGGCCGGCCGCGCGTTGACGTGATCATTCAGGCAGCCGGACAGTTCCGCGACTCCTTCCCGGACCGGATGGAGCTGCTCGACAGGGCCGTTCGGCTGGCGGTGCTTGCCAAGGATGGCGACAACTACGTCGCCCAGGGTTCTGCGGCGCTGGAGCAGCAACTCAAGGACAGCGGACTGTCGGCGCGGGATGCCCGCCAACTGGCCAATGCGCGAATCTTCTCCAACGGTCCCGGTGGCTACGGCACCGGCCTGACGGGCGGCATCGCGCAGTCCGGCGCCTACAACGACACGAAGGAACTCACCACCGGATATCTGGAGCGGGCCGGCGCCGTCTACACGCAGGGCGCCGAGTGGGGCAAGAAGGTTCCCAAGCTGTATGAGAAGGCGCTGGAGGGCACCGACGCGGTGTCGATCTCGCACTCCTCCAACACGATTTCGGCGCTCACTCTCGATCACTACTTCGAATACAACGGCGGCATGGTGATGGCGATCCGCGACACCACCGGGAAGAACGCCGCCGCCTACATGGCCGATGTCCGAGACGTGAACAAAACGCGCATGCAGACCGTGGAGGAAGCGCTGGCATCGGACCTTCGCACCAAGCTGTGGAACCGGAAGTGGATCGCCGGCATGAAGGAGAACGATTTCTCCGGCGGCAGTGAGATCGCCGAACTGGCCTCCAATCTCTATGGCTGGCAGGTCACCAAGCTCGATGCCGTCCAGGGCTACATGTGGGATGAGGTCTACCGGCTCTATGTCGAGGACCAGGAGAAGCTGGGCCTGCGGGAGTGGTTCGACAAGAAGAACCCGTACGCGTTCCAGAACCTGACCGCGACGATGCTGGAAACGGCACGCAAGGGCTACTGGAAGCCTGACGCCAAGGTCGTGCAGCGGTTGGCGGAGGATTATGCCAAGTCGGTCGCCGCCCACGGGCCTTCAGGCAGCGGGCGAACCGCGGGCAACACCGCGTTGCAGGCCTTCGTGAAGCAACAGCTGAACGCACCCGGCAATCAGCCTGGGATCTTGCTGAGCCAGAACTTCTCGAAGGCGATCGAAAGCGCGACCACCGCAACGCAGTCCGGTGCGCTCGTGGTCGGACAGCGCCTGGTGCGGGAGATTGCCTCCGAACGCACTCAGGAGACCCTGCGCACTTCTCTCTGGGCCGTCGCCGCCACCGTGGCGCTGGCGGCAGTGTTTTACCTCGGGTTCCGCAGGAGGACCAGATCATGATGAACCGCTTCTTTCTTTCCTTTTTTCTCGCGGCCACCGGCGCTCTGGCGCAGGGCGTCAGCGCTTACCTGTCCGGGATCATTGTGGATCCGTCTGAGCAGGCGCTGTCCGGAGCGGTCGTCAAGGCGAAATCCAAGGCGACCGGCGCGGAGTACACGACCGTCTCCACCGACAGCGGCGTCTTCCGCCTGAACGGACTGACGACGGGGATTTACGACCTGACCATCGAGAAGGACGGCTTCCGGCCCTATGTCTTGGCCGACGTCGAGCTGAGCGTCGCGCAGGAGGTGAGCCGCCGGG
>CAYNDS010000152.1:0-10948 GCA_964395885.1 uncultured Solibacteraceae bacterium | reverse complement strand
ACGGGGATGTTGATCGGGGGGAAGAGGTCCACCGGCATGCGGGCGGCCATGACGACGCCGACGACGGCAACGATGGCGCAGAGGACGATGACGAAGTACGGGTTGCGAACGGCGAAGGACGGCATGGCTATCGTTTGGCATCTCGAACGCGCACGCGTTGGCCGTTGCGGAGGGGCAGACCGGTGGCGGCGACGATGGTTTCCCCTTCGGCGACTCCGCTGCGGATTTCGATACGGTCAGCGGACTGGATTCCGGTCTGGACTTTCCGTTCTTCGAGCACGTCGCCCTTGACGGCGTACAGAAGGGAAGCGCCGTCGCGCTGGCGGACTGCGTCGGGAGGAGCCCACAGGGCGGCGGTGCTCTGTTCCAAGGGCACGAGCAGCTTGACGAACATGCCGGGCATCCAGGCGCCGGATGGGTTGGCGACGTCGAGTTCGACATCCATGGAGCGCGATGACGGATCGACGTTGTGCGTAAATCGCGCGACGGCGGCAGTGAGGGTCTGGGTGGAGTTCAGGATTTCGCCGGAGAGCTGCTGCCCGTTGCGGATGTTTCCGATGGCCGCTTCCGGGACGGGAACCACCAGGCGGAGACGGCGGATGTCGGCGATTTGGACAACGGGGCGGGTCTGGGAGGATGTTCCGGCGGGGATCATGGCGCCGGGATGGACGTAGCGGCGGGTGACGACGCCGTCGAAGGGAGCGACGATGGTGGAGAAGGTGAGCATGGCGTTGACGCGTCCGATGGCGGACTGGGCGACTTCGACCTGCTGGCGAGCGGCATTGCGAGTGGCTTCGGCGGCGGCGAGCTGCGCTTCGGCCTCGCGGAGGCGGGAGGCGGCGTCATCGAGCTCCTGCTGGGCGATCAGGCGGGGACGGGCTTTGGCGGCGGCTTGGAGGCGATCGAAGGTGGAACGGCGGAGGTCGAGAGAGGCCTTGGCACGCTCGACATCGCTGGAGGCGCGGGCGACGTCCAACTCGACGCGCTTGCGGGTGGCGGCGGCCTGTTCGAGCTCCGCCTGGGTTTCGGGCACTTCGAGCGTGGCAAGTACCTGACCGGCACGGACGCGGTCTCCCACATCGACGCGGATCTCGTGAAGGTAGCCGGCGACTTTCGCGTACAGGTCGGCTTCCTGCCAGGGACGGAACTGCCCGGTGACTTCGATCCGGTTGGCGATCGCGCCACGCTCGACCGTGAGGACGGGAACGGTGGGGACGGCATCCGGGGGGGCGGCGGCGGCAGTGGGTTGGGGGGCGGACCGGCAGCCAGCGAGGAGCAAGAGAAGAGACGCGGCGCCGGACGCGGCCCATCGGCTTCGCATCACTTGGCAATTATAGTGGCGGTGCCGAGGCGGGTCACGTTACGGGCCACAATAGCGATATGGACACGCAGTTGACGATCGCGGGGCGCACGTTCCGGTCGCGATTGATGATCGGTACCGGAAAGTACCGAAGCTTTCCGGAGATGGCGCGGTGTCACGAGGCGAGCGGCGCGGAAGTGGTGACGGTGGCCGTGCGGCGTGTGAATCTGGACGACCGGTCAAAGGAATCGTTGCTGGACTACATTGACCGTGATCGGTACTTCATCCTGCCGAACACGGCGGCCTGTTACACGGCGGAAGAGGCGATCCGGACGGCGCGGCTGGCGCGAGAGGCGCTGGAGACGGACTGGGTGAAGCTGGAAGTGATCGGCGATCAGGCGACGCTGTATCCGGATACGGCGGGGCTGATCGAGGCGACGCGCGTGCTGGCGAAGGAAGGCTTCGTGGTGCTGCCGTACACGTCGGACGACTTGATCGTGGCGCGGCGGCTGATTGATGCGGGCGCGGCGGCGGTGATGCCGCTGGGGGCGCCGATCGGAAGCGGGCTGGGATTGCAGAATCCGGCAGCGCTGCGCATCATTCGCGAGATGGTGACGGGAGTGCCGCTGATTGTCGATGCGGGCGTGGGCACGGCCTCGGACGCGGCGGTGGCAATGGAGCTGGGCTACGACGGCGTGCTGCTGAACACGGCGGTGGCCGAGGCGGAGGACAGTGTGGCCATGGCGCGCGCGATGGGGCTGGCGGTGGAAGCCGGGCGGCTGGCGCATTTGGCGGGACGGATGCCGAAGCGGCTGTACGCGTCGGCGTCGAGCCCGATGGCCGGCGTCGTGCGTTAGCGCAATCCTTTCGCCTTCAGCCAGGCGATGAGTTCCGCCGGGTCGTCGCTGATGATGGCGTCGACTTTGGCATCGACGAGCTTCTGCCATTCGGCGGGATCGTTGGCGGTCCAGGGGACGACGGTGAGACCGGCCTGATGCGCTTCGGCGACGCGCGCGGGGGTGACGGTGCGGTAGTGCGGCGAGATGATCGGGGCGTTGGCGGCTTCCCTGCAGGAGTCCACCCAATTCTTGAGCGCGTCCGTCATTCCGGTGGGGACCAGCATCGAGCGGCGGATCTTCGGGTCGAGCTTCGCCATGGCGATCAGGGTGCGGTTGTCGAAGCTCTGCAGGATGACGCGGGATTCCAGCTTGTGCTTGCGCACGACGTCGAGGAAGAGGCGCGCGAAGTCTTCGGGCGAGGGCGTGAGCTGGGGCTTGTCGCGGAAGATCTTGGTCTCGATGTTGTACTCGACGGGCGCGTTCCTGGTGGCGGCGAAGACCTCATCGAGGGTGGGAACGCGGGTGCCGGGGACGGCCTTCTGCTTGGGGAATTCGGTGTTGGCGGGCTGACCGCAGTCCCAACGCCGGAGTTCGGCGAGTGTCATCTGGCGAATGACGCGGGGGGCGGAGGCATCGGGCGGGGTGCAATGCTTCGGGTTCATTTCCGGGTCATGCGAGAGGACGATGACGTTGTCCTTGGTGACCGCCATATCCATTTCGAGGACGTCGGCGCCGGCCTGAATCGCATGTTGGAAGGCGGGCAGGGTGTTTTCCGGAAGCACGGAGCGGGCGCCCCGGTGTCCGTGAACGGCGATGCGGGAAGCGGCGGAAAGAGAGAGGCTCATGAGCAGCGCGGCGAGCAGGCGACGCATATTCGACAGGATATAGTGGCGCTGATGACAAGACGGCAAATGACGTATGCCAGCGCGGTGACAGCGGCGAGCTATTCGCGGGTGTTGGGCGCGAATGATCGGGTGCGGATGGGCTACATCGGTGTGGGCAATCGCGGCGATCAGGTGCACGACGGCTTTCTGGAACACGGGGACCAGGAAACGGTGGCGGTATGCGATCTGAAGGAAAGCTACATGGACTTTGCGGCGGCAAAGTCGCGCGCGACGCCGAAGAAATACAAGGACTATCGAAAGCTTCTGGAAGATCGCGACGTGGATGCCGTTGTGATTGCGACGCCCGATCACTGGCACGCGCTGCAATTCATCGAAGCCTGCCGGGCGGGCAAGGACGTGTATGTCGAGAAGCCGTTGTCGCTGACGGTGGTGGAAGGGCGCCGGATGGTGGAAGTGGCGCGGGAAACGAAGCGGGTGACCCAGGTGGGGATCCACCGGCGGTCCGCGAAGTTCTTGCAGGAGGCGGCGGCGTTTGTACAGCAGGGCGGGTTGGGAAAAGTGACGCTGGCGCAGGGTTTTCATTTGACGAACGAATGGCCGGGAGGGATCGGACCGGCAACGCCGGAGCCGCCACCGACGGACTGGGAGTGGGAGCAATGGCTGGGTCCGGCGCCGAAAGTACCTTATGCGAAGGCTCGGGGACACTACACGTTCCGGTGGTTTTACCACTACTCGGGCGGTCAGATGACGAACTTCGGCGTGCATTACATGGACATGCTGCGGTGGGCGCTGGGTAAGGAGTCGCCGCGGTCGGTGGTGGCGATGGGAGGCAAGTTCGGGATTGAGGATGGGCGGGAGATTCCGGACACGCTGCAGGCGTGCTGGGATTTCGGCGATGTTTTGATCGTGTTCAGCCAGATCAATGCAAATGCCGCGCCGGGCAATTTCCAGAACGCAGAGATGGTACTGCGCGGGACGAAGGGCACGATGTACATCCACGGCAACCGCTGGGAGGTGGTTCCGGAGCGGGTAACGGAGATGGCAAACCCGGCGCGGACACCGCTGGACCGCACGGTGGAGCGGGCGTACAACCCGTCGCGGAAGGCGGTGATGGAAGGAGCAAAGCGCGAAGGGTCGGCGAACACGGCGTTCCACGCGCGAAACTTTCTGGACTGCGTGAAGAGCCGCGCCAAGGCGAACTGCGACATCGTGGACGGCCATTTCTCGACTGCGGCGACGCTGATCGGCAACATCGCGCTGAAGACGCGGACGTACTTAGATTGGGACGCGAAGGCGGAGCGATTTCCGGGAAATGCGGCGGCAAATCGGCTCCTTAGCTATGAATATCGCCCGCCCTACCGATTGGGGTAAGTGCTTGGGGGGACATAGGTGACAACATCGCGGTATTGCACCGTTCGACCTATTTGCAAGAGTTTGGGGCGACTTTAAGCTGGGTACATCGAAATCCTGAAGGAGGGATTCGCGATGATCAACAAACTCACAAAGGCAGCCTGGGCGCTTCGAATCTGGAAGGATACGCGTGGTCAGGACCTCATTGAATACGCCCTCATGGCGGGCTTCATTGCCGTTGCCGCGGGCGCGATGGTTCCCAACGTGTCGGCCAGCATCTCGACGATCTTCAGCCGCATCAACGTTTCGCTGTCGGCCGCTGCCGGTTCCTAAGGGCCGGTCGCAGCAGGAGAAGGTTTCGGGGGCGGTGAAGGCAAAGTCGTCTTCGCCGCCCCTTTTCAGATCTAGACTTTCGGCTTGGGGGGAGGCAGTTCCTTCGCTTCGCAAGCCGATTGGAAGCCCTCGCGACCGTGCGCACCGTCGCAGAAAGGCTTGTTCAAAGAAAGGCCGCAGCGGCAGATCGAAATCACGGTACGTCCGGCAAGACCATACTGGTTGCCCGCCGCATCGAAGATTTCAAACTCGCCTTCCAGCCGCACCGGGCCGTTGTTCAGAATCGTCACTTTGGTCGCCATCGGATTCGATGGTAACAAGTCACTCAATCGGGGGAAGAGGCTTGGTCTCGGTACCGACCCAGAAGGCCGCAGGCGCCGCTTCCGTGGCACCGGCGTGCAAGAGTCGCGGCGTGATGACAACCAACGTTTGATTGGCGGTACGGCTGCGGGTGTTGGACCGCAGGGCGGCGCCGGCCAGGGGAAGCTGCGAAAGGCCGGCGATCCCGGAGTAGCTTTTTGAGCTGTTGGTGGAGACCAGTCCGGCGACGATGGCGGACTCGCCGATCTTCAGACGTGCCGCGGTGTTGAGCTTTCGATTGGAGATGATCGGAATGCCGTTCTGCGTCTGGCCGGTGAGGACCTTGAAGTCGCTTTCGATGGCCATCGACACTTCGCCGCCGGCGTGAATACGGGGCGTGATCTTCAGGTTGAGGCCGAGATCTTCAAACTGGATCTGCGGCGGGGGCGAGAAGGCCTGCTGTCCCGGCGGCGCCTGCGAGAGATCGCCGAAAAAGCCGGAGACGATGATGGGGAAGCGGTCTCCGATGTGGAGCGTGGAGGGCAACTGGTCCAACGCGACGACTTCGGCCCGGCGCAGGCTGGCAGCCTCTGTCCGGCTGAGGGAAGCAACCAACTGCGCGCCGGCGATGGCGATGCCGTAGGCGATTCCAGCGCCGCCGAGCGGGATGGTGGCGGCGCGCGGGGTGATGGAGAACGACGTGGGCAGGTTCAGACCGAAGTTGAGCGTGCTGCCGCGCGATGTCTCAATGATCTCGACATCGATCGCCACCTGCGCGCGATGGGTGAGCAGTTGCGTGAACAGCGCCTGTGCGGGACGGACTTTGGAGGCACGGTCGCGGATGAGGACGACGCGGCGCGTGGTGTCGACCGCGAACTTCTGCACCTCAAAGATCTGCTGAACGGCGCGGGCCAACTCCTGCGCGTCCTGCGCACTGAGAGGCTCCGGCAGTGGAATCAGGACGGCGACACTGCGTTCCTGTTCGCGCCGCTTGTCCTGCGCGTCGCGTGCCACCAGGGCCAGCTTTTCCGAGAGAGGCACGACGAAACTGCCGGACAACAGCTCCGTGGCGGTAATGGCCTGGCGGCAATCGGCCTCGTCGAGCGTGAGGCGCACTTCCGTCTGGATGGCGTAGTCGCTATCGAAGACGACGTCGAGGCCGCAGGCGCGCAAGACTTGCGTCCAGGCGTCGCGGGCGGCGGCACGAATGCGAAAGGCCTTGCTGCCGGGCGAGGGCTTCAGCTCCGGCGGGGGCAGCAGGCGTTCGACGTCGCGCAAATCTTCGGCGCTGAGAGGCCGCACCAGGTCCGGGTCCAGTGCTTCCTCGCCTTCGCCGCTGGTGATGCGGATTTGCGCCTTGTCGAGCGCGACGGATCGCAAGGTGAGCGCTTTGGCGGCGGCGGTGCGATCCAGCGGGTTGATGGCGGCGGCCTGCGAATAGAGCGCCCAAGCGCGGACGAGGTCACCGCGCTGCTCCGCATCGGCCGCCTGCCAGGCCAACGGCTCGTCGGAGGCCCATAAGGCCGACGCGGCAAGCAGGGTGGCCAGACACACCTTCACATCAAACATGACGCGCCAGCCGCATCGTCCGTGCAGCCGCCCGATAATGAAGGTTGCGCATCGTTTTGTTGTCCACCTACGATCAGGGACGTCAGCCGCTGGGGCTGGCGGGTCCGGCGGCGGTGCTGCGCGCACGCGGGCACGAGGTGTCGGTCTTCGATACGTCGGTGGGCGCTCCGGAGCGGGATGCGATTGCGGCGGCGCATGCGGTGGCGTTCTACCTTCCGATGCACACGGCGACACGGCTGGCGGCGCCCTGGATTGCGCGGGTGCGGGCGATTCAGCCTCGGGCGCGGCTGGCGGCATATGGCCTGTACGCCACGCTGAACGCGGAGTACCTGCGTTCCCTGGGAATTCGCCGGATCTTCGCCGAGCCGCTGACGGGCGCGGTGCCGGACCGGAGCGGGCTGAAGCCGTTGGACCGCTATGCGCGGCTGCGGTTGGGTGACGAGGCGCGTCGCGTGGGGTACACGGAGGCGACACGCGGCTGCAAGCATCTCTGCCGGCATTGCCCGGTGGTGCCGGTGTATCAGGGCAGGTTTCGCGCGACGCCGCGGGAGCTGGTGCTGGCCGATATCCGGCAGCAGGTGGCGGCGGGCGCGCAGCATGTCACGTTCGGCGATCCGGACTTCTTCAACGGTCCGACGCATGCGCGGCGCATCGTCGAGGCGCTGGCGGCGGAGTTTCCGGGACTGACCTACGACGTGACGATTAAGGTGGAGCACCTGCTGCGGCACCGCGACCTGCTGAGGGTGTTGCGCGAGACGGGGTGCCTGTTCATCACCAGCGCTGTCGAATCGCTGGACGACGATGTGCTGGCGAAGCTGGACAAGGGGCACACACGGCGGGATTTCTTCACGGCGGTGGACCTGCTGCGCGCGAATGGTCTGACGCTGGCGCCGACGTTTTTGGCTTTCACGCCCTGGACAACGCGCGAAAGCTATCGGGATTTTCTGCGCGTGCTGCGTGATCTGGAACTGGTGGAAAACGTCGCCAGCGTGCAACTGGTGCTGCGGCTGCTGATTACGCAAGGCTCCCGGCTGCTGGAGCTGGACGACATACAGCGGGTGGTGGAAGGCTTCGACGCGCCCAGCCTGCTCTATCGCTGGCGGCACGAGGACGCGGAGATGGACATCCTCGCGCGGCGCCTGATGCAGGTGGTGGCGGACGAGCAGAGTGCGGGGAAGTCGCGAACGGAGATCTTCGCGCGGGTGTGGGAGGAGGTGTATCGGGAGCCGCTGGACCTGCTGCCACGCGCGGCGATTCCGTATCTGGATGAGCCCTGGTACTGTTGAGCGGAACCGACGGACGGCCAGTTGGCTGTTTTGTAGAATTCGCGGAATGAAGGTATTGGTTGTGCGGCAGCCTGCCGCGTGGCTGATTGTGAACGGCTACAAGGTGTATGAGAACCGCAGCAAGCGGCTCCACTATCGAGGACCGCTGCTGATTCAGGCGGCTGCCGGGATGGGCGATGGCGAGGCGATCCAGCACTTCTCGAAGATCGCCAAGAGCAAGGGAATCCGGCTTCCGGAGACGTATGACCACGGCGGCATCATCGGCATTTGCGAGATGGTCGGGTGCGTGGAAGAGGCGCGCAGCGTCTGGTTTCAAGGTCCGTACGGCTGGAAGCTGAGCAACGCGCGGCCCCTGGACTTTGTGCCGATGAGCGGCCAACTGGGTATCTTCGACCCGCCGGCTGAGGTCGTCGCGCAGATTCGCAAGCGGCACCCGGGCGTGTTGGAACGCTATGAGGAGTTCGGACGGAAAGCCCTAGGGGCGGACTGATTGGGTTTGGTGAGCGCGGAAGGAATCGAACCTTCAACCTACTGATTAAGAGTCAGTTGCTCTGCCAGTTGAGCTACGCGCCCAGCCGTTCGAAAGGGAGGGACATCAGTTAGGATACCATGCCAGCAGCTCGAAATGCGTGTGCTGGCGATGGTGGCGGCGGTGGGGACCGCGATGGCGGCCGAGGCACTGGTGTTCAATCGCGACATCCGGCCGATTCTGTCAGACCGCTGCTTTGGCTGTCATGGGCCCGACGCGACCACCAAGGGCGTTCCGCTGCGGTTGGATCAGGAGGCAGCGGCGCGGGCGGCGATCGAGCCCGGAAAGCTGCTGGATCGGATCACGACGGCAAGCCGGGCTCGGCGCATGCCGCCAGTGAGTTCCGGCAAGACGCTGAGCGAAACGGAAATTGCGACTCTGCGGCGGTGGATCGAAGAGGGCGCGCACTGGCAGAAGCATTGGTCCTTCCTGCCGCCGGTGCGGGCGCCGCTGCCGGAGGTGCGACGCTCGGATTGGGCTCGCAATGCGATTGATCGCTACGTGCTGGGACGGCTGGAACGGGAAGGTCTGGCACCGAGCGCGCCGGCGGCACAGCACACGCTGTTGCGGCGCGTCACGTTTGATCTGACCGGACTGCCGCCGACACGGGCGGAGGTGGAGGCGTTTCAGCGCGACACCTCGCACGATGCGTATGAAAAGGTTGTGGACCGGCTGCTGGCGTCTCCTCACTTTGCTGAGCGCATGGCGTCACGCTGGCTGGACGCAGCACGCTATGCCGATACGAACGGCTATCAGACCGACGCCGAACGCATCATGTGGCGCTGGCGCGACTGGGTCATCGACGCGTTCCATCGCAATCAGCCGTTTGACCGCTTCCTTACGGAGCAATTGGCGGGAGACCTTCTGCCGAATGCGACGCTTGCGCAGAAGATTGCGACGGGCTTCAACCGGAATCACCGCGGAAACTCCGAGGGCGGCATCGTTCCGGAAGAGTACCTGGCCGAATACGCGGTGGATCGTGTGGAAACGGCGTCGACTGTGTTCCTGGGCCTGACGCTGGGCTGCGCGCGGTGCCACAACCACAAGTACGATCCGTTCACGCAGCGCGAGTTCTATCAGCTGTTCGCGTACTTCAACAATGTTCCGGAGCTGGGGCGGTATCTGAAGTACGGGAACACGCCGCCGTACCTGACTGCTCCGACAGCGGAGCAGCAGCAGCAACTGGACAAGCTGGAGCGGGCGTTGCAATCGGCGCGGACTCGCTTTGCGGCGCTGGATGTCGAGGGTGGTCAGCGAGCCTGGGAACGGAAGCTGGCGCGCTCCGCCGCGTGGCAGATCGAGGAGAAGCTGGACGCTTCGGCATCCCCGGGGCCCGCGACGGCGAATCTGGGCGACAAGGGCGATTACGGGTTCTTCGACAAGTTCTCGGTGTCGGCGTGGATTACGGCGGAGGCGGAGTCCGGCACGATCGTCAACCGGGCAGAGGATTTCGGCGAGGCGGAAGGCTGGGCGGTGGTGCTGGTCAAGGGCAAGCTGCAGGTCAATCTGATCAAGCGGCGGCTGGACGATTCGATCCGCGTCGAGACAGAGCGGGCGCTGCCGATGGGACGGCGGACGCATTTGGCGATTCGGTATGACGGGTCGCGGCTGGCAAGCGGCGTCCACGTCTTTGTGGATGGCAAGCGTGAGCCGGTGACAATCATTCTCGACGCCATCAACCAGGAGTTTCGGGTGAAGGCGCCGCTGCGCATCGGCGAGGGCGGGCTGGAACCGCGCTTTGCGGGCACGATCGAAAATGTGCGCGTCTATGGGCAGGCGCTGACGGATGAGGAGTTCGCCATGCTGGCGGTGCCGGGTTCCGTTGGCGAGGTGGCGGCGAAGCCGGCGCAGCAGCGGACGGCGGCGGAAGCGGCACTGCTGCGGCGGGCGTATCTGGAGACGGCTGCGCCTGCCGGCATTCGCCAGGCCTGGAACGAGACACGGCAAGCGGAGCGCACGCGCGATGCGTACGTTGCGACACTGCCGACGGTGATGGTGATGGAAGAGGCGCGTCCGGAAAAGCCGGCGTTCGTGCTGGACCGGGGCGCGTATGATCGCCCTCGGGAGCGCGTGGCGCGCCTGGTGCCGGCGGCGCTTCATCCGCTGCCGGAGGGTGCACCGCCGAATCGTCTGGGCCTGGCGCTCTGGTTGACGGACCGTGCCAATCCGCTGACGGCGCGCGTTACGGTGAATCGCTTCTGGCAGATGCTGTTTGGCGTCGGGCTGGTGAAGACGACGGAAGACTTCGGATCGCAGGGCGAGTGGCCCTCGCATCCGGAACTGTTGGACTGGCTGGCCGTCGAGTTTGTCGAAAGCGGCTGGGATGTGAAGCGCTTGTTCCGTACGATCGTTACTTCAGCGACGTACCGGCAGGCGTCAAATGTCAGCGCGGAGTTGCTCGCGCGAGATCCGGAGAATCGGCTGCTGGCGCGCGGCCCTCGGTTTCGCCTGCCGGCGGAGATGATTCGCGATCAGGCGCTGGCGGCATCGGGACTGCTGGTGGCGAAGATCGGCGGACCGTCGGTGAAGCCGTATCAGCCGGCGGGGCTGTGGGGCGAAATTGGCAACGGCGATTACGTCGTCGACAAGGGTGAGGG
>CAYNDS010000151.1:0-11119 GCA_964395885.1 uncultured Solibacteraceae bacterium | reverse complement strand
AACGCCTGGCCGCCAACCAACTGCAGCCCTCCCCCGCCGCCTCTCGCGCCACACTGGCACGCCGCGCCTATTTCACGCTGTGGGGCTTGCCGCCGACGCTCGAACAGGTGCGCGACTTTGAGCGCGACACCTCGCCCGATGCCTGGGCGAAGCTCATCGACAAGCTGCTCGCCTCGCCGCATTACGGCGAAAAGTGGGCCCGGCACTGGCTGGATCTGGTCCGCTACTCCGACACGGCCGGCTTTGAGCTGGACAGCTACATTCACGACGCGTGGCGCTATCGCGATTGGGTGATCGACTCGTTGAACGCCGACAAGCCCTACAACCGCTTCCTGCAGGAGCAGATCGCGGGCGATGAGTTGTTCCCGGAAGATCCCATCGCGCAGACCGGCACCGGGCTGTACTGCGTCGGGCCGAATCGCGACCTGTTCCCGGACCAGGCCGATATCAATCGCGAAGAGATCCTCACCGACTATGCGGACACCACGTCGGCCGTGTTCCTGGGCCTTACCGCCGGCTGCGCGCGCTGTCACGATCACAAGTTCGACCCGATCTCGCAGGAAGACTACTACCGCATTCGCGCGATCTTCGCGCCCGCGCAAAAGGTGAAGGTGACGCTGAACCGGCTGGGCTCGCTCGGCTTCGATGTTGCGGAGAGCGTCCGCGAATGGAAGCTGCGCGAGATCGGCGAACAGATTCGCGCCGCACAGTCCCGCTGCCGGGATCAGGCGCTGACGGAGAAGCTGAGCACGCTGCCGGCGGACGTGCGCGAAGCGCTGCGGCTGACCGACAACGACCGCACGCAGCGGCAGCGCGAACTGGCCACCGAGTATGGAGACCGCGCCCGCGTCAGCGATGACGAGATCCGCGCCTGCCTGACTCCGGAAGAAGCCGGGCGGCTGGACGCAATCGAAAAGCAGCTGGTGCGCATGTATGCCGACTATCGCGCCAAGCCCTTTGCCTGCGGCATCGCCGATTACTGGAACGTCGCGCCCCGCACGTTCCTTCCCGCCAAGGGCTCCCGTGCGGAGAAGGAAGTGCAGCCCGGATGGTTCACCGTGCTGGGCGGCGGCGAAGTGCCTCCGCCGGCCGAGAAGCGCGAGGCCACGGGACCGCTGCCGCTGATGCCCACCACCGGTCGCCGCACCGCGCTGGCAAAGTGGATCACGGACCCGGCCAATCCGCTCACGGCGCGCGTCGTGGTGAATCGCGTCTGGCAGTACCACTTCGGACGCGGCATCGTCGCCACGCCCAGCGACTTCGGCACGCGCGGCGCCAAGCCGACGCATCCGGAACTGCTCGACTGGCTGGCCTCGGAGTTTGTCGCCAACGGCTGGAGCCTGAAGAAGCTGCACCGCGCAATCCTGCTGTCGGCCACGTTCCAGCAGCAGTCCGTCGCCGCCAAGGACGCCGCCGCGCGCGACCCGCAGAACCTGTACCTGTCCTACTTCACGCGCCGCCGCCTGAACGCCGACGAGATTCGCGACGGCATGCTGTCCGCCACCGGAGCGCTGAACCCGCAGCGCGGCGGGCGTCCCGTCGTTCCGCCGCTGACCGCCGAAGAGAAAGCGACGCTGACGCAGCGTCCGGACGACGCCTGGGTGCTGACCGCCGACACGACGCAGTACACGCGCCGGTCGATCTACCTGATTCAGAAACGGACTTTCCGCATGCCGATGATGGAGGTGTTCGATTCGCCGGAGTCGATGCTGACGTGCCCGCGCCGCGAGTCGTCCACCACGGCGCCGCAGTCGCTGACTCTGCTGAACGGCGCCATGACCATGGAACGCGCGCGCGCCATGGGCACAGAACTGCACGAACAGTTTCCGACCGACGAGACCGCCGTGCGCGCCGCCTGGATGCGCCTGCTGGCACGAGAGCCGGACGTGGCAGAGTCCAAGCGCGCCATCGCCTTCGTGGCGGAACAAAGCCGTCTGGCGGGAACGCGCGCCGCCGCACTCGCCGAACTCACGCGCGCGCTACTGAACACCAACGAGTTTCTCTATGTCGATTAGATCCCGCCGTGACTTACTGGCCTCCGCCGGACTGGGCTTCGGCGCCGTTGCCGCATCGACGCTGTTGCCCAAGGCGATGGCCGCCACCTCTCCGCTGGCCGCAAAGCCCGCGCCGGAGCCTGCGCGCGCCAAGGCCGTGATCTATCTCTACATGCACGGCGGCGTCAGCCACGTCGACACCTGGGACCCGAAGCCGGAACTGGCGCGCATCAGCGGCCAGACGCTGCCGGCGAGCTTTGTCAAGGGTCTCAAGACCAGCCGCATCGACTTCACCAAGGCCCTGGCACGCGGCTCGGCGTGGCCCTTCCGCAAGCACGGACAGTCGGGCCTGGAGATCTCCGACCTCTTCCCGCACATGGCCGCGCATGCCGATGAGTTCGCGCTGGTGCGGTCCTGCAATGGCGACGCGTTCGATCACGCGCCGGCGATGTATCTGCATGTCACCGGATCGCAGTTTCCGGGCAAGCCGTCGCTGGGCTCGTGGGTGGTCTATGGGCTGGGCTCAGAGAACGAGAACCTGCCCGCCTTCGTCGTCATGACGGACGGCGCAATGAAGTGCGGCCCGCAGGGCTACGGCGCGGGCTTTCTGCCCGCCGTCTATCAGGGCACGATGTTTCGCGGCGGCAAGAGCCCGGTGCTCGATCTTTCAACGCCGGAAGGCATCTCGCAGCAGACGCAGCGCGCGACGCTGGACCTGGTCGGTGAACTCGACCGCCGTCACCTGGCCACGCGGCCGTTTGACTCCGATCTCGAAGCGCGCCTGGCATCGTATGAACTCGCCTTCCGGATGCAGTCCGCCGCGCCGGATGCCGTCGACCTGAGCAAGGAAAGCGAAGCGACGAAGAAGCTCTACGGCATCGGCGAAGGCCTATCGGACGACTTCGGGCGCAAGTGTCTGCTGGCGCGGCGGCTGGTGGAACGCGGCGTGCGCTTTGTCCAACTCTATTCCGGTACGCACCTGGGCGATGACTGGGACGGCGCGCACAATGACCTGACCGGCAGCCACACGAAGATGGCCGCCAAGACCGACAAACCGATTGCCGGGCTTTTGACCGACCTGCGCGCGCGTGGCCTGCTCGATTCGACACTGGTGATCTGGGGCAGCGAGTTCGGCCGCACTCCACTGGCCGAAGGCCGCAACGGGCGCGATCATCATCCCTACGCGTTCAGCATGTGGTTTGCGGGCGCGGGCGTGAAGGGCGGGCGTGTGCTGGGCGCGACCGATGAGTTCGGCCTGCGTCCGGTGGATCATCCCGTGCTGTGCCACGACGTCAACGCCTCCATTCTGCGCCTGCTGGGCGTCAATCATGAGAAGCTGACGTACTTCTATCAGGGCCGTGATCAGCGGCTCACCGACGTACACGGGGAGCACGAGTTCACGAATTTCCTGGTCGGGGCGTAGCCGGTTCCAGCCAGCGATAGAGAATCGGCAGCACCAGCAGCGTCAGCAGCGTGGACGTGAGCAGACCGCCGATCACGACCGTCGCCAGCGGGCGCTGCACTTCCGAACCTGTTCCCGTCGACAGCGCCATCGGCAGGAAGCCCAGGCTGCCGACCGTCGCCGTCATCAGCACCGGACGAAGCCGCGTCAGGCAGCCGCGCAGGATCGACGCATCCAGGTCCGCGCCGTCGCGGCGCAGTTGGTTGATGAACGACATCAGCACCAGTCCGTTCAGCACCGCCACGCCGGACACCGCAATGAAGCCGATGCCCGCGCTGATCGAAAACGGCATGTCGCGCAGCGTCAGCGCGAAGACGCCGCCCGATAGAGCCAGCGGAATCCCGGTGAAGATCACGAGAGACTGCCGCACGGAGTGAAACGTCGCGAACAGCAAGAGAAAAATGACGGTGAACGTCACCGGAACAGCCACGGCCAGCCGCTGCTTGCCTTCCTGCAGGTTCTTGTAGGTGCCGGTCCATTCCAGGCGGTAGCCGGCGGGCAGCTTCACGTTGGCCGCCACACGCGCCTGCGCCTCTTCAACAAAGGTGGCGATGTCGCGCCCGCGCACATTGGCCTCAACGCCGGTGCGGCGCTCTGAGTTCTCACGGTTCAACTGCACCGGACCGCTGACGCTGGCGATGGTGGCCAGCTCAGACAGCGGAACATAGGCGCCGGCAGGAGTGGCCACGCGCAACTGCCCCAACGCCTCCGGGTATCGGCGGTACTCCTCCGCCACGCGCACCACCAGTCCGAAGCGCTTGAAGCCGTCGTACACTTCACTGGCCTGCGTGCCGGCAATCGCCGTCTGCACCAGTTGGCCCACGTCGTCGATATGGATGCCGTGGCGCGCAATGGCGGCGCGGTCCGGCTCAATCTTCAAGGTCGGCAGGCCTTCGACGCGCGCGAACCGCACGTCAGCCGCGCCAGGGACTCCGTTCAGCGTGCGGACAATGTCGCGGCCCAAGCGCTCCAGTTGGCCGAGATCTTCGCCGAAGATCTTGATCCCGATATCGCTGCGGGAGCCGATCCCCTCAATCAGCTCATTGGTGCGGGACTTGATCGGCTGCGAGAACGAGTACGCGAAGCCGGGAATGGCGCTGAGACGCTGTTCGATCTCCTCGACGAGATCCTC
Source organism: uncultured Solibacteraceae bacterium (assembly GCA_964395885.1). Taxonomy (GTDB): domain Bacteria; phylum Acidobacteriota; class Terriglobia; order Bryobacterales; family Bryobacteraceae; genus JAPKYZ01. The sequence goes on along the minus strand of CAYNDS010000151.1, from coordinate 6,531 downwards.
GCGCGTGCGCGGCTTGGGCCATTGCGCCACCGGCTTCAGCGCGACGATGGAGTGCGCCGCCTCCGGCCCCATCGGATCAAAGGCGATCTCCGGACGGCCGATGCGGCTGAAGACGAAGTCCACTTCCGGCATCGCCATCACTGCCTTTTCCGCCTGCGTCATCACCATCGCCGATTGCTCCACGCTGATGCTGGGCAACTGCACGGAATCCACCAGCACAGCGCCCTCGTCCAGTTCCGGAATGAACTCCGCGCCCATGCGGTTGTAGAGCAGCAGCGCGGCGAGGAACAGCACGACGCTGGCCGCCACCGGAATCGCCGGCACACGCAGCGCCCCGCGCAACAGCTTCTCGTAGACGCGGACCAGCCAGCGGACCACCGGATTCTCTTCCGCGTCGTGCCCGGCGTCGGCATCGACATGCTTCGGTTCGCGCAGAAAGAGCGCGCACAGAGCCGGAATCAGGGTCAGGCTCAGCACCAGCGCGCCGCTCAGCGCCAGGATGACGGCGGTGGCCATCGGCCGGAACATCTTGCCTTCAATGCCGGCCAGCGACAGGATGGGCAGGTACGAAGCGATGATGATCATTTCGCCGAACTGGCTGGACTTGCGCACCGACAGAATCGCGCCGCGCAACGTTTCCAGGCGTTCCGGCTGCGTCAGCGCCCGTCCTGCCGCGCGGCGTGCCTCGGCCAGCTGCCGCACGGCATTTTCGACAATGATCACCGCGGCATCGACAATCAGACCGAAGTCGATTGCACCCAGGCTCATCAGGTTCGCCGAAACGTTGAAATACCGCATGCCGATGATCGCGATCAGCATCGAAAGCGGAATAGCCGCGGACACGATCAGCCCGGCGCGGATCTGCAGCAGAAAGAGAAACAGCACGGCCACCACGATCACGCCGCCTTCAATCAGGTTGCGTGACGCGGTGCCGATGGTGCGGTCCACCAGTTCTCGCCGGTCATAGACGACGCGGAGCAGGATACCTTCCGGCATGGTGCGCTGCAGTTCTTCCAGACGCTCTCGCAGCGCCTGCGCAACGCGACGGCTGTTCTCGCCTTTCAGCAGCATGCCAATTCCCAGCACGGTTTCGCCCTTGCCGTCCGCCGTCGTGGCGCCCTGCCGAATCTGCGCGCCCAACCCCACCTCCGCCACATTGCGCAGCAGCACCGGCGTTCCGCCGCGCGCGGCGACGACGATATTGCCGATATCCCGGACGTCGCGCACCAGACCCAGCCCGCGAATCAGTTGCTGTTCCCCGCCCCGTTCGAAGTACGCGCCGCCGACGTTGGCGTTGTTGCGCTCCAGGGCGGTGATCACGTCGGACAGGTCGAGACCCATGGCAGCCAGGCGCGTCGGGTCGACACGCGCTTCGTACTGCTTCAGCAGTCCGCCGTTCACGTTCACCTCGATCACGCCGGGCACCGTGCGCAGTTGCGGCACGATCTGCCAGTCCAGCAGCGTGCGCCGCTCCATCAGCGGCCAGCGCTTCTCATAGCCGGGCTTCGGCTCGACGGTGAACATGAAGATCTCGCCCAGGCCGGTGGAGATCGGCGCCATTTCCGGCTGCACGCCGCGCGGCAGTTGGCGGCGCACGTCGATCAGGCGTTCCATCACCAACTGGCGCGCCCGGTAGATGTCGGCATCGTCGGGAAACGTCACCGTCACCTGCGAGAGTCCGAAGCGGCTGAGGGAGCGCACCTCCAGCTTGCCCGGCAGGCTGCCCATGGCCACCTCCACCGGATAGGTGACAAAGCGTTCCATCTCTTCCGGCGCGAAGGCGGGCGCGATGGCATTGATCTGCACCTGATTGGTGGTGATGTCCGGGACGGCATCGATCGGCAGCAGCGTCGCGCAGTACAGGCCAAAGCCGCCCACCAGCAGCGCCAGCACCACCACCAGGCCGCGCCAGCGAATGCTGAACAGCACGATGCGGTCGATCATTTAGTCGTGGTGCTCCGCGTCCATCAGGGCCGCTTTCTCGTGCTCGGACTTCAGCGTGAACGATCCGCGAACGACGATCGTTTCCCCGACGCGCAGCCCGTCGCGCACTTCCATGGCGCCGCGCTCTTCCGGTCCCACGGCCACGCGGCGGATCTCGAACTCTTCCGGCGCGCGGCGCACAAAGACCACGGCCGCTCCGTCCACCGTCTGCACCGCCTCGGCGGGGATCTCCAGGCGGGCGGCACCGGAAGCGGCGGGCAGTTCCACTGTGGCATACATGTCGAGCTTCAGACGGCGGTGGGGATTCGGCACTTCAATCCGCACGCGCGTCGTGCGCGTCTCCGGATTGACCGCGTCGGCAATCAGCGTGATGCGGCCTTCGACCGGCTCCCCCGGCTGACTTTCGGGCGTCACGCGCGCGAGACTGCCCAATCGCACGGCACCCAGGTCTCGCGGGTAGAGATCGGCCTGCACCCAGACCGTGCTGGTGTCGGCGATCTCGAGCAGTTGATTGTCCACCTGAACGGTCTCGCCCTGAACGGCGGCGGCCTTCAACACCACGCCCGCAAACGGCGCCCGCAGCGTCGTTTCAGATTCATCGTGGTGGTACTCGCCGGGTTTGCGATTCAGCAGATCCGTGATCTGTGCTTCGTCCAGCCCGAAGCGCGCCAGTTTCTCGTGATAGTGGCTGAGCCCGGCCGTCTGCGCGCGGACATTGTTCTGCGCGACGCGGACTTCACGCTCCCGCCGCTCCACCTCCGCTTGGGCGATCGCGCCGACGGCCACCAAGCTCCTGGCGCGCTCCAGCGCCAGTTCCGCAGTGAGCGCGGTGCTCCTGGCGCCTTCCAGCATCGCGGCCGCACCGTAGTACTCGTGCACCACTTCGCCGAGTTCGATGTTGTCGTAGACCAGCAACGGCTGTCCGGCCTTCACCTGGTCGCCCACGCGGACCAGCACGCGCAGGATGCGTCCGGTCGAAAGCGCACGAATCTGCGCCAGGCGGGTCTCATTCGCCTGAATCACGCCCGTGGTGCGAATCGCGCGGGCGCCGGTGCCGGGCTGCAACTGGTAGTACTCGAAGCGGGCAGCCTTCTGCTGTTCCGCCGTGACGCGCAAGGACTCCTGGTGGTCCGCCGGGGCGGCCGGCGCGTCCTTGTCAGCTGTCCTCTCCGGCGGTTTCGCACTGCCGCCGCACGAGGCCAGCAGCAGCCCGATCGTGCCTGCGATCAGCGCGTTGCGATACATAGCTCGCTTTCATCCTTTCCTGAACCAACGGGGCAAGAGTCGACGGGGTCGGCTCAAGCGCGAGGCGGCGGATTGGGCGGCGAGTAGCGAAGCTGCGGCACCGCGGCACGGCTTGCGGAAAACAGCGCCGGGGTATCGGCAAATTGCAGACGCTCCGCCGCGACGAGTTCCAGGGCGCACTGGCAGAGACAATGGCAAAAGCTGTGCGATGCGTCGGCGAGGCCGGGGGCGCCGCTCTCGAAAAGCGATTCCGCAGCGGGCCGGTAGCCAAGCCCGGCGCGGCAATGTTCACAGCCCACGGCCGCCTCCATCGACCCGCAAAGCGCCAGCGCGAACATGAGGAGCGCGAGCAGGCGGCGGTGCGGGCGGGCGAGCACTTACGCCCACAGGCTAGCGATGTTCAGCGGGCGGCGTCAACTTAGAGGAGTTCGTCGCGGCGCAGTTTCTCGATCATCTTCACGACGTCGCCGACTTTCTGGGAATGCTCGCGATGGCAGACCAGCAGCGCGTCCGGGGTGTCGACGACGACCAGATCGTGAACGCCCACCAGCGCGACGGTCTTCGTGCCGGCGTTGACGTAGTTGCCGTGGCTGTCGGCCAGCAGCGTCTCCCCGCGCGTGGCATTGCCGAGGGCGTCGCGCGCTTCCAGCTCATAGACGGCCTTCCAGCTGCCGACGTCGTTCCAGCCGACATCGTCGGTGGCCAGGCCGACCACGTTTTTGGACTTCTCCATCACGGCGTAGTCGACACTGACGTTTTCGCAGCGCGGGAAGATGTCGGCCAGGCGGGGCGCGAAGGACTTCTCGTGGAAACCCGGCAGCCCGGCCAGCAGCGTCGCGGTCTTGGGCAGATAGGCGCGAAGCTCGTCGAGAAACGTCGCGGCCTGCCAGAAGAACATGCCGCCGTTCCAGCCAAAGTTGCCGGCGGCCAGAAAGCGCCGCGCGGTCTTCTCATCGGGCTTCTCGCGGAAGCGCTTCACCGGGTAGACGGTCATCGACCCGGCTTCGACATTCTTCGGGAACTCGATATAGCCGTAGCCGGTCTCCGCCCAGCGCGGCTGGATACCCAACACGCAGAGCTTGCCGGAAGCCCCCGCCTGATAGGCGGCGCGGATGAAGCGCAGGAATCGCGCGGGCCGCAGCACGACGTGGTCCGACGGAAAGACGCCCATCACCGCCTTCGGATCCAAACCGTGCAGGATATGGGCGGCGAGGCCAATGGCGGCAGCCGTGTTGCGCTGCGCGGGCTCGGCGAGAATCTGCGCGGCCGGCACCTCCGGAAGCTGCTTGACGATCTCCGCGCGCAGATGATCGTTGGTCAGCACCCAGATCCGCTCCGGCGGCAGCACCGGCTTCAGACGGTCGACGGTCTGCTGAATCAGAGACCGTTCCGCCTTCGCCTTGCTGCCGAATCCGAAACCGGGCAGCACTTGCTTGGCTCTTGTCTTGCGGCTGAGCGGCCAGAAACGCGTACCCCGGCCGCCGGCCAGGATCAGGCCGTAGTAGTTGGCTTTCGGCATTGTCCCTTTTACATATCGACGCCGCGGATCAGCTTAAACTGCCGATTCCAGCGCGTCTTGGTGAAAAAATTCGTGATGATGTCGAACAGGTGGGCCGGGTCGATGTTGCCGCTTGCCAGACGATCCGTCGGCGCGTCGTACGACCAGAAGATGATCGTCGGCTTGCCGATAATGTTCTCGCGCGGCACAAAGCCCCAGTAGCGCGAATCGGCCGAGTTGTCGCGATTGTCGCCCATCGCAAAGTAGTGCCCCGGCGGCACCACCACCTCGCCGTTCACCACATGTTCCTGCAGCATCGTCCGCGCGTGCTCATCGACGAACACGTTCGGGTCCGACGGGAAGTTATCGGCATACGGATCGACATACGGGCGGATGTGCTGCACGTACGGCTCAGTCAATTCCTTGCCGTTCAGCCAGAGCTTCTTTTCCACCACCTTCAGCCGGTCGCCCGGCACGCCCACCACGCGCTTGACGTAGTTCTGCCGGATGTCGGGCGGATAGCGGAACACGATGATGTCGCCACGCCGGACATCCTGGTAGGGCAGCAGTTTCCCGCTGATCGGACCGGGCGGCGCATAGGTCATCTTGTCCACGAACAGGTGATCGCCGATCATGAGCGTCGTATCCATCGACCCGGTGGGGACCACGAACGCCTGCACCAGCGTCGTCGTGCCGAACAACAGAATGATGATCGTCACCGCCCATTCGGCCACCTGGCGCTTGAACCAAAGCCCGAGAGACTCCTTCTCCTCCGGCACCGTGACGCTCCCATCCGTCTCCGCCATCGCGCTGTCTTGCTGCTTTGCCATCGTTCCTTCTACTGTAAACTGTCGTCCTCGCCGGAACCCCGGATCAGGCGGAACGTGCGCCGCCAGCGCGTGCGCACGAAAAAGTTACGTGCCAGATCCCACAGATGTTCCTGATTCAGCGCTGGGCCGGAGAGCCGGTCCGTCGTCGTCTCATACGACCAATAGATCAGCAGCGGCTTGCCGATGATGAAGTTTCGCGGCACGAAGCCCCAATAGCGCGAATCGAGCGAGGCGTCGCGATTGTCGCCCATCACAAAGTAGGTGCTGTCGGGCACCACCACCTCGCCCTGAACGACGTTCTGCTCCAGCATCCGCAGTCCGCTGTCGGCCAGGGCAACGTTTGGCGTCGACGGGAAGAAGTCGCGATAGCCCTGCACGTAGGCGGTCTTGTGAAACTTGTACGGCTCGGTCAGCGCGCGCCCATTGCGCACCACCACCTTGTTCTCGATCCGGATGCGGTCCCCCGGCAGGCCGATGACGCGCTTGACGAAGGACTCCTTCACGTTCACCGGATAGCGGAACACGACAATGTCGCCGTGCTTCACCGGCGTGTAGGGCAGCAGGTACTTCGAGATGGGTCCGGCGGGGGCATAGGCCAGCTTGTCGACCAGCAGATGATCGCCGATCAGCAGCGTGTCCTCCATGGAACCGGTGGGGATGACGAAGGCTTGCACCAGCGTCGTGGTGCCGAACAGAAGAATGAGGATGACGACGAGCCACTCGCCGAGGAGCGATCGCGGCGAAGATTGCTCCGGCTCAGGGGAAGGCTGGCGGAGCTCTGGCCCGGTGTTCACTATTTTTCCTGTGGGCCTGCCCGCTCCGCATCGGCGACGACGGGAGAGGCAGGCCCGGAACGAACTCTCCAGTCTATACGGACGCCAAGCCCAGCTTCGCCCACCAGGGCTTGGCGGCGGCGATGGACTTGTTGACGTTCTCGATGTTCTTCACACCTTCGCCCGACAGCCAGTCCTCCAGCGCCTTGAGGCCTGTCTCTTATACACATCTGACGCTGCC
>CAYNDS010000150.1:1075-11192 GCA_964395885.1 uncultured Solibacteraceae bacterium | reverse complement strand
CACCGCCACCGGTTGGAAGCACAGCCCATCGCGCTGCGGGAGCCTTTTGGCCCGCAACCCGGACTCTCGCGATACCCGCGGGCGCTCTATTCGATGCACCTGGAGCGGTTGGCGTCCCTGCGGGAGCGGGACTTTCCGCTGTTTGAGTTCCGGCGTTGGGACGATATTGAAGCGACCGGCGTCGCCACGCTCATCATGCAGTCCTACCGGGGGCACGTCGACAGCCGGATCAACGATCAGTACGACTCCATCAGCGGGGCTCTGCGCTTCCTGTCGAACGTCGTGCAGTATCCTGGCTGCGGTCAGTTCTTTGAGGCAGGGACGCTGGCGGCTGTCGATCTCCGTTCCGGAGCCCTGGGCGGGGTGGTGATGGCGAGCTTAATCGCCGCCGGGGTGGGCCACATCACCCAGTTGTGTGTTGCGCCCGAAGCAAAAGGAACCGGCCTTGGCTACGAACTGCTCCGGCGCAGCATGACGCAAATGTATCGGGATGGCGCGCGGCGGACCAGCCTCACCGTCACGCTGGCCAACACAAAAGCCGTCCGGCTCTATGAGCAGGTCGGCTTTCGGCTGCAACGCAACTTTGACGCCTACGTTTGGGAATGGTAGCCAGAACCGCTCTATGGGCGGGAGAGCGGCAGGCGGGAGGGGAACTGGGGCATCAGCCGGCGACGCTCCAGGAGCACCGCCGGCTGCAATGAGTGCGATCGATGACTACTTGTTGCGGAAGCGGCGGGCGGCGGCGACGATTCCGACGCCGGCGATGCCCATCAGCCAGGTGCTCGGCTCCGGAATCGGGGCGGCAATCAGCTCAGCCGTCGGAAACGGGTTGACCGTCGAACCGGCAAAGGCCGCGGTCGCAACCGCGAGAAGGGAAAAGAGACGAACCGACATGAAAGTGTCCTCCGTAGAAAAGTGTAACGGAGAATCTCGAAAATAGGACAGATCACCGCATTTTGTGACTCATAGTACCTACCCCCTCATTTGCGGGGGGGGGTGGCGCTACTCGAGACGATAGTTCGGTGCTTCTTTCGTGATGATCACGTCGTGGACGTGGCTCTCCCGCAGACCGGCCGAGGTCACGCGCAGGAATCGCGCTTTCTCCTGCAATTCCTTAATGTTCGCCGCTCCACAGTAGCCCATGCCGGCCTTCAGGCCGCCGATCATCTGGTAGACCCATTCCGACAGCGGACCCTTGGACGGGACGCGGCCCTCGATCCCTTCCGGTACGAGCTTGCCGCCGAGCGTCGGATCCTGCGAGTAGCGGTCTGCCGAGTGGCCGCTGGTCATCGCGCCCATCGACCCCATCCCGCGATAGCTCTTGAACGTGCGGCCCTGATACAGAATCGTCTCGCCCGGCGATTCGTCCGTACCGGCAAACAGGCTCCCGATCATGACGCTGTCCGCGCCCACCGCGATTGCCTTCGTCACATCGCCGGAGAACTTCACGCCGCCGTCGGAAATGAGGGGCACCCCCGCAGCCCGCGCCGCCTTACATGCTTGTGCGACAGCTGTGATCTGGGGTACGCCTGCTCCGGAAACCACGCGCGTGGTGCAGATCGATCCCGGTCCGATGCCCACCTTCACGCCGTCCACGCCGAGTTCGATCAGGTCCCGGGCGCCTTCATACGTTCCGACGTTGCCCGCCACCAGTTCCACGTCCGGCAACTTCGCCTTCACCAGCCGGACCGCTTCGAGCACCTTCTCCGAGTGTCCGTGCGCCGAATCGATGCAGAGGGCGTCCACCTTCTTGGCCACCAGTTCCTGCGCCCGCTCGAGAAAATCGCCGGTGGTGCCCAGCGCGGCGGCGCAACGCAGGCGTCCCTGCTCGTCCTTGGCTGCGTTCGGGTACTTCAGCCTCTTCTGGATGTCCTTGACCGTGATCAGGCCCTTCAGCGTGAAGTTCTCGTCCACGACCAGCAGTTTCTCGATCCGGTGTTCATGGAGCTTTCGCTCGGCTTCTTCGAGCGTCGTTCCCACCGGCACCGTGATCAGCCGGTCCTTGGTCATGCGGTTCGCGATCGGCTGATCGAAGTTGGTCTCAAAACGGAGATCGCGGTTGGTAAGGATGCCGACCAGACGCCCGTTCTTCACCACCGGCACGCCGGAGATGCGGTAGCGCGACATCACCGACAAGGCATGGCGAATCGGCTGCTCCGGGTCCATCGTCACCGGATCGACAATCATGCCGCTCTCGGACCGCTTCACCCGGTCCACCTCTTCGGCTTGCCGGTCGATCGACATATTGCGGTGAATCACGCCGATGCCGCCCTGTTGTGCCAGCGCAATCGCCAGGTGCGACTCCGTCACCGTGTCCATCGCCGCCGATACCAGCGGAATGTTCAGCGGGATCTTGCGCGTGAACCAGGTGCGAGTGTCCGCGTCAGCAGGAAGCACGCCGCTGCGGGCGGGCTGTAGCAGGATGTCGTCGAAGGTAAGCCCTTCGGCGATGTGGTCCGGTAACATTCGGGAGAGATTCTATTGTAGCCATCCGGGCTACCAGGTGCCCATGCGGAGGATGACGCCGGTCGAAAGCTGCAACCCGTCACCGTAGGAAAAGCCATTCAGGCGGCTTGTCCAGGAGTGCTGATAGCCCACCTGCGCCAGTCGCAGCGCCAAGCCGCGCGAGAGCTTCACATCGACGCCCGCCGCGGTCGTGAAGAGAAACGCCGTCGACTCGACGTGATCGACGTACTCATTCCGGTCCGAAGGCTTCAGCCCGAGTTTGCCCTTCTCCTCGAGCAATCGGCGCTTCTCCGGATTCTCGCGGTCCTGCGTCAGCTTATTGCCCCCCAGCAGCACCTGGAAGTAAGGACTGAATCGCCCCGCCGGTGAAGGTGTCCAGCGCGGTCCCGCCACAAAGGAAAGACTGTCGCCGCTGGTAATCGCGTCCAGGCCCAGCAGACGGCAGCCGCTCACATCCACGACGAATTGCCAATGCTCCGCCACGCGGACCGCGCCTTCCCCGCCGCCGCCGGCACAGGACTGGCTCAAGCCCAGTCCGGAATAGCGCTGAATCTTGGATACAGCCGTGAACTCGAAGGGAGCGACCTCTGCCACCGCATCCTCTGACGCGGGCGCGGTCCGGCGGCTCCGCAAATTCAGCGCAGCCGTCCGGTCATAGCTGCGCGCACCGGCGCGAGTGTCGCGCACCCAGGGCGCGCGAAACGCCATCATGTTTGCCATGCTGCGCGTCGGGTTCAACCACCCGCGGACGAGGATGCGAGCCCAGAAATTGTTCACTCTGGCTTCAAACGGCTCGATCAGATACTTGTCGATCGCGTCCTCGGCAATCATCCAGCCCATGCCGATCACCGGTGTCACGACGTGGTCGACAAAGCCCTGCTGCGGGTAGCTGGCCTGTATGTAACCGATCGACGCTTCGCTCACCGGCCCGATCTCAAACTGTGACGAATAGGCGAAGGACCACGCGGTCGCCCGGAGCCGGGACTTCCAGTACCGCGGGTCCCGACCGAACTCCACGCCGCGGTATCGCCCGTCGTTGTTGGCCCAGATGTAGGCGCTCACGGAGCCCTGCATCGGGTGTCCGACGTAGTTCACCAGAAACGGGTCGCCATCGCCCCAACCGTGCAGGTTTCCCACTGCTTGCGCGAAACGCGGGAAGAAGGCGCCCTTCATCTCCCGGGTCCCTTTCTCGGTCGCGAGACGAAAGCCATGCTGGATGCCGAGAAACAGACCGGACTGCTTCAGCACTCCGTTCCAGTTCACCCGTTGCGATGCCGTCTCCCCCACCGGCTTTGCCATCGGGAGTGTCCGGTCAATACTTTCGCCAGGCGACGAGGAAGGTTGACTGCTGACCAAGAGGATGCACAACCCGATCGGACCCATCTCTCCCGCCAGTATCCCACGCCATCGTCAACATTCCGAAATCATCCACCCCAAAGTCTGGATTAAGCGGCACTTCATGAACGATCATTCATGACACCAGACTCCATTACGGAAAGTTCACGGTGCCTGGCACCATGAAAGTGCATTCATTTCGCGCGGATCTGACACAATTGCCCCATGCGAGTCTTCTGCCTTGCTATGGTTGCCTTGATGAACGCCGCAGCGGCCGATTGGGAAGCGCAGGTGGAACACGGCTACGCCGACTCCGCCGGAGTGCCCATCCACTATGCGGCGCTCGGTCCGAAGACCGGACCGGTTGCTGTGTTTCTCCACGGCTTTCCTGACTTCTGGTACACGTGGCGCGAGCAGATGCAGGCGCTCGCCGCCGCCGGCTACCGCGCGGTCGCCATGGACTTGCGTGGCTACAATCTCTCCGGCAAGCCGAAAGGCATCGAAAACTACGACATGCGCCTTCTGGTCGGCGACGTGGTCGCTGTGATCAAGGCCCAGGGACGGGAGAAAGCAATTGTTGTCGGGCATGACTGGGGCGGGGCGATTGCCTGGCAGGTCGCCTTCCACGTGCCGCAGGTCGTCGAGAAGTTGATCATTGTCAACCTGCCGCACCCGCGTGGCTTGGCTCGCGAACTCGCCCATAATCCGGAGCAGCAGAAGAACTCGCAGTACGCCCGGAACTTCCAGCAGCCGGACTCGCACACCAAACTCACCTCCGCCGGTCTTGCTCAATGGGTCACGGACCCCGAAGCGCGCAAGCGCTACATCGAAGCCTTCGACCGCTCAGACTTCGAAGCGATGATGCAGTACTACCGCCGCAACTACCCGCGCGAGCCCTATCAGGACGCGCAGGGCCCGGTGCAGAAGCCGCAGTGTCCGGTGCTGCAGATTCATGGCTTGAAGGATTGGGCTCTCCTGCCCGGCGCCCTTTCCGGAACCTGGGACTGGGTGGACGACTGGACACTGGTGACCATCCCGGAGGCGGGACATTTTGCCCAGCAGGATGCCGCCGCCAAGGTTTCGCGCACAATGGTGATGTGGTTGCGGAGGTGAAAGCGATGCGCAGTTTGCTGATCCTGACGGCTGTTTCGTTACTCGGCGGTGCCGCACGGGCCGGTGACAAGAAACCGGTGCAGCCTGGTCGCACCTCCAATGACACCGTGGCGCTCGAGGCCAGAGCTCTTCTCACCAAGGAAGAAGTGCAGGCCGCCGTCGGCCAACCGCTGCCGGAGGGTGTGGTCGTTGTCGAGGTCACCCTGACTCCGAAAAACGGCGAGACCGTCAAGATCGACCGCGACGCCTTTCTCGTGATCTCCGGTCGCGACGGGCAGAAATCGCAACCCTTCGCACCCACCCAGATTGCCGGCGCCGGCGCCATGGTCATCAGTTCTCGCTCCACCGGCGGCGGGTTGCAATCGCAAAGCCGACAGGTGCCATGGGGTGGCATGGGCGGACCAATGGGTGGACCCATGGGAGGGCCGATGGGTGGTCCGATGGGGATCCCGATGGGTGGCGGTACCCTCGGCAGCGGCACGGCGGGCGGTTCTTCCGCCGAGGCGAGTATCCAGGAAGGGGATCAGGCCAAGGCCAACCCCGTGTTGGACGCCCTGAAGGCAAAGGTCCTGCCGGAGAAGGAGATCGCCGAGCCGACGACCGGCCTGCTTTATTTCCTGATCGAAGGCAAGGTGAAGTTGAAGGACCTGGAAATGTTTTACAAGGCGCCGGGTGGGCGGCTTTCCCTACGATTCGTCCGTTGAATTTCCTACGAGCGCCTTCTGTCCGGCAACGCAGCCTGCTATAGTACGGAGTGACGTGCAGTCCCGCCCAAGAGGGCGGTGCCTCCTTCCGAGTCTCCACCCTCTTTCCGATCGCATCTGATGAATCCCTGGCTTTCTGTTCCTCTGGCCGACTACGAGCGGCATATGACGGCACCGTCCGTCGATCAACTGGGCGCCCTCGCCGACCTGTTTGAGGAGGCGCTCCAGTTTTCGCGTCCGGAATCGGTCATCGTGCTCGGTGTTGCGGGCGGAAATGGCCTGGAGCGAGTCGATCCGCAAATCACGTCTCGCATCGACGGCGTCGACCTTCACCCGGAGTACCTGGCCGCCTGTCAGGACCGTTACGGACACTTGCCGTCGCTGCGCCTGCATCAGGCGGACTTGACGGCGGCGCCTCCCCCGCTCACACGCGCCGCATTGGTCCACGCCGCGCTCATCTTCGAGCATGCCGGGCTTCAGCCCTGCCTGGACACCGCGCTCCGTTGGGTGGCTCCTGGCGGGTACCTGGGTACGGTGTTGCAGCTTCCGAGTGAGTCGGCGGACGGTGTCGCCCCGACCGGCGTGGCTTCCCTACAGGGCCTGCGGGACCGCTTCCGCCTCATCGCGCCGCAGGAGTTGGAAGCCGAGGCACGGGCCCACGGCTTCGGCCTTGTCCACCAGCGCCGCCGCGCCGTCGCCAGTGGCAAGGGCCTGTGGATGGGCCTCTTTGCACGCGGCGTTTCCTAGAGAGACCGGCAGCTCTTCCGATACGCTGAAGCTTCGCCCCTGATGACGATTCACGACCTCGATACGCCCGCGCTCCTGATCGACCTCGACGTGATGGAGCGCAACCTGCGCCGCATGGCGGACTATGCCGCGTCCCACGGTCTCGCGCTGCGTCCGCATACCAAAACTCACAAGACGCCGGCGCTGGGCCGCCGACAGCTCGATCTGGGTGCCGTCGGTCTCACGGTCGCAAAGCCGGGAGAAGCGGAGGTGATGCTGCAGGCCGCACCCGCCGAGATTCTGGTGGCCTATCCGACCCTCGGCTCGCGGAAACTCGATCGCCTGATGGCCGTCGCCCGCCAGACCCGCCTGATGATGTCGCTGGACTCGATCGAAGTCGCCGAGGCACTGTCGGCTGCGACCGCTGCGGCAAAGGTCGAAGTGGGCGTGCTGACGGAGTTCGACGCCGGACTGCATCGGGTCGGCGTCGCCCCGGGGCCGGAACTCGACGCGCTGATCGCCAGGGTGAAGACTCTGCCCGGCTTGCGCTGGGAAGGGCTGGCGTTCTACCCCGGTCAGGTGAAGAGCCTCGACGAGGCCGGGCAGGCCGAATTGCGGCGCGTCGGCGAACTCGTCTCGCGCCTCGCGGAACGCCATCGCCCGCGCATCGTTTCCGGCGGCTCCACACCGGCTTGGGCACACTCTCACCAGATGCCGGGCCTGAATGAGATCCGCCCCGGTACGTATATCTTTAACGACCGCAACTCGGCGGAAATCGGCTCCTGTGCCTGGCAGGACTGCGCCGCCTCTGTGCTGACCACCATCGTTTCCCGCGCCGTCCCGGGCCAGGCCATCATCGACGGCGGATCCAAGACGTTCTCCTCCGACCGTGTCGTCACGGGTGCCGAAGGCTTCGGCGTCGTGACGAACGGGCCGGCGGAATTCCTCAAAATGAATGAGGAGCACGGCTTCGTCCGGACCGCAGAACCGTGGCGCGTCGGCGACCGCCTGCGGATCATCCCCAACCACGTCTGCGTGGCCGTCAATCTGCACGAGCGACTCTATGGCGTGCGCGGCGAAACCGTCGAGGAGGTCTGGGAAGTCGCCGCCCGCGGCAAGTTGCAATAACCGATTTCGCGCAGCCGTTTTCCTTCGCGGCGCGTCCAATTCCGTAGGCTATACTCATGGCAGCAGCCCGAAGGGAGTTTTCGTCCATGCCCTCCAATTCCAAGCGGTCCCGCTCCGCATGGTTCCTACCATTCGCCGTTGTGTTCTGCTCCGTGATCGCTGGTCTGGTCGCTCCGGGCTTGGAAGAGGTTTCCGCCGCCACCACTGAGGACGACCTGAAGTCGTCCATGCGGCAGTTCACGAAGATCTACCAGGCAGTGGAAGAAAACTTCGCCGATGCCGTTACGCCGGACAAAGCCGTGTACAACGGCGCGATCCCCGGCATGCTGCGCACCCTCGATCCGCACTCCAACTTCTTTGACCCGAAAACCTACGCCTTGATGCGCGAAGACCAGCGTGGCCGCTACTTCGGCGTCGGCATGCAGGTCGGTCCTCGCAACAACAATACGGTCGTCATTCTCCCGTTCCCCGGCGCCCCGGCCTACAAGGCCGGGATTCGCCCCGGCGACGTGATCGTCGAGGTGAACGATAAGAAGACCGAAGGGCTCACCACCAGCGAAGTGGCCGACTTATTGAAGGGACCGCGCGGCACGCAGGTCACCGTCAAACTGGCCCGGCAGGGTGTCGATCAGCCGATCGTCGTGAACATTATTCGCGACGAGATTCCGCGCAAGAGCGTGAACGAGGCGTTCTGGATCCGCCCCGGCATTCTGTATCTCGATATCGAAACGTTCTCCAACGAGAACACCTCCGAAGAGGTCGAGGAGAACTTCAAGCGGGTCGGCGAGCAGAATGTGAAGGGTCTGGTGCTGGACCTTCGCGGCAACCCCGGCGGACTGCTGAATGAAGGCGTCGCCGTCGCGGACCGTTTCCTGCGGCGAGGACAGACGATCGTGTCCCACCGCGGCCGCGTCTCCGCCGAGAAGCCGTTCGTCGCGCGCCGCGGCGCGCAAGGCTACGACTACCCGATTGTCGTGCTGGTGGACCGTTCTTCTGCCTCCGCCGCCGAAATCGTCTCCGGCGCCCTGCAGGATCATGACCGCGCCTGGATCTTGGGCGACACCACGTTCGGCAAGGGCCTGGTGCAGACGGTCTATCCGCTGGCTGAAAACACGGGCCTCGCGCTCACGACGATGCGCTACTACACGCCCAGCGGCCGGCTGATCCAGCGCGACTACAGCCACGCCTCCTTCTTCGACTACTACTACCGCAAGGATGGCGACAACAAGAATAAGGTCGACGTGAAGATGACCGACGGCGGGCGCACCGTCTATGGCGGCGGCGGCATCACGCCGGACGAAAAGGCCACCGTTTCGAAGCTGAACAAGTTCCAGATCGAAATGCTGCGCAAGTTCGCCTTCTTCGAATTCACCGCGCAGTACTTCGGCGGCAAGGATGCCAAGCTTCCGCAAGGCTGGGAGCCGTCGCAGCAGGTCCTCGACGAGTTCCACTCCTTCCTTCTGAAGAAGGAGCTTTCGTTCACGGAAGCCGAGTTTGCCGAGAACAACACCTGGATCAAGCAGCGCCTGAAGTACGAGTTCTACACCACGGCGTTCGGCGTGGACGAAGCGCGCAAGGCGTCCGTGCAGGATGATCCGGTGGTGCTGCAGGGCATCGATGCGATGCCGAAGGCCAAGGCGCTGCTCGACAAGGCCAAGAGCGTCGTCGTGCAGCGGATGAACCGGGAGTAGCGCGCCAGGCTTGACTCCACAGATCTCCGTACTCGACGCCGGCGGCCAGTACTGTCATTTGATCGCACGCCGCGTCCGCGAACTCGGCGTGTATGCCGATGTCCAGCCCAGCGACGTGGCTCCGGAAGCCTTGACCGGACGCAAGGCCGTCATCATTTCGGGTGGTCCGGCCAGCGTCTATGAGCCGGGCAGTCCGCAAGTCGACGCGCGCCTGTTTGCGATGCGCCTGCCCGTGCTCGGCATCTGCTACGGACTCCAGGTCATGACCCAGGCGCTCGGCGGCCTCGTTGCCAAGGGCGAACGCGGCGAGTACGGCAAAGCGACGCTGACGGTGGCCGACGGCTCCTCGACCCTGCTGGCCGGCTTTGCCGCGCAGGAGCCTGTCTGGATGAGCCATCGCGACCGGGTCGAGAAGGCTCCGCCGGGCTTCGATCTCCTGGCCACCACCGAGACCTGCCCGATTTCCGCCATCGGTGACCCGGCGCGCCATCTCTACGGCGTGCAGTTCCACCCGGAAGTGGTCCACACGCCCAAGGGCCGCCGCCTGCTTGAAAACTTCCTGTTCACCATCTGCGGCTGCGAGCGCGATTGGAACCCGGAGCATCAACTGCCCGAAATCGAGCGCCAGATTCGCGAAACCGTCGGCAGCCGCGGCGTGCTGTTCTTTGCCAGCGGCGGCGTCGATTCCACCGTCGCCTCCGCGATCTGTGTGCGGGCGCTCGGCGCCGAACGCGTCCACGCCGTTTATGTCGACACCGGCTTCATGCGCGAGGGTGAAACCGAGTTCGTCCGCCAGACCTTTGAAGGCTTCGGGCACGGCGTCTTTGAGGTCTTTGATGCGCGCGAGCAGTTTCTCACCGCCGTCGCCGGCATTCGCGACCCGGAGAAAAAGCGACACCTCATCGGCGAGGAGTTTGTCCGCGTCCAGGAGCGCATTCTCGAGCGCGGCCACTA
>CAYNDS010000150.1:0-1065 GCA_964395885.1 uncultured Solibacteraceae bacterium | reverse complement strand
ATTCTCGGCCAGGGCACGATTTACCCCGACACCATCGAAAGCGGCGGCACCAAGCAGGCCGAAACCATCAAGACGCATCACAATCGCGTCGCCGGCATTCAGCGCCTGATCGAGCAGGGCCGGATTGTCGAGCCGCTCCGCGATCTGTACAAGGACGAAGTCCGTACCGTCGGACGCCTGCTCGCGCTCCCGCCCGCCTTGCTCGACCGGCACCCGTTCCCCGGCCCCGGGCTGGCCATCCGCTGTCTCTGCTCAGAGTTCGATCTCGATCTGGAGCCGACACCGAAGGGCCACATCGTCCCGATTCGCAGCGTCGGCGTGCAGGGCGACTCGCGCACCTACCGGCCCATCCTGCTTCTCGATCAGCCGCCCTCGAGCGCCGTCATCGACGAAGCCACCGATCGCATCAACGCCCTTGCCGCCGTGAATCGCGTCGTGGCGATGGCTGCCTCCGCCGTGCCGCTCGCGGCGCTGAAAGTGCGCGCCAGCAGCCTGACCGCCGCGCGTCTCGACCGTCTCCGCCGCGCGGATGAAATCGTCCGCCGCCTGTCGCTCGAATCCGGCTTCGAAGAGCACACTTGGCAGTTTCCGGTCGTGCTCGTGCCGCTCGGCACCGACGAACGCCCGGACTCCGTCGTCCTCCGCCCGATTCATTCGGTCGACGGCATGACGGCCAGCGCCATCCCGATGCCGGACGCCTTGCTCGCGAAAATGTGCGCCGAGATCCTCGCCACCGAGGGGATCGCCGCCGTCCTCTACGACTTGACGCACAAGCCGCCGGCAACGATCGAGTGGGAGTAAGAGCGACTGGGAGAAATGGTGGAGGCGGGGGGAGTCGAACCCCCGTCCGAAGAAGCTTGCCCTGAAGAGCCTACGTGCGTAGCCGATTCGGTAGTTTCAGCGCCAGCCTGAGAACCGGCGAGAAAGCCGGCGCCTAGTCCGATTGATTGTCGGCTGGGGGCCCCGGACCGAGACCTTACGCTTATCCCGAGTTATGACGCCGGTACGAAGACCATCGGGCTGGCCTCCGGCGGCGGCTACTTAGTTAATTAAGCAGCGTATGCA
>CAYNDS010000149.1:5469-11257 GCA_964395885.1 uncultured Solibacteraceae bacterium | reverse complement strand
CCTGTACGTTTGGGTCTGCTTTCTCCTCCTTCGCCGCTGCGTCCGGTTCGGGATCTCGCGGCTCCAGTAGCTTTTGAATCAGCCGTTCGACGTTCCGGACACTTAACCCTTCTGTCACCGTCCGGTCGGCGAGTGAGCGCTGCTGCTCCGGGTCCGAAAGACCGAGTAGCGCCCGCGCGTGCCCCATCGATAGCCGGTTTTCGGTGACCATGGTCTGAACCTCTGCCGGAAGCTTCAGGAGCCGGATCATGTTGGTGACGGTCGAGCGATCCTTCCCGGTGCGCCGGGCAATCTCCTCATGGCTCAGCTGAAATTCCCGGGCCAGTCGCTCAAACGCCTGGGCCGTTTCCATCGGGTTCAGATCTTCGCGCTGGATGTTCTCGACCAGGGCAATTTCCAGGAGATGCGCGTCGGCGATGTCCTGGATCACGACCGGGACCTCAGTAAGTCCCGCAGCCCGCGCCGCGCGCCACCGGCGCTCACCGGCAACAAGCTCATAGGCGTCTCCGCGCTTTCGCACCAGGAGAGGCTGCAAGACGCCGTGCACCTTTATCGATTCCGTGAGTTCGGCCAGCTGCTCCGGTCGAAAGATCGAGCGAGGCTGGTTCGCGTTCGGCTCAATGGCGGTCAGCGGCAAACGAGTCGGCGCGGCGACAGGCGCAGGCGTCGCCGGAATTGGCGCGGGTGGAGCGGGCGGTGGTTCCTTCCGCGCCGGCAGCAGAGCCGAGAGTCCCTTACCGAGCGCTTTGCGATTGTCGGGCTGCTTGTTCATTTTGGAGAATCTCTTTCGCGAGCCGGATATAGCTTTCCGCCGCCCGAGAGCGGACGTCGTAGGAGAGGATCGGCTTCCCGTGGCTGGGCGCCTCCGCCAGGCGCACACTGCGCGGGATGATCGTCTTGAAGACCTCATCCTCAAAGAATTCCTTCAGATCCATCGCCACCTGCTTGGTCAGGTTGGTGCGGTCGTCATACATCGTAAGAAGGATCCCTTCCAGCTTCAGCGGATGGTGAAAGGTCTCGCGGATACGGTCCACAGTGTCCATGAGTTGCGAGACACCCTCCAGCGCGAAGAACTCGCACTGGATCGGCACCAAGACGGAGTCGGCGGCCAACATGGCATTCAGGGTCAACAGGTCCAGCGCCGGCGGGCAGTCGATCAGGATGAACTCGAACTGATCCCGTACCGACGCGAGGGCGGCCCGTAGCCTGGTCTCGCGGTCTTCCAGGTCCACTAGTTCCAGATTGGCGGCCACCAGGTTCTTGTCCGCAGGGAGGAGGTGCAGCCCGTCGAAAGCAGTCGTGCAGACCGCTTGTTCCACCGGAGTGCTTCCGAGGAGGACGTCGTAAATGGTCGCCGCGAGGTCCGGCTTGGAGACGCCGACGCCGGTCGTACAGTTTCCTTGCGGGTCGGAGTCGACCAGCAACACCTTTAAGTCGTTAGCCGCAAGCGAGGCTCCGAGGTTGATGGTCGTGGTGGTCTTTCCAACGCCACCTTTCTGGTTCGCAATCGCGATGACTTTCGCCACTCTTTGCGAGGATAGCAGCTATGTGTTCCGGGTGGCACCCCAGCGCCTTCCCGGAGGCGAGTCCGCTCCTCCCGTAAGTGTTCCACGTGGAACACGAGAGCGGATGGCTATCCGTCCTGTTCCACGTGAAACCGAAGGACGCCACTCGTCGAGTCCCAGGGCAACTCGGCCAGGAGACGCCAGGATTCATCAGACTGCGACAAGGTGGCGAGCACAAGCGCTCTGGGGGCGATCCGGGGAACGAGTGCTGCCACATCACTGAGCCGCACTGCCCGGCTGACGACTTCATCGAAGGTGGGGGTCCCTCGTGCAAGCAGCTCTTCCGAGCGGATCCGCAGAACGCCAACGTTCGGAAGGTCGGCGGTTGCTTCCTTCAAGAAAACGGCCTTCTTTAGATCCGCTTCGAGGAGGGTAACCTGCCATTCAGGGCGCGCGATCGCAAGGGGAATGCCGGGAAAGCCCGCTCCGCTGCCCAAATCCAAAAGGTGAGGTCCCGAAAGGTGGGAGGAAAGGAACAAGGACTCGCCAAAATGCCTCCGAATCCCTCCCTCACCCGCCTCTCGAGTCAGATTCAAGCGCCGGTTCCACGTCAGAAGCAGCTGCCAGTGCGCCTCGAGCCGAGCCACCTGCTCGTCGGTGAGGTCTGCCCACTGTCGAACTTGCTCTCCAAAGGTCAACGGGAAAGGTGCATCTCCAGCAAGGACACCGCCGCAGGGGTGACCCCGGGGATCCGGCTGGCGTGGCCGAGTGTCGCCGGCTGCACCCGCGCCAGCTTCTCTTGAACCTCCCGGGAGAGCCCAGGGACGCCGTGGTAGGCGAAGTTCGCCGGAATTACCCGGTCTTCGGAGGCTTGCAGCCGCGCGACGTGCCGGTCCTGCTGCTCCAGATACCCGGCATACTTGATCTCCACGGACAAGGTGTCCAGAACGCCCCGGGCAACCGGCTCCTGCAACTGTGACGCTGCCCAGGCCGGTTCCAGGGTGGACTCCGGACGCTTCAGCCACTGCGCCATCCGCACCCCCTTCACTGGCGAAGGTGAATCGGCCAGCGCGGCCCGCAGCCGCAACTTCTGCTCGCCCTTTCTCTGGAATGCCGCCCACCGGGCGTCATCGACCAGGCCCACTGCCCTTCCGATGCCCGTCAGCCGCTCATCGGCGTTGTCAATCCGCAGGTGGAGGCGGTACTCGGCACGCGAGGTGAACATCCGGTACGGTTCATCCGCACCCTTCGTAATGAGATCGTCGATCATGATGCCGACGTACCCATCGGAGCGCCCAATCGTCATCGGATCCCGCCCCTGTACCCGAAGAGCCGCGTTGATCCCGGCCACCAGCCCTTGCGAGGACGCCTCTTCGTACCCGGACGTCCCGTTGATCTGCCCCGCCAGGAACAAACCGCGCAAACGCTTCACTTCCAGCGCGCGTGTCAGTTCTCGCGGATCGATCGAATCATACTCGATGGCATAGCCCGGCCGAATCATCTCCGCGCGGTCCAGACCGGGAATGCTGGCCAGCATCGCTTCCTGGACATCGACCGGCATGCTGGTGGACATCCCGTTCACGTACACCTCATTGGTGTCCAAACCCTCTGGCTCGAGAAAGATCTGGTGCCGCGTGCGATCCGGGAACTTCACCACCTTATCCTCGATGGACGGGCAATAGCGCGGACCGACGCCCTCAATCTGCCCCGAATACAGGGGAGATCGCGCGATGGACTCCTGCAAGACCGCCAGGGTCTTCTCGTTGGTGTAGGCAATGTGGCAGCAGATCTGGGGGCGGTCGATCTTTTCGGTCTGAAACGAGAACGGAGTCGGCTCCGGGTCACCGTGCTGCTTCTCGAACGCTGCCCAATCGATGGTCCGTCCATCGAGGCGCGGCGGCGTGCCCGTCTTCAGGCGAGTCCATTGCAGCCCAAGAGACCGAAGGTGGTGCCCCAACAGGTTCGACGGTGCCTCGCCGTTCCGTCCGCAGCTATACTGCGTCTCGCCGACGTGGGCTCGGCCGTTCAGGAAGGTTCCGGTGGTCACCACCACGGCGCCCGCGCCCACGTCGCGACCATCCGCCAGCCGAACACCTACAACGCGACGCTGTCCGCTCTCATCGCGAAACAGGAGTTCGGCCACCTCGGCCTGGAGGATCCGGAGATTCGGCTCCAGCTCCAGAACCCGCTTCATCTCAAGCCGATACTGCTTCTTGTCACATTGCGCCCGCGGCGACCACACCGCAGGACCCCGGCTGGTGTTCAGGAGCCGGAACTGAATGCCCACGGCATCGGTGACGAGCCCCTGCACTCCACCCAATGCGTCGACCTCGCGCACCAGGTGCCCCTTGGCGATGCCACCCACCGCCGGGTTGCACGACATCTGCGCGATCAAGTCCGCGTTCATCGTGATCATGGCGGTGCGCAGACCCATGCGCGCGGACGCACGGGCGGCTTCGCAGCCCGCGTGGCCCGCTCCGATCACCAGTAAGTCATACGCAGTCTTGAACATAGCTGTCGGGATTCGGCTATTGCTATTGTAGCTGGTGAGGAAATCGAGTTGAACGTTCTTGTTGTGGGCGGCGGCGGGCGGGAACATGCTCTCGCTTGGCGACTCGCCCAGAGCCCGTCGGTGCGAAAGGTGTTCGCCGCGCCCGGAAATCCTGGCATCGCGCGCGTGGCAGAGTGCGTCCGATCGACGGACTACCGCCAGGTGGCGCGGGACTGCGCCATCGACCTGACCGTTGTCGGACCGGAAGCGCCGCTGGTGGCGGGCATTGTCGACGAATTTCGCGCCGAGGGGCGCCGCATCGTCGGACCGACAGCGGCTGCGGCGCGCCTGGAAGGCTCCAAGGCGTACGCAAAGGACATCATGGACCGTGCGGGAGTGCCCACGGCGCGCTATCAGGTGGCCCGTCCGGAGACCGCCATCGGCCCTGCCCTATCCCGGTTCGTTCCCCCTTACGTGTTGAAGGCAGACGGCTTAGCCGCCGGGAAGGGCGTGGTTCTCGCCAAGACGCGGGAGGAGGCAGAGAGTGTCCTCACCGGAATGCTGAACGGGACGTTGCTTGGCGATGCGGGCCGCACGGTTGTCGTCGAAGACTTCTGCCCCGGAACGGAAGTCAGCTTCATCGCGCTCACGGACGGCGAGCAGATCATTCCGTTTGCCCCTTCGCAGGACCACAAGGCCGCCTTCGATCAGGATCAGGGTCCCAACACGGGCGGGATGGGAGCGTACTCGGCGGATACCATTCTGCCGCACGTGATACAGGATGAACTCATACAGTCTGTGATGCGGCCCGTCATCCGCCAGATGGCCGCTGATGGCACGCCCTTCACCGGTTTTCTGTACGCCGGGCTGATGATGACCGCCAGCGGGATGCGGGTACTGGAGTTTAACGCTCGCATGGGAGATCCGGAGACGCAGGTGCTGATGCACCGCCTGACGGGCGATCTCGGCAAGGCCCTTTGGCAGATCTCCGGCAAAGAGCCGGTGACGGAGAAGCTCGGCTGTGACCCGGAGCCGTCGGTGTGCGTCGTCCTGGCGTCCGAACACTATCCGGCGACGCCGGTGACGGGGGACCCGATTCACGGCATCGCGGAGGCGGAAGCCACGGGCGCGCAGGTTTTCCACGCCGGAACGGCGGAAAAGGACGGGAAGTTGGTGACGGCAGGGGGACGGGTGCTCGGCGTCACAGCGCGCGGCAGCGATCTTCGCGGAGCGATTTCAAACGCCTATGCCGCCGTCGGCCAGATTCACTTTCGGGGAATGCACTATCGGCGGGATATCGGGCACAAGGGACTGTCGCCCCTGCGCTCGTCCTGACCGCTCAGCCGAGACCGGGCACACCGCCCAGCGTGCGGGCGCTTCGGGCCGCCCGAAGGACGGCTTGGGAGACTGCCTCAGCTGCCGCCGCGCCAAGAGCATTGCCTTCCGCCCGCCGCTCACCGGTGGCGATGGCGAACACGATGTCGCCGTCATAGCTGGTATGCACCGGCGAGATCGTCCGGACGATGCCATGCTGGCCAAACTGAGCCAGCTTCTTGGCTTCGGGTTTGCTGAGGGTCGCGTTTGTCGCGACGATGGCCAAAGTCGTGTTGGAGCTAAAGGCGCCTTCGCCTTCCCCTCGCTGCAGCAGGGCAGCCGTATTGGCAAAGCCCTTCGCCGCGCGGGCGCCCGCCAGGATTGCCCCCGTCCGCGGGTCGATCACATCGCCGTACGGGTTGAGAGCCACCAGCGCCGAAACCAGCACTCCGTTCCAGGCGCCGCCAAGCGCAACCGT
>CAYNDS010000149.1:0-5459 GCA_964395885.1 uncultured Solibacteraceae bacterium | reverse complement strand
CGCCTTGCCAATCGTCGCGCCCGTGCCCGCCCCGATATTGCCTTCCGCCACTGCCGCCGCACTGGCCGCTGCCGCCGCCGCCTCGCCCATCTCGCGGGTCGGACGGGCACCGGCTTTCCCGATGGCCAAGTCATAAAGGATGGCGCCCGGGACAATCGGAACCTTGCCGGCGCGGGTGGGAAAGCCGATCCCCTTCTGCTCCAGAAAGCGCCGAACGCCGGAGGCTGCTTCCAGTCCGAACGCGCTGCCGCCGGCGAGCACGATTCCATGAATGCCGGGCGTGACGTGCAGCGGATCCAGCGTGTCCAACTCCTGTGTACCCGTCGCCGAGCCGCGGACATCGACGCCGGCCACCGCTCCGTTCGGAAACAGCACGGCGGTGCAGCCCGTCAAGCCGTCGAAGTCCGACGCATGTCCCACCAGGATGCCCGGAATGTCGGTGAGACCCTTCATGAAACTGGCCTCATGGTAGCATCGGGATACCGGTGCGGAGCACGCCTTGCTCGATTTCCTGAAAGCCCCTTTCCTTGAGTTTCAGGAGTACCTCTCGCTCTCCGGGCGCGCCCTGGGGAACCTCTTTCGCCGCCCGTTTTACTGGGGTGACGTGCTGATGCAGATGGACATCATCGGTGTGGGCAGTTTGCCGATCGTGACACTGGTGGGCGCCTTCAGCGGCATCGTCATGGCGTTGCAGATGTCGCGGGCCATTTCGCAGTACGGAGCCGCCAGCCAGACCGGAGTCTTCGTCGCGCTCACGCTGGTCCGCGAACTGGGACCCGTCCTGACCGCGCTGCTGGTGGCGGGACGCAACGCCTCCGGCATCGCCAGCGAACTCGGCTCGATGAAGGTCACAGAGCAGATTGATGCGATGCGGGCGCTCGGCACGGACCCTTCGCAGAAGCTGGTCACACCGCGCATGGTGGCGATGGCCGTGGTGTTGCCGCTGCTGACGATCATTGCGGACTTTGTGGGACTGGTGGGCGGGTATCTGATCGCCTCCACGCGACTGAACATCTCCGCGGCGCAGTATTGGAACAGCGCGTATCAGGCGCTGGCATACAACGACATTGCGCAGGGGCTGCTGAAGCCGTTTCTGTTCTCCTTCACCATCTCGCTGGTGGGCTGCCACTACGGCATGCAGGCCCGGGGCGGGACACAGGGCGTCGGCTTTGCCACGACGCAAGCGGTGGTGGTGGCCAGCGTCTGGGTCTTCATCCTCGACGTCTTTGTGACGCAGATGTTCGTGAGCCTTTGAGCGATGCCCGACAGCTCTGAAGTGCTTCTCGAATTCGACGCCGTCACGCTGCGCTTCGACGTGGAGCCGGTGCTGGACCGCGTCAGCTTCCAGGCACGGCGCGGCGAAACGCTGGTGTTTCTCGGGGCGGCGGGCAGCGGGAAGACCGTTCTGCTGAAGACTGCGATGGGACTGCTTCAGCCTGACGAGGGCCGCGTCCTGCTGTTTGGGCAGGACATCGCGCACCTGCCGGAACGCGAGTTGTTCCGCGTCCGCAGCCGCATGGGAATGCTGTTTCAGGAAAGCGCGCTGTTCGACTCGCTGACGATTGAACAGAATGTGGCCTATCCGCTGGAGAATCAGCCGGTGGCGCACTGCCGCGCCGAGCAGATGCATGAGCGCGTGGTGGAAGCCCTGCGTTTTGTCGAACTGGAGCACACGCTCGACAAGATGCCGAGTGAGCTATCCGGAGGCATGCGCCGCCGCGTCGGCATCGCCCGCGCGACGGTGACCAATCCGCCGCTGGCCATTTTCGATTCCCCGACGGCCGGCCTGGACCCGATCACCGCCAACAACATCATGGCGTTCATCGCCAAGCAGCGGGACGTGCGTCACGCGACGACGCTGCTGGTGAGCCACCGCTATCAGGATGGCGTGCTGATGGCCGAGTACCGGTATGACGAAGCGACAGGTGGTCTGCGCCATGAACCGGGTGGACCGCTGGCCTGCAGCACGCGTTTCTTCGTCATGTGTCAAGGACGCTGCGTTTTCGAAGGCACGCAAGCGGAACTGGAAGCGTCGACAGACCCTTACGTGTCAAAATTTGGGAGAAGGTAAATGCCGTCGCAAAAGAAGGTCTCCTGGGCACAGCTTCGAGTGGGAATCCTGGCGGCGGTGGCGCTTCTCCTCCTCGGCGTTCTGATATTCCTGATGACGAGCAAGCAGAGTCTGTTTGCCACCAACCGGCGCGTGGTGACGTACATGAGCCAGGCACCGGGAGTGGCGCGCGGGTCACCCGTCCGTCTGAACGGATTGCTGATCGGCAACGTGGCGGAGATCGGGTTCTCGGGCGATAACCGCGCGGGCCGCTTTGTGCGCATCGAAATGGAGATCGGCGAGCAGTACCTGCGTCTCATCCCCAGCGATTCCCGCACCAGCGTCGGCGCGGAGAATCTGCTGGGTTCGCGGCTGATCGACATTGCTCGCGGGCAAGCGACGGTGCCGGTGGCGAATGGGGGCGAGTTGCAAAGCGACTCGACGACGGAAATCGATGACCTCGTCCGGCAGGGACGCACGACGCTTGCCGCCGCCGAGATCATTCTGAAGCGCATTGAAGCGATCGTCGCGCAGGTGGAGTTGGGCCGCGGCTCGATCGGGCGCCTGCTGAAGGACGAGGAGCTCTATAACCGGGTGAACTCGATCGCCAACGAAACCGACAAGCTGATCAAGGCGGTCAACACCGGCCAGGGCACCTTGGGCCATCTGCTGTACGACGAGAAGCTCTACACGGACATTCGCACGACGCTGGCTCGGGTGGATACGATTGCGCAGTCCCTGCAGGAGGGACAAGGCACCGCGGGCAAACTGCTGCGCGACCCGGCGCTCTATGACGAAGCGCAGAAGAGCGTGGCGGAACTGCGCCGCCTGATGGCGGATCTCAACGCGGGCAAAGGGACGGCGGGCAAACTGCTGAAGGACGAGGCGCTGCACGCGCAGATGAACGACACGCTGCGCAAGCTGAACGCCATGCTGGACGGGCTGAATCAGGGCCGCGGCACGTTGGGCCAGCTTCTGGTGAACCAGCAGCTCTACGAGAATCTGAACGGAGTCAGCGTGGAGATGCAAGGCTTGTTGAAGGACTTCCGCGCGAATCCGAAGAAGTTTCTGCGGATCAAGCTGGCGCTGTTCTAGACCGCCGTGGCCGAGCGCATTCTGGTCGTCAATGCCGACGACTTCGGCTTCACGCGGGACGTGAATGCCGGCATCCTCGCCGCCCACCGCGAGGGCATCGTGACGGCGACGACGTTGATGGCGAACGGCGGTGCGTTTGACGACGCGGTCCGGTTGGCGCGCGAGACGCCGACGCTGGATGTCGGCTGCCATCTGGTGCTGATCGGCGGCTCATCCCTGCGGGATGGGCGGGCGTATCCGCTGACGACGGGCGCGCTGGTGCGGGATCTCGCGTTGGGGCGCTGGGATGTAGAGGCGGAGTTGCGGGCGCAGATCGAGAAGATCGCCGCCGCCGGGATCCGCCCGCTGCACCTGGACACGCACAAGCACACCCACCTGCACCCGGTCGTGTTGGGAGCGGTGGCTCGATTGAGTGCGGAGTTTGGGATTCCGTGGGTGCGACGCCCGTTCGACCTGCCGCTGGATGGACGGCGCCCCCCGCTGCCGCGGCGCGTGCTGGCGGCAACGTTCGGCGGCTTGCGAGGGCGGTTTCATCGGGTCTTGGGGCGCCAGGGGTGCCGGACCACCGACCACTTTGCGGGGTTTGGATGGACGGGCGACTTTTCCGACGCCGACCTGATCGGGCTGTTTGAGCGGCTGCCGGAAGGAGTGACGGAGTTCATGTGCCACCCGGGCTACCTGGGCGAGGAGCTGCGGGCGGCACGGACGCGGTTGAAAGAGTCTCGCGAGGCGGAATTGCGCGCGCTTACGAGTGAACGGCTTCGGCCGGCTCTGGCTCGGGCTGGGGTGCAGCTTCGGCGCTACCGGGAACTTCCTTGCCCTCCAGCTTCGCCATAGCCCAGGCGCCGGCGATGCGGAAGTGCTCGTTGGGGTGCTTTTCGAGCGCAATCAGGCGTGCTTTGGCCACGTCATCGCCTGACTTGGCCAGGTACAGCAGCGCGGTGGTCATCACGCGATGGTGCTTGTCGAATGTGGCGCGGTTCAGCAGGTCCCGCAGCGCGTTGGTCAGCTTCGGTGTTTCGCCGAGGACGGCTTCGAGCAGGTTGGCGCGAACGCGGGGATCGTTGTCGCGGAAGAATTCCTCAATGAACGGCGGCGCGCTGGAAGCGATTACCTTGACGGCGCGGGAACGGACGTGGGGATCCCGAATCTTCAGGAACCGGCGCAGTTGCATGCTGGTGCGGGGCTGGGCGCCGACGGTGTCGCGAATGAGGTCCAGCACGCGTCCCATCTCCCCGGTGGGGACCGCCTCCGGCCAGGTGCGGGACGGGTCGGTCAGGTGTTGCAGCAGGAGGACATCGTAGCGGGGCTCCACCTGCAGCGCCTGTCGCATCAGGTGCAGCGCATCTTCAAACGGCGTCACCTCCGGAATGGAGATGGCCTGGGCCAGGAGTCCATCGTCGATCAACAGCTTCGGGAGTCCGGAGCGCCGTCCACCACGCGGGGCGGTCGCAAGGGCACTCTCAGCGAAGGGAACGAAGGGCTCCGGGTTCTTCAGGTCAACGAATTCCAAAATCTGGACGCGAATGTGCGGCCGGAGCTCGGCAATGAGCGCCGTCCAATAGTCGATTGCGGGGATAGCCACGAGGGTGACATCGGCGGCTACGACGAAAGCTTTAGGAACTTTAGTCGTGGCGTTTCAGCACGATCCGCACCACGGCGCCGCTGCGCCCCGCGCGATTGCCCACCAGGACCACGCCGCCCTGCTCCTTGACGATGCTGTTGACGATGGACAAGCCCAAGCCCATGTGGGAGTCGCGGGTGGAGAAGCCCGGCTCCAGCACCTGGTCGACGACATCTTCGGGGAAGCCGGGACCCGTGTCGGAGATCGAAATCTCGATCTGGTCGTCGGACTGGATGGCGACCACTTCCACTTCGCCGCCGTCCGGCATGGCTTGCGCGGCGTTGAGAAAGAGGTTGACCAGAACGCGCTCCCAGGCGCCGGACCGTCCGGCGAGGCGGATTCCGGTCTGGAAGCGGCACAGGAAGAGCAGTTCCGGGTAGCGGTGGGCGAGAAAGTCGCGCGTCGACTGTACGGCATTCTCCAGGATCAGGTCGAAGTCGAACGACCCGGCGGAGCTTTCGAAGCTTTCCGTGACGCGGCGGCCTTGCGCGACGGCGCGTTCAATGATGCTGGCGACGCCGGCCCAATGCGGGTCGGCACTGAGCAGGTCGGCCGCGTCGCCGATGGTCTCAAAGACGTTGCGGAGGTCGTGTGCCAGCCCGCGCAGGGTCAAGTCGGCGTCGGGCTTGCGTGCGGAGTCCTGCATGGTGATGACTACGCGGAGATGCGACTCAGCGTATCGTAAAACTC
>CAYNDS010000148.1:0-11294 GCA_964395885.1 uncultured Solibacteraceae bacterium | reverse complement strand
CGCCTGGAGAACGCGATGACGGAGCTGGAGCGCAAGAACGAGTTATTGGAAGCCGCGCGACAGAGCCTGGTGGAGCAGGACCGGTTGGCCAGTCTCGGCCTGTTGTCGGCGTCCGTGGCGCATGAGTTGAATACGCCGATGGCGGTGCTGCTGGGTTCGATCGAGAAGATGGCGGAGACGGAGACGAATCCGGCGACCCGGGAGCGTTTAGCGCGCATGAAACGCGTGACATTGCGACTGAAGCGCATCAGCGAGGGGCTGGTCGATTTCGCGCGGGAGCGGCGGGCGTCGAACGAGGCGGTCGACCTGCGCGCGATTGTCGAAGAGGCGTGGCAGTTGGTGGCCATCGACGAGAAGGCCTCTGAGTTGACGTTCCACAATCTGGTGGCGCCGGGAAGCCGGGCGACGGGAAACACCGACCGGCTGATCCAGGTCTTTGTGAACCTGTTGCGGAACTCGCTGAATGCGGTCAGCGCGGGCGGACAGATCTGGGCGCGGTCGAGGACGCTGTGGGAGACGGAGCGGGCTTGGACGGTGATCGCGGTGGAGGACGACGGACCGGGTATCCCGGAAGAGGTGTTGCCTGATATCTTCGAAGCATTCGTCACGACGCGGCTGGATGCGCGCGGGACGGGGCTGGGCCTGACGGTGGCAGATGGAATTGTGACGCAACACGGCGGCGCGATCACGGCCGCGAACCGGAAAGGAGGAGGGGCGCTGCTGGAAGTGAAGCTGCCGGCAGCCTGACGACTCTTCAATGGCCGAATGGATGGAAGCGGGCGAATCCGGGGCGGACGTGAATGTCGCCGTTCTCGACGACGATGCGGATTTCCGGAACTACATCGAGGACTTGCTGAAGGACGAAGGGCGGTATCAGGTGCGGACGTTCGGGCACCCGGAGCGCCTGTTTGAGTCCGCTGAGCAGAACGTGCCGGACATCGTGATGCTCGACATGAAGATGGGCGAGTTTCGCGGGGACAAGGTAATGGAACAATTGCTCACGCGCTGGCCGAATCTCTGCGTCATTGTGGTGACGGGCTACCCGTCGCTGGAGGACATGCGCGCCACCTTCAAGCAGAAGGCGTTTGACTATCTGGCCAAACCGTTTTCGATTGCGCAGCTGCGGCAGACGCTGGCGAATGCAATCGAGGCCTTCGGACTGGGCAAGGCGCCGCAGGACCGGCTTCGGGAGCGGCTGGGCCAACGCATCAAGCTGCTACGGGTGGAGCGCGACTGGTCGTTGAAGGATCTGGCAACGGCGACGAAGCTGAGCGTTTCGCAGATCAGTTCGATTGAGCGCGGAGCGAACCTGCCGTCGATTGAGAGCCTGCTGGCGATCTCCAAGGCGTTCGGGCGGAAGCCGTCGGAGCTGCTGGCTTCGATCGAGTTCTAACGGGCGTGGGCGCCCGCCCAACCTACAGGCCGAGCTTTTCCTTCAACACCTTCACGCGGTCGCGCGCGACGGTGATTTCGGTCTTCTTCGCGTCCTTGAGACGCAGCAGCATGCGGCCGCCGAAGTACGAGTACAGCTCATGCACGTAGGCGAGGTTCACGAGTGTCGAACGATGCACGCGGAGGAAGTGCTTGGGGTCGAGTTTGGTTTCCAGGTCGGCGATGGTGGCGTCGACCATATGCGTCTTGGACTCCGTGGCGGCATAGGTCAGCTTTTCCTCGGCGTAGAAGTGGGTGACGCGGCTCAAGTCGACGAACTCGATTTTGTCGCCCACCTTGGAGGCGATGCGTTCCGGGTAGGCGGCGGTGGTCTGGGTGGCCAGCAGGTCGCGCAGAAGAGCCGATAGATCGGGCCGGGGACTGTGGGTGTTGCGCTGCAGCTTCTTGAGCGCGCGGCTGAGTTGCTCGCGCTCGATGGGCTTCAGCAGGTAGTCGACGGAGTTCACTTCGAAGGCCTTCAGTGCGTACTGGTTGTACGCCGTCGTGAAGACGATGAGGGGCTGCGCGTCGAGCGCTTCGAGAAACTCAAAGCCATTCAGCGCGGGCATTTCGATGTCGAGGAACAGGACGTCGGGCTGCAGTTGCCGGACCTCGGCAATGGCGGCCACCGGGTCCGAGCAGCGGCCGAGAATTTCGACGCCGCCCAATTCCTCGAGCATGCGGGCGAGGCGCTGCAGCGCAAGCGGTTCGTCATCGATCAGATAGGCGCGCATGGCAGCTCCATTTCGACGGTCATGCCGGTGCCATTCCGGAAGTGGAGCCGGGAGGCGGCGCCGAACTGAGCATCGAGGCGGGTCGCCAGCAGGTCCAGACCATGACCGGCGCGGCGCGACGAGGCAGCAAAGCCCGGGCCGTCATCCCAGACGCGGATGGCGAGCTTTCCGTTTTCGACGGCGGCGGAGACGCGAATGACGCCGCCTTCGCGGCGCGGGGCGACGGCATACTTGACGCTGTTTTCGATGAGCGTCTGGATCGACAGCGGCGGGACGGCAAAGGACGCGGCCTCGGGCTGGAGGGTGACTTCGTAGCGGAGGCGGTCGCCGAAGCGGGTCTTTTCAATGGCCAGGTAATCTTCGGCGATGCGAAGCTCCTGGGCAACAGTAACGGGTCCAGCGCCTGCCTGGTCGATCGCAAAACGGAGGAAGCGGGCGATGCGTTCCACCTGCTGCTCCGCGCGGTCGGGGTCGTCGCGGATGAGGGCGGCGACGGAATTGAGCGCGTTGAAGAGAAAGTGCGGGTGGATGCGGGATTCGAGCGAGGACAGCCGCGCGGAGGTGGCGGCCTTCTCGGCGCGCTCCCGTTCCAGTTCCTTGGTGCGGAGCGCGAGGGTGGTCTGTTCCAGCTTGGCGTGCGTGACGCGGTAGACGTAAATCGTCGAGCCGATGGCCCAGGTGATCAGCAGCGAGACCTTGATGCTGCCGACCCACTGCGAGAACAGGATGCGGCTGCTGATCAAGCCGAGGCCGTAGAGGACACCGGTGGCGAAACTGGAGCCGACGAGGGCCATCGCGGTGAGGGAGCCGAAGACGAGAAGCACGCGCTGGACGGGCGGAAAATGGCCGAGCCGCGGGCCGACCATGTGGAACCACGTCGAGGTCAGCGCCCAGATCGTTCCGGAGTAGACATAGCTGAAGCACCAGTTCAGCCACACATCGGTCCAGGTCACATCGGTGGCGAAGACGAGATACAGCATGGGCGGGACGGCGGCGATCAGACAGTTCAGCGCCGCCCCGCGCGCGAACGAGCGAGCTAGTTGCCCGAGTGGCATCCGAGGCAACCCGCCTTCTGCGGAGCGAGCTTGCCGGTGGCCAGCCACTCCTTCGCATTCCGTTCATAGACGCTGCCGGCGACTTCGCGCACGGTCATCTCGTAGAACTCGCGAGCTTTGTCCGTGTTGCCGGTCCGGGCATAGCCGTCGGCCAGACCCATCAGCAGCTCGCCCTTCGGGTGGGTCGCGATTTGAGCGAGCGTGTTCTTCTGGATCTCGTACACACGTTCATAATCGCTCAGCGCCTTGGCCACAAGCGGCGCGACGTGGGGACCTTGCTGCGTGCGCGTGGCGGTCAGGAGAACGGCGCCGCGGGGGATGCGCACGCCGACGCGGTTTGGGGCGAGGGAGACGGCGCGGTCCATCTCCGCCACGCCTTTCTCGAAAAGCTCCATGCCCTTCTGGGGATCGCCTTTGGGGAAGGCTTGTCCGGCGAGGTAATAGACGCCGGAGCCGTGCCAGACCAGGGCTTCGGCGTGGTCGGGATTCGCTTGCAGGATGCGTTCGGTGGCCTGAAGGGCGCGCGACAGTGCTGCGGCATCGCCGCTGAAGCCGGCGAAGAAATCGTTGCGGACCGTGTGATCGAAGCGCGCATCGCCAGCCTGGGATCGCGCCCCCCACAAGAAGCCGCCGACTGCGGCGAAGGTGAGGAGAAGCAGGCGTTGTTTCATGGTTTGAGCGTACGGGGAGGCGGCGCGGAAGTCGCCGGATTTCGGACGAATCGTCGAGATCGGGCGACGAACTGCTAGACTGCACGGTTGCGCCGCTGGCTTCCCACCTTGTCGATGATGCTGGTTTCGACGATCAGCTATGTCGACCGCAACACGCTGGCCCTGTTGATCCCGACGATTCAGGCGGAGACGGGAATGACCGCGCTCGAATACGGGCGGGTGGCGAGCGCGTTTTCCTTTGCCTACATGCTGGGGAACCCGGCCTGGGGATACCTGCTGGACCGGGTGGGTGTCCGCATCGGGATGACGGCAGCGGTGGCGCTGTGGACGCTGGCATCGGGCGCCCATGCCTGGGCGACGGGACTGGCCAGCTTCGCGCTCTTGCGCATCCTGCTGGGCTTCGGCGAAGGAGCGACGTTCCCCGGGGGGCTGCGGACCGTGGTGCAGACGCTGCCGCCGGAGCAGCGGGCGCGCGGCACGGCGCTGGCCTATAGCGGAGGCTCCTTCGGCGCGATCATCACGCCGATTCTGATGACGCCGGTGGCGGCGGCGGGCGGTTGGCGCGGAGCGTTTCTCTTCACGGCGCTGATCGGCTTCGTCTGGATTGCGTGGTGGTGGATGCTGAGCCGGAGGCCGGAACTGCAGCATGCGGCGGTGGTCCGTTCCGGCACGATCAACTTCCGCGATGTGCGCCTGTGGGGCGCCCTGGCGTCGTACTCGATGGGTGCGGTGCCGCTGGGCTTTGTGCTCTACAACGGGGCCTTGTACTTGCGGGCCGTGTTTCAGCTGAGCCAGCAGCAGATCGGCGCGCTGCTGTGGATTCCGCCGCTCGGCTGGGAGCTGGGCTACTTTTTCTGGGGCTGGCTGTGTGACCGGTTCGGTCCGCGGTCCTACCGCGTGTTGATGGGGATTGCGTGCGTGTTCAGCCTGCCGCTGGTGGCGGCGCCGCGCATGTCGTCGCTGACGGTGCTGATGCTGGAACTGTTTCTGGCGATGTTTATGACCAGCGGCTTCATCATCCCGAGCATCCAGTACGCGACGCGAATCGTGCCGGCGGGCGCGACTTCGCTGGTGGCGGGGATGGGCGCCGGATCGTATTCTCTGCTGACCGCATTGACGGCGCCGCTGTTCGGCTACCTGTTTGATCAGCGCGCGTATCCGGCGGCGTTTCTGGTGGCGGCGGTGTTTCCGGTGGCGGGCTACACGCTGTTCCTGTGGTCGCAGCGAAAGGCCGGCTAGAGTTCCGCGAGTTGCTGATCGATGTGGGCGAGGGCGGCTTCCAACTGGCCGCGATGGCGCGGGTGGCAGGCCCGCTGCAAGTCGCCGAGAACGCGCGTGCGGGTGAGTTGGAGGCTTTCGCGCTTGCGTTCGCGCTCCAAGACGGCGGGGTCCGGCGGAGGAGCGGCGGCCTGCTTGCGGCGCTCTTCGGCCTCTTCCTGCTGCGCCTCGACGCCCTTGCTCTCCCAACCCCGCGCCACGGCCTTATCATAACGATTTGGCTTCCTGGCCGCGCTTCTGCGACGTTTCTCTGCCCGTTCCGCTGGATCGCACGTTCACCTATTCGCTGTTGGAATCGATGCGGCATCGCGTGCAGGCGGGCTGCCGGGTGAGGGTGCCGCTGGGATCGCGCGTGCTGACGGGCGTGGTGTTGCGCACGCATGATGACGCTCCGGCGGCGGCGACTAAGCCGGTGCAGCGCCTGTTGGATGAGGCGCCCATCTTCGACGCGCATTTGATCGAACTGGCGCGGTGGGCATCGGCCTACTATTGCGCTCCGCTCGGGGAAGTGTTTCGCGGCATGGCTCCGCTGGGGGGCGAAGCGTCGAAGCGCAAGCGGTGGATGCTGACGGATGCCGGACGCGACGTGGCGCGGCAGTTGACGCTGGGCGGCGACAGCACGGACGGCTCCGTGGTGGTGCTGCGGCTGCTGGAGGAGCGTCCGCTGTCGGAGTCGACGCTGGCCGCCAAGGTGGAGAAAGCGGCGTCGATTCTGAAGAGCCTGGCAAAGAAGAGCTACGTGACCGCGGAGGTGAGCGAGGAGGCACGCGATCCGCTGCGGTCGCCGTCGGACCGGCTGGAGGCCGAATTTGCGCGGCGGGCGACGAGCGAGAAGCTGACCAAGCGCGAACGGGAACTGCTGGCGTACCTGGAGCTGCATCCCGGCAGGCATCGCCTGGACCAGTTGGAGCAGACGCTTCCGGATGCGGCGGCAGGCGCACGCGCGCTGGCGCGGAAGCAACTGGCGAAGGTGACTTTGATTGCGCCGGCGGCAGGGATGGTGGCGACGGTTCCGCACACGTTGAACACGCATCAGCAGGCGGCGTTTGATGCGATTGCCGAAGCCGTGCGGGCGCGGCGGTTTGCTCCATTTCTGTTGCACGGCGTGACGGGCGCGGGCAAGACCGAGGTCTACCTGCGCGCGATCGATGCCTGTCTGCAGGCGGGGCGCAGCGCGATGCTGCTGGTGCCGGAGATCGCACTCACGCCCGCGGTGGCGGCGAATCTGTCGGCGCGCTTCGGCGAGCGGCTGGCGATTCTGCATTCGGCATTCAACGACACGGAGCGCGCGGCCCAATGGCGACGCATCCATGCCGGAGAGGTGACGCTGGCCGTGGGGACGCGGTCCGCCGTGTTTGCGCCGCTGCGGAATCTGGGGTTGCTCATCGTCGATGAAGAGCATGACGGCAGCTACAAGCAGGAGGAGACTCCGCGGTATCACGGGCGCGACCTAGCGGTGGTGCGGGGCAGCGCGACACCCAGCCTGGAATCGCGCTACAACGTCGAACTGGGCAAGTATGCCCTCTTGGAGCTGCCGGAACGCGTCGAGGCGCGCCCGATGCCGCAGGTGGAAAAGATCGACATGCGCGTCGAGTTCCTGGAAACGCGATCGCAGGCCACGTTCTCGCGCCGGATGCTGGACGCGTTGAAGCAGCGGCTGGATGCGGGCGAGCAATCGATGCTGCTGCTGAACCGGCGCGGGTTTTCGAGCTTCGTGACGTGCCGTTCCTGCGGAGAGCGGGTGATGTGCGTGAACTGCGCGATCACGTTGACCTATCACCGGCGCGACCGGCGCATGCTGTGCCATCTGTGCAACTACGCCGAGAAGGTGCCGTCGAAGTGTCCAAAGTGCGACAGCGAGCATGTCTACTTTGCGGGCACCGGTTCGGAACGCGTGGAAGACGAACTGCATCAGGCGCTGCCCGGCGCACGCATCGTCCGCATGGACCGCGACACGGTCACCGGCAAACATCAGGCGGAAGCGATCCTGCAGGGCTTTCGCGCGCACGACTACGACATTCTGGTGGGCACGCAGATGATCGCCAAAGGGCACGATATTCCGAACGTCACGCTGGTGGGGATCGTGAATGCCGATGTGGGATTGGGCATGCCGGACTTTCGCGCGGCGGAGCGAACGTTTCAACTGCTGACGCAAGCGGCGGGGCGCGCGGGACGAGGGCAGGTGCCGGGGCAGGTGCTGCTGCAGACGATCAATCCGGATCACTACGCGGTGGATCTGGCGGCGGCGCAGGACTATCGCGGCTTTTACGAACGCGAGATTCAGTTTCGCCGGGCGATGCGGTATCCGCCGTTTGCGGCGCTGGCTAACGTCGTCGTGCGAGCCGAGCAGAAGGAGGACGCCTTGCGCTGGAGCGGCGAGTTGGGCAATCTGCTGACGCCCGCCCCGGAGAAGCTGAAAGTGCTGGGGCCGAGTGAAGCGGCAGTGCCGCGCATCAAGCGGGAGTATCGTTATCAGATGCTGCTGAAGTCCTCCAGCCGTCCGGCGCTGGCGGCGGTGATCGCCCAATTGCGGTCGCACGCATTGGCCGGAAAGTGGCCGGCGACGGCACTGGTGATCGATGTCGATCCGCTCAGCCTTCTCTAGCGCGGTGGAGGCTCCGCTGACCGCGATGGCGGAGAATCTGGTGGACGCCATGCGGTGCTTCGGCGCGGCGCGTCCGGAGACGCAGGAACTCAGTGCGGACGGACTGGTGCGCATCGCGGTGGGACCGGCGGCGCCGCTGTTCAATTGCGCGATCGTGACGGCGGGGGTCGAAACGACGGAGCGGCTGGAGTCGCACTTGCGCGCGGCGCAGGGCTTCTTTGGCGCGGCTCCGTACTGCCTCTGGCTGTGCGAAGGGTTGTTGTCGCCGCCGGTGCGGCGCATGGCGACGGCATTGTGCCAGCGCCACGGGCTGTCAGCGATGACGCGTCCGCC
Source organism: uncultured Solibacteraceae bacterium (assembly GCA_964395885.1). GTDB lineage: Bacteria > Acidobacteriota > Terriglobia > Bryobacterales > Bryobacteraceae > JAPKYZ01. Next base: position 3,187 of record CAYNDS010000148.1, on the reverse strand, counting down.
GGGCATGATCGCGCGGGAGTTTGCGGCGCCGGTGCGGACGCTGCCCGGGGTGAAGATCCGGCGGGTGAGTGATCCGGCCTCGCGGCAGAGTTTCCTGCACATCATGAGCGCCAGCTTTGATGGACCGCTGTCGCAGTTGCGCGCCGTCTACGGAGAGGCGCGGCTGTGGGAGACGGCGATGACGGGCTATCTGGCTTCGCTGGACGGCTTGGATGTGGCGGCGGGCGCTGTGGTCGCCGGTCACGGCGCGCTGGGCATCTACGCGGTGGGAACGTTGCCGGGCTTCCGGCGGCGCGGCTATGCGGAGGCGCTGATGCGGCACGCGGTGGCCGAGGCGGCACACACGCACGGCCCGCTGCCGATCGTGCTGCAATCTTCGGCCGCCGCGCTGCGGCTCTACCGGCGGCTGGGCTTCGACACGGTGACGCACTTCAGTGTGTACAGCGCCGGATGAGTGACCGTGTTCCGTTTCGCGCGACGGTGGGCGGCGGGCCGTACGACGCGCTCTCCCGCATTCCGGTGGTGGTGCTGCTGGAGGATGTTCGCAGCATGTACAACGTGGGCTCGTTCTTCCGCACGGCGGATGGCGCGGGCGTTGAGCATCTGTATCTGGCCGGTATCACGGCTCGCCCTCCGAAGAATCAGATTCGAAAGACCGCGTTGGGAGCGGAGGAGACGGTGCCATGGTCCGGCGTGGACGCAGCGGAGCAGGTGGCTGCCCTGCGCGGACGAGGCTACGAGATCGCGGCCATTGAGACGAGTCTGCGGTCCGTCGATCTTTTCGATTGGCGGCCGCAGTGGCCGGTGTGTCTGCTGTTCGGGCACGAGGTGGATGGCCTTCCGGCGGAGCGGCTGGCGCAGTGCGATACGCATGTGCGGATTCCCATGCTGGGCACGAAGCATTCGCTGAATGTGGCCACGGCGGGCGGGATCGTGCTGTATGAACTGCTGCGGAAGTACCGCGCGCTGACGACGCAAGGGAGTTGATCGGAGGATTGTAGGTGACTCACGATCTTGGAGCCAGCCGATTGGGTAAGCGAGAAGCACGCAATACCTGACACAACAGCCAATCCGTTTACGAGCTACCTGAATCGCATTCTTTGTTCTGATTCGATCATTCAGTGCTGTCTTTATCATCGGACCGGCGTTGACTCAGCAAAAAGCATTCTTCAAAGCAACAGACTTTGGACCACGCGTTGGGATGTCTTTCGTGAGCGGTGTCCGTCAGTCAGCGATTGGGGCGAGCTGGTGGTTGGGTGCTACAACTTGGCTAGCATGAGCGGCGGCAGTTTGAAGTATTGGGCTGCGCGACTCAAGCAGCTTGTCAACCAAGCCGATCCAGATCTCGTAAAGTGGGGCCCCTATATCGCCTGCTTCTCGACAGGAGCGGAACGACAAGACAGTCTGGTGCAGGACAAGCCGGTTGAACTCGAGTTCGAAGTGAAACAACCTGGCATTTTTCGAGTTGTGTATGAGGGAACCACAGGCAGCGACGATCCCGTTGGCAGCACCTTCCAGCCGAGGCTTGACGAACTCGAATTGCTTTTGAATCGCTTCTTGGAGAGCAACCCGCAGCCGCCCGAGGGCTGGCATGTACCCTTGATGTCGACTCTGCTGTTCCTGGCAGCGCGAATCAAACGCGCGGAATTCAGTCTCGAACAAGAGTGCAGGTTCATTCCGTCGGGACCGAAGATCATCCTGGAAGAAGATCCATACGCCCACTCACCTGTCGATCTCGCCAACGGGCCGCTCGCACTGCGAGGCGTGACCCTCCGGGGAACACTCGCCGACGACGCAATCAGCGCTCTTCAGAAGGCCTACCCAAGCGACGTTCCGTTCCGAGTCGAATCGCCCGGAGCGATGTCTTCGCCGCTCAGGAAACGAGCGGCCGGCGGATGAATTCTAGGACTTCCTGCTTGGGGATGCCCGCTTCAAAGCAGCGGCGGCAGCGAGCTTCATACATGCCGGTGGCGCCGACGACGAGCAGGTCTTCCGATTCCACCAGGCGCTGCGTGTGCTTGGCCGCGGCGCCGCAGCGCATGCAGATGGCCAGCAGTTTGGTGATCGACTCGGCAACGCAGAGCAGTTCCGGCACCGGAGCAAACGGCCGGCCCATGTAGTCGGTATCCAGGCCGGCGATGATCACTTGCTTACCGGCATCGGCCAGGCGCTGTGCGACCTCGACCAGGTCCGGCGAGAAGAAGTGTGCTTCGTCGATGCCGACCACTTCGGTGCGCCAGTCCAGGCGCGTCAGGATCTCCGACGGGCTGGTGATCGTGTCCGAGTGCAGGCGGGAATCGGCATGGGAGACGATCTCGTCGAGCGAATAGCGATCGTCCATCTTCGGCTTGAAGGCTTGCACGCGGCGGCGAGCGATGCGAGCGCGGCGCAGGCGGCGAATCAACTCCTCGCTCTTGCCGGAAAACATCGGGCCACAGATGATCTCGATCCAGCCGCCGCCCGGGGTGACGAATTCCATCGTGCTAGCGCGCCACTCCTGTCAGGGCAAAGTAACGCTCCAGGCACTCGCGCAAAGGCGGCATAGGGCGAAGGCCGGCATCCGTGGCACGCGCGTTGGCCAGTGCGGAGTATTGGGGCCGCTTGGCGGCCGTGCGGTACTCGCGCTCATTGGTGGGCTTGAGCTCCGGCTGAAGACCGGCAACGGCAAAGATGGTGCGGGCCCAGTCAAACCAGGAGATCGGCTGCTCACCGCCGCCATGGACGATGCCGGTGAGACCAGCGTCGATCAGGTCCAGCGTGAGGCGCGCCAACTCCGGCGCGAAGGTGGGTGAACCGACGTGATCCTCCACGACGCGGATGGGTTGGCCCTTTGCCGCCAGGCGCAGCATCATTTCGACGAAGTTGCCGCGGGGCGTGCTCCGTCCGGCAGGGCCGAACACACCGCAGGTCCGCACAATCAGGGCGTCGTCGCAGTAGGCGCGAGCGTAGAATTCGCCGGCGAGTTTCGAGACGCCATAGGCGCTGAGGGGCCGGGTGAGGTCATGCTCGCGATAGGGCTGGCGGGCGGCACCGTCAAAGACATAGTCGGTGGAAAAGTGGATGAGGCGAGCGTCGAGCTGACGGCAGACGACGGCGAGGTTGCGGACGGCGAGGGCGTTGACTTGGAGAGCGGCGTTGGGTTCGCGTTCGGCGACATCGACCTGGTTGTAGGCGGCGGCGTTGAAAA
>CAYNDS010000147.1:0-11474 GCA_964395885.1 uncultured Solibacteraceae bacterium | reverse complement strand
GCACCGGCGGCCGTGGTGGCGATCTGGAAGGCGGGCGCCTGGTTGAAATAGACGGCCAACTTGTCGCCGTAGCCGTAGACGAGCGGGCTGGCGCGGTCCGCGACGGAGGTGGCGAGCACCGAACCGCGGGCCATGAGTTCGCGCGTGGGCTGAATCGAGACGCCGTCGAGGAGGCCGTAGTCGATGGGGATTGACGTGTTTGGTCCGATCCAGATGAAGACGCCGCCCTCGTCAACGAAGCGGCGGATGTTCTGGAGGCCTTCCAACTGCATGCCGCCGCGGATGTCGGGGCTTTGGTCGGGTGCGAGGCCAAAGGTGGGGGTGAGTTCCGATTTCTGGAAGGGGATGGGGTCGGGGCCGTAGCTGGGGATTCCGTTGACGATTCGCTGGGAGGCGCCGGGAGTGGGGCCGTAGACGATGACGTCCCAGCGGGACTTGAGGTCGGTGAGTTCGCGCAGTTTCTGGTCGGAGATGTAGTCGTAGGGGATTTGCTGCTTGTCGAGCGCGATGCGGAACCAGCCCTCGGTCTGGGTGTTGATCCAGGAGTGGACGAGGGCGACGCGGGCGGCGGTGACGGGATGGGTGGGCACGTTGGGAAGGGCGTCGGCGGCGTAGATGGAGATGCCGAGGTCGCGGGCCTCGCGGTCGAGTTGTTCGCGGAGGCCGTCGGCTTCGCGGATGAGGAAGGAGCCGGCATTGTACTTGCGTCCGCCGGATTCAAACGGGCGTTCGGCGGCGAGCATCGGAACGTCCTTGAGGCGGTAGCGGAAGGTGGCCAGGACGTTGTCGGCGGTGTGGTTGATCAGGTAGACGGGGGCATTGCCGGTGACACCGCCGGGTGCGCGGGCGGCGCCCATCAGGATGGTCATGGGGGCGTTGAGGATGGCCGGGTCGGTGACGCGGACGGTTTCGAGGTTGCGCAGGGGGCCGAAGCTCCAGCCGGTGTCGTCATAGGGACGGGTGTCGGTGGCGGAGTAGAACTGCTTGTCGAGCAGCATGTCGGCGAGGCGCGAGTAGGGCTGATCCATGCGGATGACAAAGGACCGGCGGGGCAGTTTGTCGAAGTCGTTGTCGAGCAGGTGGGCTTCGATGCCGTGGGCGGCGAGGAGGTTGATGAGTTCCGCCTGGGCGGCGGGGCGGGGATCGGTGGCGGGCAGGACCCAGGCGGCAGGACCTTCGCGAGTGGCCTTTTCGATGGAGCGCTTGCTCTTGAGATAGAAGTTGCGGAGGAACTCGTCCTTGTGACGGGCGGTGTAGTTCAGGGCCAGCAGGAGCGCGGACTGCTGGAGGTTGATGTTGTTGCGGTAGGACCAGTTGACGGTGGGCAGCGGGGGGTTGGGGCGGAACCAGGTGCGGGAGGTCTGTTCCGGCGGGAGCGGTCGCAGGCGGGTATCAGCGCCACCTCCGCCGCCGAAGGTTTCATAGAAGCGACCGATGGCGTTGTGGGTGTTGGCGGTCCAGAACATGTAGTTCAAGGCCCAGCCGTCATAGAAGCCGTGAGTCCAGACGCCGGGCACGCCGCGGCGGGTCATCTCTTCGACCTCATGGTGGGCGAGTTTCTGCCACTCGCTGACGACGATCGGGTCAATCCAGGCGTTGTAGGGGCCCATGCCGGTGGAGGTGTAGAGGTAGGGCACGGACTCGTGGAGGTCGTGCAGAACGGTGGGGTGCCAGTCGAGGAACGTCTTCAGGACGATGCGGCTGAGGTTGAGCGAGAGGGCCATGCCGTCGCGGTTGTTGTCGTGGGCGACATATCGGCCCCAATAGACGAGGCTGGGCGGGATGCGGCTGGGGTTTTCGAGCTTCCAGTGATTGAGGTCGACGTTGCGGTCCCAGCCGTCGACTTCGGTGGCGGGGGTGATGAGGACGATCAGGTTGTCGCGGATGGATTGGACGAAGGGCGTTTCGGTGACGGCGAGGCGATAGGCGAGCTCCATGAGCATGGTGGGGGAGCCGGTTTCACCGGAGTGGATAGAGCCGGTGGCCCAGTAGATGGGGAGGCCTTCGGTAATGAGGCGGTCGGCGTCGGCGGGGGTGAGGCGGCGGGGATCAGCGAGGCGGGCGGTGATCTCCTTGAGGCGAGCGAGGCGGGCGATGTTCTTTTCGCTGGAGACGGCCATGAGGAGGGTTTCGCGGCCTTCCTCGCTGGTGCCGATGGACCAGGTTTTGACGCGGGGGGAGGCGCGCTCGAGTTCCCGGAGGTAGCGGTGCAGGGTGTCGACTTTGGCCAGCTTGCCGGGCGCGCCGGGGATGAAGCCGAGGACTTTGTCGGGGGTGGGGACGGTGGCGGAAGCGGGCAGATGATCGATCAGTTCCGTGAGGAAAAAGGGCTCGGTCGTGTACTCGCGGATCCTTGCAGAGTAAGTGGGGTCGGTTTGGGCGACAGCAGCGAAACAGACGAAGGCGGCAAGCGGCTTCATGGAGAGGCGATGATACCGCAGGCCTTGGGCACGGCGGTACGATTGAGACTCAACCTGGCATGACGACTTTGACGCACCTGGAATGTAGCGGCACGCAAAAGACTTACGAGGCCGGCAAGCTGTGGAATTTGTCGGAAGAGGGCTGGCCGCTGCTGGTCCGCTACGACCTGGAGAAGGCGCGGGCGAACTGGAATCGGGACTGGCTGGCGGCGGGTCCGCGGTCGATGTGGCGGTATGCGCCGGTGCTTCCGGTGACGAACCCAGCGAACATCGTGTCGCTGGGTGAGGGCTGGACGCCGCTGGTCGAGACGCCGCGGATGGGCGAGGCGCTGGAGTGCGACGACCTGTGGCTGAAGGACGAGGGGATCAATCCGACGGGATCGTTCAAAGCGCGCGGGCTGTCGTGCGCGGTGTCGATGGCGAAGGAGTTGGGGGTCCGGAAGCTGGCGATTCCTTCGGCGGGAAACGCGGCGAGTGCGATGGCGGCTTACGCAGCAGCGGCGGGAATGGAGGCGCACATCTTCATGCCGGCCGACGTGCCGCAGTCGAACTTCATCGAATGCAAGGCGGCGGGCGCGCACGTCACGCTAGTGGATGGATTGATCTCCGACTGCGCGCGGATTGTCGGAGAACGAAAACAGGCCGAAGGATGGTTTGAGGTCACGACGCTGAAGGAGCCCTACCGGATCGAGGGCAAAAAGACGATGGGGTATGAGCTGGCGGAGCAGTTGCGTTGGACGCTGCCGGACGTCATCTTCTATCCGACCGGAGGCGGCGTGGGGATGATCGGGATGTGGAAGGCATTTGACGAGATGGAGCGGATGGGCTGGATTGGTCCGAAGCGCCCGAAGATGATCGCGGTGCAAGCGGAGGGGTGCCAACCGGTGGTGCGCGCCTATGAGCAAGGCACGCCGCGCAGCGAGTTCTGGCAGAACGCGTACACGGTCTCCAGCGGGCTGCGGGTTCCGAAGCCGATCGGCGATTTCCTGATTTTGAACGCGGTGCGGGACTCCGGAGGGACAGCGATTGCCGTGAGCGATGAAGAGTCACTGGACGCGGGCCTGGAACTGGCGGCGAAAGAAGGGCTGTTTATCGCGCCGGAGGGAGCGGCATGTGTGGCGGCACTGCGCCGATTGAGGCGGAGCGGATTCCTGCGGCGCGAGGAGCGCATCGTGATCTACAACACGGGCGCGGGGTTGAAGTATTTGGAAGCGTATTCGACGCGTTTTCCGAGAGGCGCGAGCGGCGAAAGCGACAAACTCGGGGGCCTAATTACACCGCGGTAGTAAAGTTCCTACTTCTCATTTCGACTTTTTATGTGACTGAACGTACGACTTGTGTCATGATGAGACGGTTCGTACTGGGGTAGCGGGGATCTTGGGTTGGATCGGCTGGCCTTCAGAACGAGGAATGCTGAGGTCGGGAAGGCCATTCAGCCGAAAGGGGATCGCTGTGCGTTTGTTCATTGGGAACCTTCCGTTTTCCGCAACCGAGGAAGACATCCACGGAATGTTCGCCGCAGTTGGGGTGACCGCGGAATCGATCACGATTATGCGGGACAAGTTTTCAGGTAAGTCGCGAGGATTCGGATTTGCTGACGTTGCCGACAACGCCCAAGGGGAGATGGCGGTGACGGCCTGCAATGGGAAGCCGCTGATGGGACGGCCTTTGGTGGTCAATGAGGCGCGTCCGACCAACAACGGCGGCGGCGGCAGCTACCGGCGGGACCGCTACTAGCTCAGCAGCTTCGCGATCTGATCGGGATCGTTGGGGACGACCTCCGGCTTGTTGCCGAAGGTGGATGCCATTCGTCTGCCGTCCGGAGCATCGAGTTGCCCAGTGTGGTAGCGATAGATGTAATCCGGGTCCTTCAGCACATTGCCGGTGAGGATGCCCACGACGTCGGCGTCCGTGGCGACGATCCCTTTGTTGACCAGTTTCTTCAGCCCTGCTAACGAGGCAGCGGAGGCGGGTTCGCAGCCGAAACCGCAACGCCCGAGGATCGCCTTGGCGTCGGCGATCTCCTGTTCCGTGGCGAACTCGACGGTGCCGCCGGTGCGGCGAACCTCGCGCTCGGCTTTCGGCCAGGAAACGGGATCGCCGATCTTGATGGCAGTGGCGAGAGTTTCGGGGTGGCCTTCCGGCACGAAGGTCGCACCGTCGCAGGCATTCATGTAGCAGTAGAACGGCGAGGCGCCCGCCGCCTGGACGACGGCGATGCGGGGCTCACGGTCGATGAAGCCCCACTGGCGGAGTTCCCGGAAGGCCTTGCCGAGGGCGGCCGTGTTGCCAAGGTTGCCGCCGGGCAGGATGACCCAATCCGGCACGCACCAATCGCGCTGATCGAGCATTTCGATGGCGATCGACTTCTGACCCTCGATGCGGAACGGGTTGACGGAGTTGAGCAGGTAGATGCCGAGACGGTCCGCCAGAAGGCGAACAAGCGCGAGAATCTGGTCGAAGTTGGCGTCGACCTGCAGCGTGCGGGCCCCGTACTCGAGCGCCTGGGCGAGTTTGCCGTAGGCGATGTTTCCGTTGGGAATGAAGATGATGGGTTCCAGACCGGCGGCAGCGGCATAGGCCGCCATGGAGGCGGACGTGTTGCCGGTGGAGACGCAGGCGACGCGGGTGCGATTCAGGCGCTTGGCCTGGGAGGCACCTGCGGTCATGCCGTTGTCCTTGAACGATCCGGAGGGGTTGAAGCCCTGGTGCTTGAAGGCGACGCGGTCCAGGCCGGCATAGGTGGCGGCTTTGGGGGCGTCGAGGATGGGTGTGTTGCCTTCGGCAAGAGTGACCACGTGGGCGGCATCGTCGAGGAAGGGGAAGAGTTCGCGATAGCGCCAGACACCGCTGCGGTCAATGGGCAGGTTCGACATGCGCCGCTGGCGCCAGCAGGTGGTGAGGTCCCAGGGGTTGCCGGGGTCGCCGGAGTAGGCAGCCTCCAGCAACCCGCTGCAAGCCGGGCAGGTGTAGATCACCTCAGTGATCGGGTAACGGGCGCCGCAGGAGGCGCTGGTGCAAAGCAGTTCCGCGTGCATTCAGGGAAGAGGGCCGGGCCGGAGCCCGGCAGAGCCTCTATTGTCCCAGGATGTCGATGGTGGTGGTACCGGCGACGCGCACCTTTTCGTAGGCGGCCATCCAATCCTTGTGGTAGGGGTGAGCGGCATAGGCCTTGAGCGCCGCCTCATCCGCCATCTCCATACAGACGCCGTGGTTGCGCTGCAGGCGGACGACCTCACCGCTGACCTTAGGGTCACCGGCCATGAGCTTTTTCCGGGTTTCCGCATCTACGTTGAAGATGTTCAGCGGGGCGCGGAGTTTCCCCTGCCAGATCCTGGTGATGCCGGGGATCTTGGCGGGCAGCGCGTCGGTGGCCTCAGCGAAGGCTTTCCAGTCGGCTTCCGTGGCGCTCTCAATGACGGTAAAGGCGAAGCAGTGCATCAATTTCTTCTCGCCGGCTGTCAATGAGCCAGCAGCCAGTAGCGAGAGTGTCAGCAGGAATCGGGTACGCATACGGCTAGCTTAGTGGAATTCGGAGGAAGAGCATGGAACGGTTCGAGGAGTTGAAGCGAAAGTATCAGTCCGCACTGACGTTGATCAAGAGCAGCAATGTGCGGCTGGACCACTTGCATGTAGAGAACAACAAGCTGTTCTTGAAGGGCGCGGCGCCCTCAGAGCGGATCAAGAATCTGGTGTGGGATGAGATCAAGCGCGTGGACGCCGGGTATTCCGATCTGTCGGCGGATCTCTCGATTGACTCCAGCATTCCGGAGCCGGTGAAGACATACACGGTGGTGGCGGGCGATTCCTTGTGGAAGATCGCACAAAAAGAGTTGGGCAACGGGGCAGAGTATCCGAAGATTGTGGCGGCCAATCCGGGAAAGCTGAAAGACGAGAAGACCGTTATTCATCCGGGAGACGTGCTGGTGATTCCGGGGTAGAGGAGAGGGAGGGGGCGGCGGAGGACGGGCCGCCCCCTCATCCCCGCGCGGGTCGCAGCAGCCTCTGGTCAGGCTGCCGCGGCGGTGCCGAACATCAGCACCTTCCGTTCGAGATCGAACACGACGGGCTTGGCACCGCCCAGAAGTTCCCGCAGCGGTTCGACGTCGTCCGCGTCGGGACGAAGAATGTACTCATCGACACCATGGTCGAGGATCAGCTGAAGGGTGAATGTGCCGGGTTGGCCACGCTCGCGTTCGGTCCAGGAGAATTGGTAGTGAGTGACCTGGCGGACGCGGTGGGCGCGCGCAGTCTGCTGTTCCTGCTGTTCGTTGCGATGGGTATCCACGCCCGGTTAGAGCCTTGGGCCCGAGCGGATGTTGCCCGAGGGCGGTGCCGCGCCGCACTCAATAAAACAGGTACTTGCGCCACTGATCGTCACTGTTGCCGAGCAGCCGCATGAGGTGACGAGAGGTGTGCATCGAGAACGGACGAGGCGGACGGAGAAGCTTCAGACCGGCTTCCTCCGGAGTGCGATTGCCCTTGCGGTTGTTGCAGGGGTGGCAGGAGGCGACGAGGTTCTCCCAGCTGGTTTCGCCCTTGCGGGAACGCGGGATGACGTGATCGAGCGTCAGTTCTCCGGACGGCATCACCTTGTGGCAGTACTGGCAGGTGTAACGGTCCCGCATGAGGATGTTTTTGCGCGAGAGAGCGCGGCTCTGGTGCGGGATGCGCCGGTATTCGAGCAGGCGGATGACGCTCGGCATATGGAAGGTGGAGCGGGAGGCGTGGATCCGCTGAGGCGTCACTTCCTCGGCTGAGGCGACGCCCTTCAGCACCAGGACCATGGCGCGGCGGGCAGCGCAGATATTGATCGGTTCGTAGCTGGCGTTGAGGACGAGAACAGGACGATGCATGCGCTCGCCTGACGAGCCATGGTCGTGAGCGTGAGCGTGGGCACGATGAGCCGGTGGATTCATCAGACTCCTCCTTGGGCGAAGTTGGCTTTCAGCGTGGGTGCGCCGGTCCAGAGACGCGCGGGTGCGCGCCGGTCAGCACGGGCCACTGTGAGAGCGGTGACGCGGGCCGCACCGGCTCGGCGTAACGTACCGGCGGCGGCGGACAGCGTGGTTCCGGTGGTGAGAACGTCATCCAGCAGCAGCACGCGGGCGCCGGCGATGCGCTGCGGCTGGCTGGCACGAAAAGCGCCGGCGACGTTGGTGCGGCGCTGGGAACTGGTTAGGCCGGCCTGCGACGAGGTGATGCGTGTACGAGAGAGCCATCGCGCGACGGGGATACCGGTGCGTTTTGACAGCTCAATGGCGAGCAGTTCCGATTGATCGAAGCCACGGGTGATCTTCTTCCACCAGTGCAAGGGCACAGGAACGATGGCATCGAAGCGTTCCAGGCGGGGCAGCGCGGCCGCAAGCCAATCGGCGAAGGGTGCGGCGAGGGTGCGGACACCGGCGTACTTGTAGAGGTGAATCAGCCGGATCAGTCCGCCGTCGTAGGAGCCGAAGCTATAGGCGGCTTGGTACTGGGTGGCACCGGCGCGGCACAACGGGCAGATTCCATCGGGTTGGAGAGCGTGTTCGTTGAGAAAGGGCGCGCGGCATTGGGCGCATGCGAACTCCGCGACGAGGGGTTGGACGTTCGCGAGGCACTGGGCACAGACGGGAATCCGGCTGGCGGAGGTGAGGGCGGTTTGACAAACCGCACAGTCATCCGGATAGAGGAGATTGAATAAGCACGCGAATCCCCGCTCAATGCCGCCGAGCACCGTAGTCCGGCTTAGAGTGCGAGCGCCAAAGGGGAAGTCGCCACCTCCTAAGCAACGAGTATACAGAAAAACGCGAAAACACCAAACGGGAAAAATGTTTGAAACAGCGCGGCGGGCCTACGGTAGGCTGAAGGCGAGATGCGCCGCCGAGACTTTGTGGCGTTGGCCGGTTCGGCCGCGCTTGCCGCACCACGTCCGCCGAATGTGGTGGTGATCTATGCCGACGATCTGGGCTACGGAGACCTGGGCTGTTACGGGTCTCCGCTGCGGACGCCGAACCTGGACCGGATTGCGGCGGAGGGTGTCCGGTTTACGCATCACTATTCGGCAGCGCCGGCGTGCTCTCCGTCACGCTCCGCGCTGTTGACAGGCCGGTATCCGACGCGCGTGGGCGTGCCGCACGTGTTGATGCCGCCGGACCGGACCGGTCTGGCGGACGGAGAGACGACCATCGCGCAGATGCTCAAGCCGCTGGGCTACCGAACGGCATGCGTGGGCAAGTGGCATGTCGGACACCAGCCGCAGTATCTGCCGGACCGGCGCGGGTTCGACAGTTACTTCGGAATTCCGTATTCGAATGACATGACGCCGCGTCCGCTATGGCGGCAACAGGACGGGCGGACGGAGGTGGTGGAGGCGGAAGCGACTCTGTCGACGTTGACCGAGCGCTACACGGCGGAGAGTGTCCGGTTCGTGAAGGACAGCGCCTCGCAACCATTCTTCCTGTATTTGCCGCACACGTATCCGCACATTCCGCTGGATGCTTCGGCCAAGTTCAAGGGCAAGTCGCAGTTTGGCATCTACGGTGATGTCCTGGAGGAGTTGGATGCGTCGGTGGGATCGATTCTCGACGCCGTCCGGTCGATTGGGCAGGAGCGGAACACGCTGGTTCTGTTCTCTTCCGATAACGGGCCGTGGTTCCAAGGCTCGCCGGGTAAGTTGCGGGGGCGAAAAGGCTCGACGTACGAAGGCGGCGTGCGGGTGCCGTTTCTGGCGCGGATGCCGGGACGGGTGGCGAAGGGGAAGACGGTGAGCGGCGTGACCAGCATGATGGACATCCTGCCGACGGTGGCGGCGCTGACGGGCGCACCGTTGCCAAACGTTCCGCTGGACGGGTTGAATATCTGGCCGCTTCTCGAAGGACGAGGCAATGAAATCGAGCGCGAGGCGCTGTTGATGTTCGATGGGTGGCAGATGCAGGCGGCGCGCTGGAAGCAGTGGAAGTTGCAAGTGTCGCAGTGGAACAGCTATCCATATTCGGCAGCGCCGGCGGGTGGGCGTGTGAACCTGCCATTGCGGCCGCCGGAGTTGTACGATCTCACGCGAGATGTGGATGAGAGCTACGACGTGGCGGCCCGGCATCCGGATGTGGTGAAGGAAATCGAGGGGCGGATCAACCGCCTGCTGCAGGGCTTCCCTGCTCCGGTGCGGCAGGCGTGGGGCGAAACGCTGCGGAGCAGGACGGGGCCGCAGGATGCGGGGCGGCTCCCGAGACTCGCGAACTAGGCAACGTCGCCGCTTGCCGGGGACGGTGATACAACTCTTGCAGCATGTCCCTTTCGCGACGCTCGTTTCTGCAAGCTGCCGGTGCCGCGCCCTTGGCGGCACAGTCCGGTCCGCCGAACATCCTGTTCGTGCTTTCGGACGACCACAGTGTTCCGTACTTGGGCACGTACGGGGCAACGTGGATGCAGACACCGAACCTCGACCGGTTCGCCAGTGAAGGCGTGGTGTTCGAGAAAGCATTCACGGCGGCGCCGCAGTGCGTGCCCTCACGGACAGCGTTGATGACGGGCCGCTCGCCCGTGGCGGCGCGAATGGGACGCTTCAGCGCACCCTTGCCCGCCGATGTGATCAGCGTGCCGGAAGTACTGCGAACACGCGGCTACTACACGGGGGTCTGCGGCCGGTACTTTCATCTGGACGGCGTGTGGAATCCGAGTCCGACGACGGCGCAGGTTTACGAGAAGCATCAGTTGCGGACGTGGCGCCGGTGCGTCGACTACTACGACGTTTCCAATCAGGCAACGACGACGAAGCAGTTCGGGGACTTTCTGGGTCAAGCACCGCGCAATCGGCCCTGGTTCTTCTGGATCAACTACAGCGATCCGCACCATCCGTGGGACGCGAGTGTTCGCAAACTGGACGGGGCGAACGTCAAGCTGCCGCCGCACCTGCCGGATCTGCCGGGCGTCCGCGCGGATCTGGCGCGGTACTGCGCCGAAATCGAGCATGCGGACCGGGACTTCGGGACCATTATGGAAACGCTGGAGAAGAGTGGCCAGGCGGCGCAGACCATGGTGGTCTTCATGGGCGATAACGGAATGGCGTTTCCGCACGGCAAAGGGTCACTGTACGATCCAGGGCTGAACGTTCCGCTGCTGGCACGATGGCCGGGCCGGATCCGTCCGGCGCGCACGCGAACGCTGATCTCGGGCGAGGACGTAGCCGCGACCTTCATGGAAGCCGGTGGAGCGGCGCTGCCGAACGGTGTTTCCGGACGCAGTTTCTTCCCGCTGCTGACCGGCGGCGCCTACCAGCCACGGGACACCATCTTCGCCGCGCGGTCCCACCACGGCAACGCTGCGATCAACGAACAGACAAAGGCCGATACGTTCGACCTGTCGCGGTGTGTGCGGAGCGCGAAGCACAAGCTGATCTACAACCTCACGCCGCAAATGGAGTACTGGCCGGTCGACAGCAGCCGTGACCCAAGCTGGCAGGAGATGCTGGCGGCGCATCGTGCCGGGACGCTGAAGCCGGAGCTGGATCGGGCGTACTTCGGCAAGCGCGCCTCGCTGGAGCTGTATGACCTGGACGCCGATCCGGGAGAGCTGAACAATCTTGCCGGTCGCGATGAAGTCAAAGACGTGCAGGCGACTTTACTGGCGGCCTTGCAAGAAAAGCAGATTCTCGATTCCGACTTCGCGCCTCCGGCGGTGACGGAAGCGGCTCCGCCCCGGCCCACACCCACGCCCCGCTGAAGGCGAGCTAGGGAAGCTCTCGGACGCTGATGTTTCGGAAGCGGTGCTTGCCGCCGGGGATCCAGCGATTGCCGCGATGGACCTGGACGGCGATCATTCCCTCGGTGGCGCCGTCTGTTGCGTGGTTGGCTGAGTCGGTCCAATCGGTGATGCGGATGCCGTTCAGCCAGACCTGAATGCGCGGCGTGGCTCCTTCCATTCGGGCCCGGAGGTGGTTCCACTGCCCGGGCTTCCAGTGCTCGCGCCATTCAACGCGCGGGGCCTTCACGCCTTCCAGACGCTCTCCGTAGATGCCGCCGATGGCACCGCCATCGAGATAATCGAGCATCACCTGGTAGGCCTGTCCTTTCT
>CAYNDS010000146.1:2404-11596 GCA_964395885.1 uncultured Solibacteraceae bacterium | reverse complement strand
ATCGTCACATCGCGGACTGCGGGGGGTTGGGAGTTGACCGTGTTGCGGAAAGGCAAGCCGGCGGCCGGTGCGACGGTGGGACGCTATTTGCCGGGCACAGAGGACTTGCAGGATCTCGGCAAGCCGGACGCGAACGGGCGGCTCTTGGTGAAGCCGGACCCGAAGGGGCCGATGGCGGTGCAGGCATCGGTTTCGGAAGCAGCACCCGCCGGGGCGACGTACGACACGTATGAACTCCGCGCGGTTGTGATCCTGAAGTAGTCATGCATATTGCCGACGGCATCCTGCCCGTCACCGCCTGTGTAGCGGCCCAGGTGGTGTCACTGGGCGGAGTGACGTGGCTGGGCCGGCGCATTGGTCCGGAAGAGGTAGTGCGGATGGGCCTGTTGGCCTCCGCCATCTTTGTTTCCTCGATGGTCCACTTCCCGCTCGGCGGAACCTCTGTTCATCTGGGCCTGTTCGGGCTGGCTGGCATTCTGCTGGGGCGCCGCGCGTTTCCGGTGATCTATGCCACGCTGCTGTTCCAATCGCTGTTGTTTCAGCACGGCGGACTGCTGACCTTGGGGGTAAACGTCCTGAATATGGGCTTGGGGGCGCTGGCTGCCGCGGCGCTTTGGCGGATGACGTTTGCCGGGGAGATGACACGCGCGTTTGCAGCCGGCTTTGCGGGGACGGCGCTGCCCGCAGTGCTGATGGCCCTGGAGTTTGAGGCTTCCGGATACGGGCGCGGGTTTGCCGTCGTGGCGATGATCTACAGCGGCGTGGCCTTAATTGAAGCGGCGGTGACGGCCTTCACGGTCCAGTTTCTGCGACGGGCAAAGCCAGGGGTGCTGGCGCGCGCGGCGGCATGAAACGGCTGATCCTTCTGTTGTCCTTGGCCTGCTTCGGGCATGATCTCGGCCTTCGGTATGAGATCACGGGCGGCGCGGTTGTGGTGCGGGCGGCCTATGCCGATCGTGAACCTTGTGCTTACGCCGCCGTGCTGATCTATGGACCGGGCGACACCAAGACGGAGCATCAGAATGGCCGGACCGACGCCAAAGGGAACTTCGCCTTCGTGCCGGACCGTGTCGGCGAATGGCGAGCGGTGATCGATGACGAATTGGGACACAAGAAGGAGATCCGGGTAGCTTGGGGCATCGCCGCCGCCCCGGCCGCTGCGGCGCCCGACAGTTTGCCCCGAAAGATTGTCACCGGTCTGGCGCTGCTCTTCGGACTGACGGGTGTGGCCTATGGCTGGACGGCTCGACGCGCGCGCTAAGCTCGTGGCGGTAGTGGCGGCGATCGGTATCACCGGATCCACCGTGCAGGGAGAGTTGCTGCCGTTTGCCGGGTTTGCGTTCCTGACGGTTCTTCTGGTGGGTGCCATGCCCGCGCCGGGGTGGATGGCGCGCGTGCTGCCGGGGCTGCCGTTTGTCCTGCTTTCCGCGGGTGTCTTGGCGTTGGCGGCCGGGCTGGCAGCGGGACTCTCGGTGGCGCTGAAGGGCACGCTCGCGCTGGTGCTGGCGTCGTGGTTGGCCTCCACGACATCGGCCATTCAATTGGTGAGCGCGCTGCAGCGTTTGGGTGCGCCGCACGCCCTGACTCTGATTGCGGGGTTGATGCTGCGGTTTGTCGATGTACTGCAGGAAGAGTTCACGCGGATGACGCGGGCGAGGGCGGCGCGGTGTGGCGCTCCGCTAACGGGAATTTCACTGTTTACCGTTCACGGGAATCAGACCGGGATGTTGCTGGTGCGGAGTTGGGAACGCGCCGACCGGATCCACCGGGCGATGGTGTCGCGCGGCTACGACGGCCACCTTCCCCTCACTTCGGCCTCAAAGTGGAACGGCCACGACACAGTGTTCGTGGCCGCCGTGATTGTGTGCTTTGGTCTGGTGCGCTATTTCTTCGCGCCGGGCAACTCGACCTTGGTCCGCTTGTTGGCCTCGATCGTCACTTCCTGATTGATCGGGTAGGCGGAGCTTTCAACGCGCAACTTGTACTTGCCGGCGGGCAGCAGGATGCCGCTTCCCGCGTTGTTGAATTCGTCGACGTGGCCATAGAACTTGTCGTTCAGGTAGACCGCACCGGTGTCGCCGGCGGCGATGGAGATAAAGCTTTCCGGACCGTCACCGCCGAGCTTGAGCAGGCCGAACGGGCCCTGGGGCTCCGGCAGCCGCTTCAGGCTGTACTTCACGCGGGTCTTCTTCTTCTCTCCGACGGTGACCTTGGTGACCATCTCCTCATAGCGCGGGTCGCGGATGGCGATCTCGTGCTCGCCGGCAGGCACGGCGTACTTTTCCGGAACGGTAAAGCGGGAGGCCGGGCCGATGTACTTGCCATCGACAAAGACGCCGGCGTTTCCGGGCCGGCCGCGCGCGATCAGGTAGCCCTCCTGCGCGACTGCCGTCAAGGACCAGGTGGCGGCGAGTGCCGCAGTGTAAAGAATAATCCGTTGCCGCATCGACGAATAGTTTACAGAATAAAGCACCTTCATGGCGTTCGGCCCATGTTTTGGCGCCTATGTTACGCTCTAATCGAACGATGCGGGATGAAGCACCAGTTCTTGCTGCCCCGCGCCGTTTCTCGCCTCCGCATCCCCAAGATCTGGAATCAGCCGTCGCAGGGGTTCTGCGCGGGAAGGCCGAAACGGTGCGGCTGGCGGTCTGCTGCCTGCTGGCTCGGGGGCACCTTCTGATTGAAGACGTACCCGGGGTGGGCAAGACGACACTGGCGCAGGCGCTGGCGCGGGCGTCCGGCTGCGAGTTTCACCGTTTGCAGTGCACTTCCGACATGCTGCCGTCCGACATTCTGGGCGTGACGATCTACAACGCGCATACGGAGGAGTTCGAGTACAAGCGTGGACCGGTGTTCACGAATGTGCTGCTGGCGGATGAGATTAATCGGGCTACGCCGAAGACGCAGTCCGCTCTGCTGGAAGCGATGAACGAAAGCCAGGTGACGGTGGATGGGCAGACGTGGCCGCTGGCCCAGCCGTTTCTGGTCATCGCGACGCAGAACCCGGTGGAGCATCATGGCACGTACCCGTTGCCGGAGTCGCAACTCGACCGCTTCCTGATGCGGATTCGAATCGGGTATCCCGACGCGGAGAGCGAGCGGTTGATCCTCCGCAACGCGGAACGGAGCGGTGAATCGCCCTTGGCGGGGCTGTCGCGGGAGTCCGTGTTGGACCTGCAGGAGCAGGCGGCGCGCGTCCGGGTGGATGCGGCCATTGAGGATTACCTGCTGGCGATTGTCGCCGCAACGCGTGCGCATGAGGCGTTATCGCTGGGCGTGAGCCCGCGTGGCGCACAGTCCTTGTATCGGGCCGCGCAGGCGCTGGCGATGCTGGAAGGGCGCGACTATGTGCTGCCCGATGACGTCAAGCGCCTGGTGATTCCGGTCTGCGCCCACCGCGTGGCGCTACGGTCGAGAACCGGCTTTGCAAGCCGCGACGCAACCGAGCGGATCTTCACCGGCATTCTTGCATCGGTCGAAGTCCCTTTGTAACCCTGAAAGAAGAACATGAAAACCGCAATCATCGGACTTCCGATGACGGGCAAAACCAGCCTGTTTACGATTCTCACCGGCGTGCACGAAGCCACGCGCATGGGCCAGATGGAGGCGCGACTTGGCGTGGCAAAGGTACCGGACCATCGTCTGGACGCGCTGGCGAAGATCTTTCAGCCGCCCAAGGTGACGCACGCCGTTGTCGAGTACCTGGACTATCCTTCCATCTCAAAGGAGTCCTTGCAGAACGCCAGTTATCTTGGCGGCTTGCGTGTGGCGGATTCTTTGGCGCACGTGCTGCGGGTGTTTGAGAGCGATACGGTGCCGCATGAGAAGGGCTCCGTTGACCCGCTGCGTGATGCCGCCGATGTCGAGACGGAGTTGATTCTCAGCGATCTGGTGGTGGTGGAAAAGCGCATGGAGCGCGTTGAGAAGGACCGCAAGAAGCAGCGCAGTGCGGATCTCTATAAGGAGTTCGAACTGCTGGAGCAGGCCAAGGCGCTGCTGGAAGACAATCGGCCGCTGCGCGAGTTGGAACTGGACGCGGAGTCGGAAAAGCGCCTGCGCGGGTTCCAGTTCCTGTCGCAGAAGTCGATGTTGTATGTGCTGAACATTGGCGAAGAGGACGCGCCCCGCCTGCATGAGGTGGAAGAACAGTTCCGCAACGGGCCACTGGGCGGAAAGCGCAATACCGGAATCAGTGGCGTGTGCGGCAAGGTGGAAGCCGAGTTGGCGGAACTCGGTCCGGAGGAAGCGGCAGAACTGCTGGCGAGCTACGGGCTGAAGGAGAGCGGGCTGCAGCGCCTCATTGCGGCGACTTACCGGCTTCAGGGGCTGATGTCCTTCTTGACTGCTGGCGACACGGAAGTGCGCGCCTGGACGGTGCCGATTGACTCCAAGGCGCCACAGGCGGCTGGTGCAATTCACACCGATTTCGAGAAGAAGTTCATTCGGGCCGAGGTGGTGAACTGGCAGCTGCTGGTGGATCACAGCGGCTACGGCGGATTGAAAGAAAAAGGCCTTCTACGACTCGAAGGCAAGGAGTACGTGGTGAAGGATGGCGACGTGCTGGTGATCCGGCACGGCTAAACTGCCGTTGACGTTTTCGTCAGGCCGCTTGCGCTTGTCTGAGCAAGGGAGAAAAAGACAGAAGTCTCCCATGTCACTCGGAGGCAGTATGCAGGCAGCAATCAGTTCCGGTCTGGCCGGCGCGGCGTTGGTCGCGTCACTGGCAGGCTTTTGGTACTCGCGAAATGAAGTGGGCGCCGTACGGCGGGAACTCGCCGTGACGCGTCAGGAGAATGTGCGGCTCCGCACGGATATCGACACCGCGGTGCAAAGCTCTCGCGGCGAGATCACGCAGAATCTAGCGCGCGTGAACGAGGAAGTGGAGAAGGCGCGGCGAGCGGCGCTCTCCACAGCCAACCGTGCACAGGCCGTGGCGCGGCAGGAATCCGGCAAAGTGATGCGAGCGCTGGATGAGCGCGAAGCCGGATTGCAGCAGCGTCTCGCTGAGGTCAAGCAGGCTAACGATCAGGCCGCGACTCAGTTGAATGACTCGCTGACCGGAGTCAAGGGCGACGTGGGCGCCGTGCGCACCGAAGTCGCGCAGACGCGGACGGAACTGCAGCAGACTGCCTCTGAGCTGAAGCGCGCGGTGGGCGATATGGGCGTGATGTCCGGCCTGATCGCGACCAACGGCAAGGAACTGGATGCGCTGCGCCGGCTGGGCGAGCGGGACTACATCGAGTTCCAATTGACCAAGTCCAAGCAGCCGCAGAAGGTCGGCGACATTCAGCTGACGCTGCGGAAGGCGGACCTGAAGCGCAATCGCTTCACCATGCAGGTGATGGCTGATGACCGGGTGGTGGAGAAGAAAGATCGTACGATCAATGAGCCGGTTCAGTTCTACACGGGCGCCGCACGCCAGCCGTATGAGCTGGTGGTGAATCAGATGAACAAAGACCAGGTCAGCGGATACCTGGCGATTCCGAAGGTACGGCAGACGGCGTCCAACCGCGTCGCTCCGCAATAGCCGCACCTCCAGCAGCAAAGAGGCCCGCTGCCAGACAGGACCACGCGAACCAGTCGCCGTAGCTCGTATACGGTGTCTTTGTTCGAATGGTCTCGTAAGGCAGCGGGCCTGCGGTGTTTTGGAACTCCGGCAGGCGGCGAATGACGCGCCCTGCCGGGTCAATGGCGGCGGTGATGCCGTCATTGGTAACGCGAAGGAGCCACCGTCCGTTCTCGACGGCGCGCATGCGGGCGAGCAGGAAGTGCTGCTCGCGTGCGCCGGTGCCGGCATACCAGCCGTCATTGGAAAGGTTCAGCAGAACGGAGGCGCCGAGGGCAGGAAACTGCCGGACGAGATGAGGGAAGGCGGCTTCGTAACAGATGAAGGCTCCCGTGGCTTCGCCGGCGATGGAAAAGACACGCGGACCGTCGCCGGGGGCGAAGTCACTCGCCTCATTCGAGACCTTGTTGATCCACCCGAACAGCGGCGGGACGAACTCGCCGAAGGGGACCAGGAAGGTCTTGGAGTAGCGTCCCGCTTCCAATCCGTCGGCCCCCACGAGGACGGCGGAGTTCCGTGGTGCGCCATCGGCGCCAAAGGTGACGGCGTTCAGCAGGACGGGGGCCTGTGCCAGCCGGGCCATGGTGGCAATGGTCTCGCGAAGTTTTGCGTCGCGCTCCCAGTAGAAGCCCGTCGGCGCCTCCGGCCAGACAATCAGGGACGCGCCGCGGCTATGGGCGACGAGCGAACGGTTCACCATGTCGGAGACGTCGGCCGGAACCTCCTCGGTAAGGTTGGGCTGCAGGGCCGTCAGGCGCTTCGGGCCGAAGGCTTTTTCCGGCACCGGCGGAAGCAGGAAGAGCAGGGGAAGGGCCAGCATCCAGGCCAGGTCCCGTCGCGGTCTGCGGAGCAGAATCATCGCCACGGCGAGGTTCGCCATCAGCAGGACGAACGAGAGGCCGTACACGCCCACCCAGGGCGCGAGGCGAAGAGGAACTTCCATTTCGGCCGCTGCGTTGCCGAGTGTGAGCCAGGCGAAGCCAAACGTTCCGTGCGTCCGCTCGATCCCACACCACAGCGCGGCCACGGCGGGCAGGGCATACCAGCGCGGCAAAAGGAAGCCGGCCAGAGCGCTGAAGACGGCCAGGTGGAGTGCCTTGATGAGCGCGAACAGAATCAGCGCGAGCCAGGCCAGCGCCGGGTCCAGGCCGCCAAAGCGCACCAGAGTGCCGCGAATCCAATAGCAGGTTCCGATCCAGTAGACGAAACCGGCCACTTCTCCGAGGGCGAGGCGCAGGCGCCAGTCCCGCTCTCGCGCAAGCGCGTAAAGCAGTGGTGCCAGAGCGATTGGCGCCAGCAGCGTGATTTCGAATTGCGGAAAGAGAAGAACCAGCAGATGCCCACTGGCCAGCGCCAGCAGCCAGTTCATGAGTGGGCTTGCTCGTGGACCAGGTCGGCCATGTAGGAGCTACGGACGAATGGGCCGGCGAACACGTTCCGGAACCCGATGGACAGCCCGTAATCGCGCCAGGCATCGTAATCGGGCTGCGGCACATAACGGGCGACGCGGCGATTGCGCCGTGTCGGCTGCAGGTACTGTCCGATGGTGGCGACGTCGACATCGTGGCCGCGAAGGTCATCCAGGAGCCAGCGGACCTCGTCCACTGTTTCGCCGAGACCCACCATCAGGCCCGATTTGGTCAGCGTCTCCGGGCGATGGCGTTTGGCGAAGCGCAGCACGTCGAGCGACTGCTGGTAGTTCGCCTGCGGGCGCACACTGCGATACAGACGGGCGATGGTCTCCATGTTGTGGTTAAAGACGTGGGGACCGGCATCCAGGACACGGGCGACCGCGTCCAAGTCGCCGCAGAAGTCCGGCGTCAGGACCTCCACTTGCGCCTGCGGGAGAGCGCGGCGGACGGCGCGGACCGTCTCGGCAAAATGGGCCGAGCCCCCATCGGCCAGATCGTCGCGGTTCACGCTGGTGATGACAACGTAGCGCAGCCCCATTTGCGAGGCCATGTCGGCCACGTGCTCCGGTTCGGCGGGGTCGAGGGGGGACTCGACGAGTCTCGGGTTGAACTTCGGCACGCTGCAGAAAGTGCAGCCGCGCGTGCAGAGATTGCCGAGGATCATGAATGTCGCCGCACCGCGATGGAAGCACTCATGAATGTTCGGGCAGCGGGCCGACTCGCAGACGGTGTGGAGATTCCGCTGGCGGAGGTCGCGCTTCAGGGCGGTAACGGATTCGTGATTGGTATTGCCCTTGCGCAGCCAGTCGGGAAGTCGGGGCTGCGCCGAGGCGATCTGAACCAGCGGCTCCATCGGTCTAGAACTTCTTCCGAAAGGCTTTCTTGAAGCCGAGTTGCTCCAACTGCGCTTTGGCCTTGGCCAGTTCACCGGTGTCGTCGAACGGACCCACGAGGACGCTGAACAGTTCGGCATTGTTCGGGTTGGGAGCGATCCAGGTCTTGAACTCACGCTTGGCCAGCGTTGTGGCTTCCGTCTCCGCATCGGCGCGGGAAACGGCGGCGACCTGAATGAATAAGCTGCCCTCCGGAGGCTTGCCTTCGCGATAGAGCGCGGCGCCTTTCCGTGCGGGCGGGTCGGCCTTTTTCCCGGCCTTGGTCTCCGCCTTCTTCTCCACTTCGGGAGCGGCGGACGGTTTCGAGTCTTCAGCGGCAGGCTGCGGCTTGGTTTCGGCAGGGGCGGCGGAGGGAGTCTCCGGCTCCTTTTCGGCGGCCACCGGCTTCGGAGCAGCCGTGCTTGGCGGTTCCAGCGCCGCGGATTCCACCGCATCCTTCTTCACTGCCAACTCGCGCGGAGCAGCGCCCGCCGAGTTCCGGCCCATGATGTAGCCCATCGTGAATCCGGCGCCGAGCAGCAAAACGACAATGAAAAAGATGCTCAAAAGCTGCCGGTTTCCCAGAACCAGCTCGTACTCTCCCTCTTCGTTATGGGGCATCTATTTAGTAGTGTAAACGCTAGTTTATTCGTAGCGAAGGGCTTCGACAGGATCGAGGCGCGCGGCTTTCGTCGCGGGCCAGACACCGAAGAAAACGCCCACCGCAATCGACGTG
This sequence comes from uncultured Solibacteraceae bacterium, assembly GCA_964395885.1. Classification (GTDB taxonomy): domain Bacteria; phylum Acidobacteriota; class Terriglobia; order Bryobacterales; family Bryobacteraceae; genus JAPKYZ01. The sequence continues at coordinate 3,010 of CAYNDS010000146.1, read as the reverse complement.
CTGAGGCCGGCGATGATCGCCCACGCGGGAGTCTCCGAAGGTAGGGACGGCACCAGTGCGGCCACCAGCGTCGTGACCGCGATCGAGAAAGCAATGCCGAGAATGCCGCCCACGGCGGTGAGTGCTGTCGCTTCGACGAGGAACTGGAGCGTAATGTCGCTGCGTCGAGCTCCGAGCGCCTTGCGCACGCCGATCTCCCGGGTCCGTTCCGTCACGCTGACCAGCATGATGTTCATCACACCGATGCCGCCGACCAGCAGTCCGAGGCCGGAGATGGCGATCGAGACGATCACGATCAGGCCGGTGATCTGGTTGAACTGCTTAATGATCTGATCGGGCGAACTGAGCGAGAAGTCGTCCTCGGCGCCCGGCGGCGTGCGGCGGATCTTTCGCATCGCGGCGCGCACCTCCTCTTCGGCGGACTCGCGCTGGCCGGGTTTCGCCTTGAAGGTGAGCAGGAAGCGGTCCCCTTGGGGATACCGGCTTCGGGCGGTCTGCAGCGGGACGGTGGCTTGCCGGTCCAAGCCGTTTTCGCCAAAGAAGCCTCCTTTGGCTTTCTCGAAAACGCCGATGACGGTGTACTCGCCGCCATCGAGGCTGAAGGTG
>CAYNDS010000146.1:0-2394 GCA_964395885.1 uncultured Solibacteraceae bacterium | reverse complement strand
GAACAGAGCCTCCGCCAGCAATGCGCCGATGACGGCCACCCGCAATCCGCGAGCGGCTTCATCCGGAGTAAAGACGCGTCCGGCGCGCAACTCCCTGGGCGACAGCTGAAAGCTGTTCGCTGAGTTCCCGACGAAGCTGACGTTCTCGGTCTCATAACCCGGCACCTTCGCGGTAAACACCTTGCCGGGGATCAGCGAGGCGAAGTAGGCAATGCCGGCATCTTCAACGGAAGTGGTCTGGCGCAGGACCAGTTCGGCGTACTCCGGACGCATGGGGCGGCGCTTCTGCTCCTTCGGCGTGCCGGGCGAGCCGGGGTCGCCGCTGAAGCGCTGCACAAACAGATTGTCCGGCCCGAATTCCTGGAAGAACGTCACGATGCCCTTCTGCAGGCCCGTCAGCAGGCTGGACACGGTGACGACAGTGGTAATTCCAATCACAATGCCGAGCACCGTCAGCAGAGAGCGGAATTTGTGGCTCCAGACGGCTTCATACGCCATGCGGAGTGTTTCGCGGCCGGAGATGACCATGGCTATTCGGCTCGCAGCGCCTCAACCGGGTCGAGCCGCGCGGCGCGGCGGGCGGGATACCACCCGGAGATCATGCCGACGGCAGTGGACACGAAGATCGCGAGGATGACGTAGGGCGGGGTAATCAACAGGCTGGCCCCGAACGCGCGAGTGATTCCTTCGGCAAGACCCGCAGCAAGCGCGAGGCCGACGATTCCCCCTGCCATCGAGACGAGAAGTGATTCCAGAAGAAACTGCAGCAGGATGTCCTGCGAGCGCGCCCCGAGCGACTTCCGAACGCCAATCTCGCGCGTCCGCTCCGTCACGCTCACCAGCATGATGTTCATGATCACGATGCCGCCCACCACCAGTGAAATCATGGTGACCGGGACGACGACGGCAGAAATCAGACTCAGGATGTTGTCCACGAACCCGCGAATCGAATCCGGAGTGAGAAATTCGAACGGATCATCCTTGCCAGGCTTGGCCTTGAAACGGGTCCGCAGAGCGGAGCGGGTCAGGTCAAGACCCTCTTCGAGACCCAACTCCGTGCCGCCGCGCGGACGGCCAAACACGCTCATCGACCGCGGATAGCCAAAGAGGCGCCAAAAGACAGGTGACGGAATGTAGATCGAGTTGTCCTGCGTGCGGCCGAAGTTCGACCCTAGCCGCTCCTGCACGCCGACGACAGTGAACTCGAAGCCGCGAATCTTAATCTGCTTGCCCAGGGCCGACGTACCGGTGAAGAACAGCGCGCGAATCTCATCGCCGATGACGCACACCTGCTGCCGGTTCCGCTCCTCCTGTTCGGTGAAGAACCGGCCATCGGCCACGGAGACGTCTCGAATCTCAGCCAGCAGGGCGGCAACTCCGATGACGACTGCGCCCTCATAGGTCTGCTCGTTGAACTTGGCGTCCTCGATGCGTTGCTCGTAGGGGCTGTACATGATCTGGTCACCCGTGGTGAGCCGGAGATAATCGACATCCTCACGCCGGATGCGCTTGTTGCGCCGGAGTTTCTCCTGCACCTCTTTCCGGCTCAGACGTCCGGGCGAGGCCAGCTGCGCCACCAGATACGTCTCGGTTCCGAATGCCTTGGACGTGATGCTGTTGGCCTGCACGCCCAAACCGCTGATGGCAGCGCCGACCAGCACGACACTGCATACGCCGATCATCACGCCCAGCAGCGTGAGAAATGTGCGCAGCCGATGCGCCCGCATGGAGTCCACCGCCAGCATCACGGCGGTGGAAAAGCGGTACCAGCTACCGGGCGTTTCTACCATTGCTGAATCACTATCTCATGATGACATCCGGCTGGAGGTCGGTGGAATCTCGTTACACTCGGTTTGTGGCGGCGTCCTCTGTCGAAATTGCCGGATCGCTGATCGAGTGGGCGCCCGATTTCCTGCAGGCGTTGCGGGAGCGGCTGACCGAATCAGACCCGAAGCGAGAGATCGCCGGCATCATTCTCGGAGCGCGAACCGAGCGGGGATGGCGAATGGACCGCTGCGCTTTCGTCGTGCGGCAAGGGACGCAGGCGCAAGCCGTCCCGCTGACAGCCGAAGACGAAGCCGCCCTGACGGCATTTGTCCGGCGAGCGGCAACAGGCACCAACCAGCCGATTGGGTGGATTCGCAGCCGGATGCGCGGACTGTCGGCGCTGGTCCCGGAAGATCTTGCCGCGTGCCGCGTCCTGTTTCCGGCGGAGCCTTGCGTGGCAATCATCTTGCGTGGCGGGGTGCACCGTGGTCCGGTAGCTGCTTTCTTTCTGGTTGACCCCGACGAAACAATGGAAGGATCCCGCCGGGGCCAGGAAGTGGTCTTGCCGGAGGACACGGCGGTGGAGGCGGTCCCGACATCCAGCCCAATTACCGTGCCACTCGCTTC
>CAYNDS010000145.1:286-11640 GCA_964395885.1 uncultured Solibacteraceae bacterium | reverse complement strand
CCACTCCTGAAAACTCTGCTTGACGATCCGGTCCTCTGTACTCATGAAGGTCAGCACCACCACTCGCCCGCCCGGTGCCACCAGCGTTCGCGCCTGCATGAGCAGCTCCCGCAACTCGTCCATCTCCCGATTCACCACCAGCCGCAACGCCATGAAGGTCCGTGTGGCCGGATGAGTTTTTCCCGTCCGCGGCGCGACCTGCTCCACTACCCTGGCAAGGTGCAGAGTGCTCGTGATGGGCCGCGCCCGGACGATTGCCCTGGCGATCTGCCGCGACCTCCTTTCTTCGCCCCACTCGTAGATCAAGTCGGCGAGCGCCTTCTCGGCCGTAAAATTCACAACATCGGCGGCCGTCTCCCCGCCCGAGCGGTCCATCCGCATATCCAGCGGTCCATCGGCCTGAAAACTGAATCCCCGCTCCGGCTCCGTCAACTGATAGCGGCTCACACCCAGGTCCGCCAGCAGCCCAGCCGCCGGCTCCAGCCCGCTCGCCCGAAACCGCTCCGACAGCGTCGAAAAGGGCCCCTGCGAGTACCGGATCCGCGCTGCGCACTCCGCCGTTCTCGCCGCGCCCAGCTCCAGCGCTTCCGCATCCCGGTCGGACGAAAACACCACCCCGGTCGTCAGCCGCCGCGCAATCTCCCCCGTATGTCCGGAAAGCCCCGACGTCGCATCGATATAATTCCGCTCCGGCTGGATCTGCAGGTAGTGCAGCACCGGCCCAGGCATCACGGGAATGTGCATGGCCCGCCGTCACCGCAGCCCCTTCATCTCGGCCGACTCGATTTCGCTTGCCGACACCGTCCGCGCCTCGGCCAGTTTCTCGGCATCCACCGCTTCGCTCCACAGCTGGATCACGCCGCGATAGAACATCACCTTCACCGGCGCGTTCTCAATGCCCATCTCGCGCCGCAAGTCGCTGTTGATCAGAATCCGCCCCTGATCATCCAGGCGGGAATCGGCCCCATAATGCATCGCCAGGTGGTACAGCTTCTTGTTCCGCTGCACATCCTCTCCCGCCGCCGTCAGAAACGCTTCCGTTTCCGCCCAGATCGTGGGAGTGTAAATACGGGCGATGCGACCGTCGAAGCTGGTCACGAATACTTCCTTCTCGCCCAGGTTGTCCAGATACGTCTTGAAGGCCGCCGGAAGCTTGAAGCGCCCCTTGTCATCCACGCGCGCGGGAAAGATCCCACGCGGCGGTCGAACAGGGACGAGTTGGGGCGAAGTTTCCACTGCGAGCCACTTTTAGACCAGAATCTGGCCACTCAGAAAGGATAGTGCCAGATGGACGGATTCGTATCAAGCCCTTTTGGTCTTTCTTCGCCTTTTTCTTTTTGAAACGGTCCGACCCTCGCCGTACCCCTCCCGCACGCCCTCCCCGGACTCGTCCCGTTCACCTTCCACGCCAAACGGAATCTCTCGTCGGGAGAACCACTTAGCCGCCGCGCCTCGCACATCGCCGGGCGGCCTGTGCGACAACGCCATCAGACGGCTGCCGGCGGACCACTCGACGGTAGACCACCCAAAGCGGTCCCTTTCGAAGGGGGCCGCGATGACGATCCGGGTCCATGGAAAACCGGAGAGGGAACACCAGAGGCCCAAGGGGGCGCATGGGTGCAGTGGAGGGCTGACAGCGCCAGAGCATCTGTCCCCGGCCTGATAGGGGTAAGTTCAGGTCCCTGTTGCCGTTCGAGGGTAACGAAAAACGGCCGCTCCGGAGCGAAAGAAATCGAAAACGACAGCGAAACGGCGGGCCGATCCAACCCGCCGCCGCACAGAGATCACGACAGAACCGTCCGCCGCAGGGTCCAACGCCCTTAGTGTTGCGCGATGCTCAACGTATTCCCGTCAGGATCCTTGAACCACGCCACTTTGGTCGTGCTCCCAGGGGCGGTCCATACCCCATCTTCGTCGTGCGGCAAGAACGAGTAGCGCTCCATCGGTACGCCCGCTTGTGCCAGCTCGCGCGCCTTCGCCGTCACGTCCGGCACGATCCAGCCGACTACCGTGTGTTCCGTCGGCTTGTGGCCCGGCATCTTCACCAGGCGCAATTCGATTCCGTTGGCGTGAAACACCACGCCGTAGTCGTCCTCGCCGATGTACTGCAGCCCCAGAGTGTCGCGATAGAACGGCTTCGCGCGCTCCGCATCCGCCGTCAGCACGAAGGCTTGCAGATTGTATCCACCGAGCATGGCCCCTAAGTATAACCCCGAAGCTCAAACGAAGTAACCGCGGCGGGCACGCACCGTGACATTGCCATAGCGTCGCCGCGCTGCCTCCGTCAACGAGACCTCCACCTTGCGGAACTGCCCCTTCGCCGCCCCGGCCGGCAGGCCGTAGAACAGCGTGTAGCGCGTTCGCAGTTGCGCAATCAGTTCCGGAAACGCCCGGTCGGCGCGGTCCACCCGCAACGCCTCGCCGCCGGTTTCCTCCGCGATCTGGAACATGTCGGTTGGCGTGAAGTCGGGATTCCGGTATCCGTTCACCGGCGGGCGAGGCCGCTCTGCCCCGCGCGTCACAATCGCGTAGACCACCGCGTCGATCTCGAACATCGCCTTCAGGACCGTCTCGGCCGTCACCTGGTAGTTCAGGCTCTCGTTGTCGGTCAGGATCAGAATCGCCCGCCGCCCGGCCGGGTGCTGCGCGATGTGTTCCTTCATCGCCTCGGCGCCCTCCAGCAAGGCGCCGTAGATGGCGGTCCCGCTCGGCAGCCCGTGCTGCTCAATGCCCACGTCGATCTCGCGCGCCACCTGATCGAACTTGTTCGTGAAATCCGTCAGCGTCTCGGTTCCCTTGGCGAAGGCCAGCACCTGCACCCGGTCCTCCGGCGTCAACTGCCGCAACGCGCTTTGTGCGGTGGACGCCATCTGCCGCGCGAACTTCTTCATGCTGCCCGACACGTCGATCAGGATGACCAGCGACACCGGGTCCGTGTCGCGCCCGAAGCGGCTCAGCGGCTGCGGTTGGCCTTCATCGCGCACCTCAAAGTCGCTGACCGTGAGTCCGGAAAGCGGCTTCCGGCCTTGCAGCACCTGCACGTCCACGCGCACTTCGGCCACTCCCGTCCGAAAGGTCGTCGCCGCCGGCGGAGTCTTCTGGGCGCCACGTGCGGCCTTCGCGGATGCCACCATGAGGAAGAGCCGCCTGCGCATGACATCCATTATCATCGGCACCGCCGGCCACATCGACCACGGCAAGACGGCACTGGTGCGCGCTCTGACGGGCCTCGAAACGGACCGCCTGCGCGAAGAAAAGGCCCGCGGCATCTCCATCGATCTCGGCTTTGCGCACCTCGATCTCGGTGGCGGTTTGCGCGCTTCCTTTATTGATGTGCCCGGGCATGAGCGCTTCGTCCGCAACATGCTGGCCGGCGTCACCGGCATCGATCTCGTTCTGCTCGTCATCGCCGCCGATGAATCGATCAAGCCGCAGACGCGCGAGCACTTCGACATCTGCCGCCTCCTGGGGCTCTCGCGCGGAATCGTCGTGCTCACCAAGGCCGACCTGGTCGACGAAGACATGCTCGGGCTGGTCCGGCTGGAGGCGGAGGAACTGGTGGCCGGTTCCTTCCTGGCCGGTGCGCCGGTCTGTCCGGTCAGTGCCGTTACCGGCCAAGGCATCCCGGAACTGAAGCAGGCGATCGGACGGCTGGCGCGCGGGACATCGCGGGCAACGGTGGCCGCCCCGTTCCGCATGTCGATTGACCGCGCGTTCACCATGCGCGGCTTCGGCACCGTCGTCACCGGGACCATCATCTCGGGCCGGGTGGCCGCCAACGACGAGGTGGAACTGCACCCGGAAGGCCGGCTCCTGCGCGTCCGCGGCGTGCAGTCGCATGGAGAGTCCACCGCTTCCGCCCAGGCCGGACAGCGCGCGGCCTTGAACCTCACGGGCATTGAAGTGTCGGAACTCCGCCGCGGACAGACTCTGACCGCCCCCGGTCTCTATCGGCCCACCCGGGAGATCGGTGCGCAAGTGGAACTGCTGCCCGGCGCGCAGGCGCGCAAGGCGCGGTTGCCGGTGCATTTCCACGCCGGCGCGGCCGAACTTCCGGCCGAGCTGCGCCTTCTCGACCATGGCCTGGCCCGCATTGTGCTGGATGAGCCCGCCCTGCTTCTGCCCGGGGACCGGTTCATCCTCCGCCGGGCATCACCCGTCGAGACCCTCGGCGGCGGCGTGGTTCTCGACCCCCTGATTCCCCGCTTGCGGCGTCGCGATGCGGTGGCGCGTCTGCAGCGCTGGCGCGACGGCTCAGTCCCGGACCGGATTCGCCTGCTGGTGGCCGAGCGTCCCTACGGCATCTCGGCCCATCAACTGGCGGCCTACGGCTTTTCGCGCGAAGAGGCGGGTGCTGACTTCCTGCTCGCGCCGGACTGCCAGACCGCGCTCCTGGCCCGCCTGCAGACCACCGTCGCGGGCTTCCATCAACGCAATCCGCTGGCGCGCGGCATCGCCAAGGAAGAACTCCGGACACGGGAGTTGCCCGATGCGGCCCCGCATCTGCTCGATCATCTGCTCGCCGCTGGCAAGGAATTGGTCAGTGAGGGCGACGTGGTGCGGCTGCGCAGTTTCCGCGTGGCGATGAACCAGGCCGAAGACGCCGCCGCGCAGCGCATCGAGCAGTTGTTCCGCGAAGCCGGGTTGGCGGTCCCCGCCACCGGCGAGGTTCTCGCGAAAGCGGGGCTCTCTCCGAATCAGGCGCGAGACGTGCTGCAAGTGCTGTTGCGCTCCGGGCGGCTGCTGCGCGTGAATGCCGACTTGATCTACCACGCCGAAGCTCTGGCCGGACTGCGGAGCACGCTGGCGGAAAGACGCGGGCAGCGATTCACGGTCAGCGACTTCAAGGACTGGACAGGCGTGTCGCGGAAATTCGCGATTCCGCTGCTGGAGTTCCTGGACCGTTCGAGGGTAACGCGCCGGGAAGGCGATTCCCGGCTGGTCCTGTAGCGGGTGGGGCGTGCTACCTTAAGGTCTAGCCCGGTTCAAACGCGCTGGAGTGGCGGAACTGGCAGACGCACGGGACTCAAAATCCCGCGCCCTTCACTGGGCATGTGGGTTCGACCCCCACCTCCAGCACCAACAAAATTCGTCTTACTTTCAGCAGCTTACAGAAAGTCAGCCCTCCACTTGCAAGACACGGCTGCCTGACTTTCTCACCCACGCTTTTCGTGCCAGAAAAGGGACGGAATGACAGAAGACTTGGGGTGGTGCCGGCTGCAACTCCTCGCCTACCGGCTCGGGCAGACAGGTCAACAGCAACTTTGTCAGGCGCGAACAGCGCAGGCGCGTCGCAGGCGAAACCGATAGGCCGCTCGACCACCATCTGCTTCGCGACCTGGATGACCAAAAGGCGGTCCTGAGGACTTGGAGCGATTCGCAGTCAACAACCTGCCCACATGATTGCCAGCCAACTCCCACAAGGCCGTGGATACGGGGCAGATCAGGTATAATTTGACGACTCCGGTGCGCCATCTTTCTGCCGTCGAGCTGTTTCGCTTGTGTGGCGATTGTCGTGATCGCGACGCGTGGCACGAATTTCACCGTCGCTATCAGCCCGTTATCTCGCGGGTGATTCGGGCGAAGTTAGCCCGATCGGGCGTCAGCGACTTGAGCCGAGTCGACGACCTGATTCAGGAGGTCTACCTGCGACTGTTCCGGGATGGAGCGCGTGCGCTGCGACAGTTTGCGCCCCGTCACGCCAATGCCGACCTGGCGTTTCTCAAGGTCATCGCCTGCAATGTGGTGACCGACAGCTTGCGAAAGTCCGGTAGCGAGATCGCCCTTGAGGAAGACGCTATGGACCACTTCGCCTCCGAGAGCGGGATCGCGCCCGACCTCGACAGACAACTGCTTGTGGACTCCATCACGAAGACGGTCGCCGACCTTGGCTCAGACCGCGACCGTGAGGTCTTTCATCTCTACTTTCGTGTTGGTTTCAGCGCCGCGCAGATCAGCCGTCTCCAGTTTACGGGACTGTCTGTCAAGGGCGTCGAAAGCATCATCGGGCGGGTGGTTCGTGAGATTCGTTCGCGTATGGCATTGCACTCCCATGCAGGAGGCCGATCGTGAGGGGACCGGAGCCTCCCTGGAACTGTCCGCCGCCGGAAACCTGGTTCCTGCTCGTTGACAACGCACTGAGCCGCGACGAGGAAGAAGCCGCCGTGCGCCATACCGTAACTTGCCTTGCTTGCACGCAATTGCTGCGGGAAGCCAACCTGCAAGCGGACAGTGAAGCATCGCCCCATCCAGAGCCCCTGCCGTCGGATGATCCTTCCCGGATTCGCGCATTCCAAGCGGAAGACGAAGCGCGTTGGCGCTTGCTTCCCCGCCGCTGGGCGCTCGGAGGGCTCGCCACCGCCGCAGCCCTCGCCGCAGCGTGGTTCGTATTCTTGCCAAAGGGCAGCAACCAGCCCACGGCGGCGCAGTGGCAGCAACTCGCTTCGGATCGCATGATCGAGTTCCGCCTCAGCGCGGCCCCGTACGGACCCTTCAACGGCACGAGAGGGCCCGAAGCGCAAGAGGAACTCCCATCTGTCGAGTCGTCGACGTGGTTGGAGGAGCTGCGTCGCGGGCGTCTGGAGGCAGCACGGAAGCAGTTGGAGACGGCGGGAGAGCCCTCCACGCCGGAAGCTCTCAGCGACCTCGCCGCTCTCACCGCTGCCGTTGGGGATCGCAACCGATCTCCGGCGGCCTACGAGTCGGCGTTGCGGCTGCTCGATCGGGCGTTACAGATGAACCCGGCCTTCTCTCCCGCCAGCTTCAACCGCGCGCTGGTGCTGTCACGCCTGGGGAGATCAAGCGAGTCCCAGGCCGAATGGGCGCGCTTCCGCCAGATGGAAAGGGACGCGCAGTGGCGGGCCGAGGCAGATCTGGTCGTCCACTAGTGAGCCCCGGTGGCAGGAAGCTTCTCGCTATTGCCGGACTCATTCTGGCGCTCGGCTTTGCTGGCGCCCGAATCATTCCGCCCCGGCAGGGACGCGAGGTGCCCTTCTCTGTCGGCGGCGCGGTGGAAGATCTCGCGGTGCCATGGCAGCATTCCGCGGCGGAGAATGCCGTTTGTGCCCCGCTCCAACTGGCGCTACAACGCCGCCGTCCCGACGCAGTCCTCCGACTTTGGGAGCACGAGCCTCGGCTCCATGGCGACGCCTGCGCTGAGTTGCACCGAGCACTCGCCCTCTTCGCGCAGGTGCGGAAGGATCGCCGGTCGATCGACCTTCCTCCTGCACTAGAAGCACTTCTCACGGTTGCCTCGCGCCCCGAAGATCACACGCCGATCGTTCGCGCGGCATTGCACTTCGACGTGGCCCGAATCGCTGAGGAGTTGCCCGCGCCTCATGCCGCGATTCAGCACTACCGCCTTGCCAGTCAGCTCGGCTTTCCCGTCGAATGGGGCGCCGAACAAAGAGCGCAGGAAGTGGAACTGAAACTCGCTCGGCGACGCAGCCAGATCGCCGCGACAAAGCGGGGACAGTGGCCTGCTTTGCCGGGGGCGGAGGAGCTTGCGCTGTCGGAGGCGATCCCCGGCTGGCTCAGTGACACCAATGCAAATGCAAACGCGTTGTCTCGGTTAGCCGCCGCGCTTCGGGAGCGCCACGACGACCCCTGGCTGTCTGAAGTCCTTCAACTGCCAAGAGACGAACAGTTGGAGTTGGTCCAGGCAGCCGTTGCGCGGCGGGCGGGCCAGCCGGTGGCCGCTCCTTCCAATCCCCGCTCCGCGGCTGGGTTGGCGATTCGCTGGGAAGCGGCTGAGGCGGCGCGGAGCGTGCGACGGCCGATCTCCGCTCGCGAGTACCGGTGGATGATCGCTGCCGCTACGCAGCGACGCTATCGTTGGCTGTCCGGCCGCATGAGGCTGACGGAGATTTGGACACGGACCCAGGCTCGCAACCAGAACGTGCAGGCGGATCGCCTTCGACTGCTGCGCGAGTTGGCCACCCAGCCGGGCAGCTTGTTGCGACTGGAAGCCCGATTCGCTCTGGGTGACCCAGTCACCAGTGCCAATACGCCGGCGAGCGCCTGGCATGAGTCGCGCGAGTCTCTGAATGAGTTCTGGGCGGGACTTCACCGCGATGTCGTCGCGGTCACGCCCTATATCTCGTTGGCGTTGTCGTCGAGCGCGGAAGGCTACCCGCTCACGGCCGCGATGCTTGCACGGGAAGCCGGGGAGTTGGCCACTGCCAGCGCGAACCCTCGCTTGCCGTACGCGGTTTGGCTGGACTTGGGCGGCGCGGAACTACGCCGCCGCCGGTTTCAGCATGCTACAGCGGCGTTTGAAGAAGGTCTGCGTGTTGCCCCGAAGCCGCTGCCCGTTGCCGGCCAGGCTCTGCTGGCACTGTCGAGAGCGCACGTGGCTTGGGAGGCCGGGCGCCACGCCGAGGCCGCAACCATGCTCGCCGCTTTGCCATTGCGCTTTCCTTACGAGAGCGCCAGCTACTACAACCGGCTTCGCCTGCTTCCCGCCGCGGGGCTGCTGCACGCCCGGCTCGGCCATCGCGAAGAGGCGCGCCGCCATTTTGCCGAGGCGGTACGCTGGTGCCGCGAGCGAATGGGGCCGGCGCAAAGCTCCTTTGAGCGCCGTTTCGTGCAGCGCGAGGCGTCGGAGTCCTGGGACGGCATGGTGGAGACTCTATTTGCCAACGGCGACGCCGCGGGCTCTCTTGCCCTCTGGCGCGAGTATCGGTCCGGATATCGGGCCGCGCCCGCGGAACCGCTCATTGCCGGCGAGCAGCGCGTCATCTTTGCGCCAATCGGCGACCGCATCCTTGCCTGGAGCGAGACGCAGGCAGGCATCCGGTCTCACGTCATCGCCCGGGGCGACCTTCCGCAAACGGCCACGCGCTGGATCAGCCTGTTATCTGATCCTCGAACGGAGCATTCCACGCTTGCGCCGATCAGCGCCCGTTTGTACTCCGAGCTTCTCGGCTGGGCTTCGCCGCAGCAGGCGCGCATCCTCACGATCGATGCGGTGGACTGGCTTTCCACGGTTCCCTGGGAAGCGCTGGACGGTGGTTCCGGTCCGCTGCTGGCAAGAACCGCGCTGGTCCACGGCAGCGCCGCCGGGGCCTCGCGGTCCGGGCGCCGATCCTCTCCTGCCCTTCTGATCGCCGATCCTGACCTCAGCCGCGAGCAGACAGTCGCGCGGCGGTTTCCGCCACTACCGGCCGCCGCCGCTGAGGTCGAGCGCCTCCGTTCGCGTCTGGTCGGCGCGAATGTCCGGGCAGGAAAGCCGGTGACCGCGCCGGAGATTACCCGGTTGCTGCCAGGCGTCCGGCTGTTTCACTTCGCCGGGCATGGATCCGCCGAGTTCGGATCCGGCGGACTGGTGACAACGCCCTCCCCCGCCGGTCATCTGCTTCGACCGGCCGATATCCTGCCGCTCGACCTGTCGAGGCTCGATCTGGCCGTGCTTGCCGCATGCGCCTCCGAGCGTGGCGAGCAGGGCACCCGCCTGACCCTGGACAGTCTGGTCCTGGCCTTTCTGGAGCGTGGCGCGCGCGGGGTGGTGGCGGCCCGCTGGGCGGTGGACTCCCGCGCGACTGCTGTCTTCATGGACCAGTTTTACCGGCGGCTCCTGCGCGGCGACCCGCCAGCGGAGTGCGTCCGCGGAGCGGCAGAAGTTTTGCGTGACAGTCCGCGTACTTCTGCGGCATACTACTGGGGCGCTTTTTACTACTCTCGTTGAAAGAATCTATGCCGCCCTACCTAGAGAATTGTTACCCGCCACAGCTCAAGCTTCCCGAGGCTCCACCAGCCGGCGACTGGTTTTACGTCATCACGTCCGGCTTGGTCGCGATCGTCGAGGACGCGATACAGGACATGTTTTACCTCTATCTGGTTCGGATGGACGGTGAGCATCACTACCGTGCCGGGAGTTGGTTGAACGAAAGCCCCATCCCAGCCGGTCTGAAGGCGTCTCTGACTGGAGTTCGAGCCGGTCAAGCAAAGCTGGATCCAATTGAGAATCCACTGCTGAAATTGAGCAGTCTCCCCCGCGCTGGTCACCCGGCCATCCAAAGTACGTTCATTCTGCCGCGGCCGCAGAAGATCTTCTACACGGACCAGGGGAACATCACGATCGTAAACGGGGCGGCGAACCTGGCTAGCCCTGCACAGAAGCTTTCGGGCATGACTGTCTTGGCCTACGCATTGGATGGAAGTGACTACGGGAACGTTCGCATGGCTGGCGGGAACTACTTGTGGAGTCCTGCTGCAGTGACACAGTTCTCGTCAGGCGCTCGCCTGGCTGCGATCCATATCGACAACGCTCCAGCCGGCGAGGTGCCGCTCGATCATCACGTACGGGAGTTCCAAGTGAGCGCTGAGACGCTTGGCTCGAGTCTGGAGATCGGATCCGCTGTGCAGGTGCTGCCCAATCAGCCCCAGATTCCCGGACTCTCGCATCTCGAGTTGACCTCCCTGGATGACCGGGAGAAGCTGTCGGACTTGTTCCAGGACTTTGTCCGAACGGGGGCGTGGAACCTCTCGAATGCTGTGACTCGTGCCTGCTGCGCATGTTGCGGCTCGGCATGTGGTATCCGCTCGTAGACGGCAACGATGGAGGGGGACGGTAAGTTCGAGAAGCTCCGCCGGTGGAGTAGCCAGTTTCGTAACCAGCTTGGATACCGTGTTCACAACGTCGACAACAAGAACGTGGTGGATCTCTACCTTCGTTCGCGGGGCAAGTCGCCACAGGGGAATCTCCCGAAGGTCTATGTACGCCGGTGGTTGCTCGACGACAAAGGAGGAGTCCAAGGAGGGCCGCTCTCAGTTACCCCACCCCGCGCGGTGGAGCACGGCGACGACAAGATCGTTTCCGGCGATCCGATCTTCCGCCGCTGCTCCGTTGGGCTTGTCAGCGCAGTGTTCTCCGGCGAAAGCGAGGACTACCTGTTAACTGCTGGCCATGTTGTCCAGTATGGAACTGCTACTTGTCGCTGTTCCGACTCGTCCTCCTGTGAAGCCCGCGTAGGGGAGACGCTGAGGGTTCCTCTCCGGGCCAGAACTACACGCATTCCTCCTCAGCAGGGTTCCGTCACGGTCGTAGCCGACGCAGCTATCGTTCGCATCGAGAAAGGTGTCGCCGCCGCAGGGAATGCCTGGACGCCTTTTGACCCGACGCCGGCTTCGGTGGGCCCTGGTCACCAAGTACTGCTCCGGAATCACTTTGGTCACAACGTGACTGCCACCGTGATAGCGCCCGCGGATGACGTCGAGGTCACCATGGATGGTCAAGTTTGGAAGTTCGAACGGCATATTCGGATTCAGAGGGTGAAGAATCAGGAGGACACAACGGATCTGCTTGTTGGTGGTGACTCTGGCGCGCTCGTCGTCACCAAGAGACAGGGTACCTA
>CAYNDS010000145.1:0-276 GCA_964395885.1 uncultured Solibacteraceae bacterium | reverse complement strand
GGTACCTACCACCCCGTGGGCATTGCGGTTGCTCGTGCGAACGATGCTCCAGACACCGATGGGGTAGTGACCCCTTGGGCAACGATTCTCAACACGGCGCCGATCGCCGCTGCGCTACACAACACCCAACTTTTGGCACCTTGACGCGAAGGGAATCGACCCGCGTCCACGTTCCATGTATCGTGGCGATGCAGCGCCGTGAACTGCACCTCCCACAAAGTACCTCGTCGAAGGGAGAATTGAGTGCCCGGTCCCGCCCCTCGCTGTCGCGTGTTG
>CAYNDS010000144.1:0-11650 GCA_964395885.1 uncultured Solibacteraceae bacterium | reverse complement strand
GGACGCACTCTCGATCTCAATGACCACACACTCCGCATTGTCGCCATCGTGAACTCCTCGGCGCCCTTCGTCAACCTTCCGGTGTTCTACACCCGTTACTCGCAGGCCATCTCGCTGGTCGGCAGGGAGCGCAACCAGATGTCGTTCGTCCTCGCCAAACCAGCCCACGGCTTCACCGAGGACCAGATCATCGCGTCCGTTGCCGATCGCACCGGCTTGAAGGCCCTCACCTCCAACTCCTTCGGCTGGGCGACGATCTTCTACTACATCCGCAACACCGGTATTCCGATTAACTTCGGCATCACGGTGTTCATCGCCTTCCTGGTGGGCAGCGTCGTCGCCGGCCAGACGTTCTATTTGTTCACGGTCGAGAACCTAAAGCAGTTCGGAGCCCTGAAGGCGATTGGCGTCACCGATCTTCGCATCGTCGGGATGATTCTGATGCAGGCGGTCATTGTCGGTGCGGTTGGCTTCTGCCTCGGCATCGCCATGACTGCGGGCTTCTTTGAAGCCACCAAGGACAACCTCGATCTGCGGGGCTTCCGCCTGTTGCCGGAGATCATCCTCGGCACCGCGGCGGCAGTCTTTTTCATCATCTTTCTGGCCAGCGCTGCCAGCGTGCGGCGCGTGGTGGTGCTGGAACCGGCGGTGGTGTTCCGTGGCTAACCCCGCTTCCACCCCCACAACGCAGGCGGTTCAGTGCCGCCAAGTGCTGAAGAACTTCGGCTCCGGTGACGAAGAAGTGAAGGTCCTGCGGGGCGTCGATCTGGATGTGCCCCTGGGTGAGATGACGTTTCTCGTCGGTCCATCCGGGTGCGGCAAGACCACACTTCTCAGCGTGATCGCCGGTCTGCTGAATCCCACAGGGGGGCACCTGGAGGTTCTCGGCACGCCCTCGACGGAACTGAAGGGAAGCAGGGCCGTGGAGTTCCGGCGCCAGAATCTCGGGTTCGTCTTTCAACAGTTCAATCTGCTGCCCGCGCTCACGGCGGCACAGAACGCTGCCGTGCCGCTTCTCGCCTCAGGCTGGAAGCGGAAGGCGGCGGAGGAGAAAGCACGCGCGCTACTGGCCGAACTTGGCCTGGGTCACCGGGCCGATGCCACGCCAAACCATCTTTCCGGCGGTCAACAGCAGCGAGTCGCCTTCGCGCGGGCTTTGATTCACGACCCGAAACTGATCGTTTGTGACGAACCGACCTCCGCTCTCGATGCCGACACCGGACACCACGTGATGGAGTTGCTTCGCCGGATCGCCGTTCGCGCCGACCGCAGCGTTCTGGTGGTGACGCACGACAGCCGGATTTTTGAATTCGCCGACCGTATCGCTCACATGAACGACGGCATCGTCACTCACATCGAAACCAAATCTACTCACTCATTCGGAGATACGCACTGATATGCTCGTTCGCACCGGACTTCCCGTTCTCGCTGTACTCGCCCTCGGCTTCGCCCTCTTCAGCACGCAACGGCTGTCCAAGACAGCCAGCGCCGCGGAGCCCGTTCAATCCCCGCCGCGATCACAGTTCAAGACCCAGTTGGGAGCCGTCGGTCTGGTGGAAGCCAGCAGCGAAAACGTGGCGATCAGCGTGCCAGTTCCCGGCCTTGTCACTCGAGTCGCGGTTGCCGCCGGCAACCGTGTCCGCAGAGGCGACGTCCTCTTCCAACTGGACGATCGAGACCTTCGCGCCGAACTCGCACTTCGCCAGTCGAACGCTGATGTCGCGCGCGCCCGGCTGGCAAAGCTGGAAGCCGGCACCCGGCCCGAAGAGATCCCACCGGCCCGCGCCCGAGTGGCCGCCGCGGCCGCGCAGCTGGACGACGCCCAGACGCAACTCCGCCTGATGGAGGCCGTCCGTGACAAGCGCGCGGTGCGGGAAGAGGATCGCGAACGACGCCGCCGCGCCGTCGACACAGCTCAGGCGCGCCTGGAGGAAGCGCGTTCCGCACTCGCGCTTCTCGAAGCCGGTACCTGGAAGCCGGACCTTGACGTCGCCCGAGCCGACCTGCGCCAGGCGGAGAAACAGGTGGAGCGGGTGCAAGCCGACCTGGCGCGACTCACCGTCACCGCGCCCATGTCCGGCACCATTCTCCAGTGCAAGGTGCGTGCCGGAGAGTACGCACCCGCCGGCGTCCTGGCGCAGCCGCTGATTCTGATGGGCGCTACCGACCAGCTCCACGTTCGCGCCGATATCGACGAGAAGGATGCTTCGCGATTCCGTCCGGGTCGTGCCGCCACTGGGGCCGTTCGGGGCAACTCCGCCCTTCGCTACCCGCTCCAGTTCGTCCGCGTCGAGCCTTACGTCGTTCCCAAAAAGAGCCTCACCGGTGACGCCACAGAGCGGGTGGATACCCGTGTTCTTCAGGTCATCTACGCCCTGCCGAAGGAGGCGCAACTCTTCCTCGGCCAGCAGATGGACATTTCGATCGCGGAGAACTGAACGGCCATGTCCACTCTCGTCTACGCACTTCTTCTCGCCGCCGACCCGAACAGTTGGTGGTCCGTGTACGGGGATCCCGAACTGAGCCGGCTGATCGAGAAGGTCCAGTCGTCCAACCTGGATCTCCGCTCCGCCGGGCAGCGGGTCGCCGAGTCCCGGGCGATTGCGGGGGAGCGCAAGAGCGCTCTCGGTCCTGCCATCAACTTCACCTCCGGCGGTCAGCGCCTCCGGGGCGGATTCGCTCAGGGCATCGCCCGGATTCCGCAGAATCCCGGAGCGGCGCAGTCGGGCGCGTTCGTTTCGCCTTTTGAGACCGGGCTTCTGCAGGGTCAGCTCGACATGCGCTGGGAACTCGACCTGTTTGGCGGCAATCGCGCAGCGCTGAGTGCCTCCCGCGCCGACACGCTGGCCGATGAGGAACGCCGCGCCGGAGTCCTGCTGCGGGTGACCGCCGAGGCAGCCCGCGTCTACTTTGAACTCCGGGGCCTGGAAGAAAGGATCGCGATCACGCGGGAGAGTCTGGCCACCCAAAAGGACCTGCTCAACCTGGTGACCGACCGGGCGCGCGCTGGCCTCGACTCCCAACTCGATGTCGAACGGCAGGGTGTGCTCGTCACCAATACTGAGGCATCGCTGAGCGCTCTGCTGGCGGATCGTCAACTGCGGATCCATCGCCTCGCGGTTCTAAGTGGCGACGCCAACTACCAGTTGCAGGACAGCGCGGCGCAAGCCACCCTGCCGCGCGCCAGTGCCACGGGCCTCACCACGGAACGGTTTCGACGCCGGCCCGATGTGAAGGTCGCCGAAGCCACGATTGCGGCGGCCTTTGCCCGCCTGGCGCAGGCCAAGTCCGACCGTTACCCGAAGATCGCCCTCAGCGGTTTGGCCGGGCGCCAAGGCACTTCGTTCCGCACGCTTTCGCTTGGTGGCGGCAACTTCTTCTCGCTCGGGCCGCAGCTCCAGTTGCCGATCTTCAACTACGGCCGGATCCGCTCCAACATCCAGGCCAACGATGCCCGCCTCGCCCAGGCGCGGACTTCCTTTGAGCAGGAGATCCTTGCCGCATGGGAAGAGTCCAACAACGCCTTGTTCAGCTACCAGCGCCAGCAGGACCGTGAGGCGTCGCTGGCAAGCTCCGAGCGATCGGCGGGGGCCGCCCTGGAACTCGCGCGCGATCTCCAGCAGGCTGGCCTCAATGACTTTCTCAGCGTGCTCGATGCGCAGCGCAGCCTGCTCGATGCGCGCTTCCAGCGGTCCGCGGCCCGCACGCAGTCGTTGATCGAGAGCGTTCTGTTGTTCAAGGCGCTGGCCGGCGCCTGGCCGGAGTAGCCAGGGCGATACTGGAATTCCCGGGCACGTCGCCCGGCGAGGATCCATTGAGGAAGCAATCTTGAGCACATCACCTGTTTGGTTCATCACGGGCGCGTCATCCGGCTTCGGGCGCGCCTTCTCGGAGTACGCGCTGGAGCAGGGATACCGGGTCGTCGCTGCCGCCCGAAACGCCCAGAAACTGGCCGAGTTGGCCAAGCTCGACCCGGAGCGAATCCTGGCACTCCCCCTCGACGTCACCGATCCGGTGCAGATCAGGCACACTGTCGATCAGACGCTCGCCCGATTCGGCCGCGTCGATGTGCTGATCAACAATGCCGGCTATGGAATCGTGGGCGCGGTGGAGGAGACTCCGGAAAGTGAACTCAGGCAGCAACTCGAGACCAACTTCTTTGGCGCGGTGGCGGTCACCCGTGCGTTTCTGCCGACGTTCCGGGCCCAGCGCAGCGGTGCGATCGTGAACATCAGCAGCCTGGGCGGCCAGTTATCCGTCGCGGGGTTCGGAGCCTACTCGGCTTCCAAGTTCGCGCTCGAAGGCCTGTCGGAAGCGCTGGCGCAGGAGATGAAGCCGTTCGGCGTCAAGGTGCTGATTGTCGAGCCGGGAGCGTTCCGGACGGACTTCGCCGGCGCCGCGTTGAAGCAAATGCCCGAGATAGAAGCCTACCGCGAGGCCGTCGGCGGCACCCGATCCTTTGCCCACGGCATGCACCAGACGCAGGAAGGTGATCCGCGCAAGGCGGCTGCTGCGATCGTCAAGGCGCTGGCCTCGTCTGAGACTCCGCTCCGTCTTCCGTTGGGTGCCGACGCCGTGAACGCGGTTCGCGGCCACGCCGAAGCGCTTCTGGCGGATTTGGGGAAATGGGAAGCCGTCGCCCTGGACACGAAGCTGAATCGCGAAGGGTAAGCCGTCCAGACGGGAGCCCAGGCGGGCACTGTCCCGTTGTGCCCGCCTTCCCAGGCCAACCGACATCACCAGTTCCCGTTCGACTCCGGGACCGGCCGCCAGGAGAATCCATCCAGCAGCAAGCGAGGTGCCGGGCAACCCGCCGCAAGCCTGCCCAGCGTCTCCATACCGGCGAGCGTGTCGTCCACCTGCCGCCTCCACCACGTCCCCGCTCCGCCGCTGGCATAGAAGCGATGGCACAACTCCAGGTGGCGAGACATCGCGGCGAGCGTCCGGGCCCGATACTCGGCCAACAGCGCCTCCGGCAGTGGCCCCGGCCGATCGCAGGCGGCCAGCGTGGCGCTGGCGAGGATCGCCGTTCGGATCGCGTGTCCCGTCCCATCTCCGCACAGCGGATCGAAGGCGACCGCGGCGGCCCCGCAGGCGATCCACCCTTCGCCCCCGAGAAGTTCAGCCAGCCGCGGAGCGCATGGGAACGGCGCCGACGTCCCAATGGTGCGGGCGACGTTGCCGGCCACCAGGCGGCTCTGCATGAGCCCCGTCCCGTCCTCAGCCGTGTCCAGGACCACTGCTGTCTGGTCGCCGAGGGGCAACAGAAACAACCAGCCAGTCTCAACGGACTCCGCCAGGCACGCCTCGCCATCCGCTTCGTCCGTGAGAACGACGGTGTGTGCCACAGCCTGACGGCTTCCGAAGGTATGCGCAGAGGCACTCACCGGACTGCGGGAGGTGTGGAGCGTCCATGAAGAGGGCGGCCCAGCGCCGCCGGCTTCGGGCAGTGCGAGCCGTTCGAAGAGGACTGCCTCCGGAATGACGACCGCCTCATGAGCCACGCGAACCGGCGCCGCGCCTCCCCAAGCGACCACTCGCCATCGCACCCGGGTGCCGCCCTCCAGGAGATCCTCCCGCCGGAACACATCCCGCAGCAACCGCTGGGTCGTCTGACTGAGCAAAACAGCCGGAAGCGGCATGCGCGGGCTTCCCGTCTGTTGGACCGTCAATCCACGATCCGCGAGCAGACGCGCGGCACAGCGGGCCGCAATACCGCTCCCTTCCACCTGCACGCCCGGCTGCCTGCTCACTTGCCTTGAGTCTACTTCGGACTCTTGAACCCATACGGGCTTCGCGCGGGGCCGAAAGGGTGCGCGAGAATACGGGGAAGGCTGGAAGACGGCTCACCCATTCACGGAGGCGACTTCATGTTTCTCTTGCGTTCCGCAGGCCGGGAGAACTATACTTCCGGTTCCGGCCCTGCAGCCCCAGCGTTCTCCCTGTCGAAGGCGCGCCCTCATTGAGATCTCATGCGAGCGACCCTACCTACGTTTCTCTTCGCCGCGGTGGCCGCCATCGCCCAGACTCCCGAATCGCCTGCCGAGGCCGGCATTCCCGTCACCAACGCCACGGTGCGCGCAAAGTGTTCCGGCTGCCATCGGGACGACGGCAAGGGATCCTTGACCCGGATCTCCTGGGAGCGAACCACGCCGGAGGGCTGGCAACAGATCATCAAGCGCATGGTGCGCCTGAACGGTCTCGTGTTGACGCCGGCCGAAGCAAAGGAAATTGTGAAGGCGCTGAGCGAGACGCACGGACTCGCGCCGGAGGAAGCCGCGCCGGTGGCCTGGTTCCTGGAGAAGCGTCAGATCGAGACCGAAGAGGACTTGCCGGATACCCTGCGCGACACCTGTGCCCCGTGCCATCCGGCGGCGCAGCCGAAGTCCTGGCGCCGGTCCAAGGAAGAGTGGAACCTACTGGCGTCGATGCACCGCGGATACTTCCCCGTCGTCGACTTCACGTCCTTCCGTCGGCCTCCCTCCCGCCGCGCGGCACCAGGATCCGGGCAGCCCGATTCCAATGCGAAGGAACCGATTGAGCTGGCAATCGAAGAGTGGGCCAAGCGCAATCCGCTGCACACGCGCGAGTGGGCGGATTGGCAGGCCAGCCGGCGGACGCCTCGTCTGGGTGGCCGCTGGATTGTCAGCGCCTACCGTCCCGGCAAGGGGAAGTTCACGGGCGAGGTCGTGATCGAACCCGTGGCCGGCAGTTCCGATGAGTTCTCCGCCCGGACGACCCTGACCTCCATCAGTACCGGCGAGACAGTCCGCCGCACCTCGCGGGCGATCGTCTACACCGGCTACGCTTGGCGCGGGCGCGGAACGGGTGCCGGCGGACAGGAAGAACGGGAGGTGATGGCCTTCTCCCGCGATCAGCGCTCGGCCAAGGGCCGCTGGTTTTGGGGCGGATATCAGGAGTTCGGCTACGACGTGTTCCTGCAACGGGCCGACGATGGCCCGGTGCTGAGCCAGGCGGATGTCTGGTCTCTGCAGGCCGGGTCCAAGGGGAATACGGTGACGCTATTTGGCGATCAGCTTCCGCAAAGGTTGACGGCCGCAGAGATCGATTTCGGTCTGGGGGCGCAGGTGACGTCAATCGTCTCGCAGAGCCCGGGGAAGGTGGTGGTCAAGGTGGACGTGGACGCCACTGCGGCCCCCGGCCGGCGGGACGTGGCGCTTCGCCGCAGCGTGCTTCCGGCGGCCTACTCCGTGTACAAGCAAATTGACTTCATCCGCCTTCCTGCAAGCGCCATCGCCCGGCTTGGCGGACGCACCCACCCGAAGGGCCATTTCCAGTTCGAGGCCATCGCGTACTCCAATGGAATCGACGGAAAGCCGAACACCAGCGATGACGTCCCGCTGGGTCCTGTGGGCGCACAGTGGTCGATCGAAGAGTTTCTGGCCCGCTATGGCGACGATGACAAGGAGTTTGTCGGCTCGCTTGGCGCCGACGGTCTGTTCACCCCGGCCGGTGAGGGGCCCAATCCGCAACGGAAGTTTCTGGCGAATAACTTCGGCGACGTCTGGGTGGTGGCCAGCTACACGCCGGCGGGTTCGACAAAGCCGCTCACCGCTCGAAGCTATCTGGTGGTGACCGTTCCGCAGTACATGCGATGGGATCAGCCGGAGGTGGCGCAGTAATGGCCGCCGCCGCTCCGCTCGCCCTGGGAGAGTTTCACGGCTTTCAAGCCGCCGACCAGGAGTTCGCCTATCTTGTGCCCAGCGGAGGCATCTTCGCGCTCAGCCCCGTTGCGGCGGAGGTGGTGCGCCATCTTCGAACGCCCGGTGGCGAACAGACTCTCTTCCAGCGCTTCGACGGAGCCGTTCTCGACGAGGCACTCGAGGAGCTTCGCGATGTCCGCCTGCTGCAGGACCCGTCCGTCGCTCCGGACCCGCCGCAGCAACCCATCGACGATTTCCCGCTCCAGTCGCTGGTCCTGAATCTCACTAACCAGTGCAATCTTTCCTGCCAGTACTGCTATGAGTTCGGCGAAGACAGGGTAGCTACGCCTGACGGTAAGCCAAAGTTTATGAGCGACGAGGTGGCCCGCGCCTCGGTCGATCACTTGTTTGAATCTTCGCGAGGCCGGCGCGCTGTCCACATCACGTTCTTCGGCGGCGAAACGTTGATGAATTTCCCACTGCTGCAGAAGGTGGTGCGTTACGCGCAGCAGCGGGCGGCCGAAGTGGGGCGCCCGGTAGACTTCAGCCTCACCACCAACGGCACACTGCTCAGTCCGGAGATCATCGACTTTTTAGTGGCCAACGACATCGGTGTCACCGTTTCCATCGATGGCCCGAAGGAGATGCACGACGCGCTGCGCGTGTACGCAAACGGCCGGGGCAGCTACGACGTGATGGCGCCCAAGGTGAAGTCGTTGATCGCCCGCCATCGCACCCGTCCCATCGCGGCGCGGGTCACGCTCACGCAGGGCGTCACCGACGTGAAGCAGATTTTTCGGCATCTTCGTGAGGAGTTTGGCTTCGCCGAGGTGGGTTTCGCGCCGGTGACCGCTTCCAAGAACCGCCTCTACACCATCGGGGACCGGTCGATGGATTCCGTCTTCGCGCAGTTCCGCGAACTCGCCGAAGAGTATCGACGGGAAGCGATCGAAGGGCGCATGCTGGGCTTCTCCAATGTCAGCGATACGCTGGCCGAGTTGCATGCCGGCATCAACAAGAGCCACCCTTGCGGCGCCGGCCTCGGGCTGGTGGGCGTAGGCCCCAGCGGCGACATCGCCCCCTGCCATCGCTTCGTGGATTCCGATTCCCACGCACTGGGCAACGTTCTGGACGGCGGACTGGATCCGCAGCGCCAGAAGGAGTTTCTCAACCGGGGCCACATCGGCGCCAAGTATGCCTGCCACACCTGCTTTGCGCGGCCGCTCTGCGCCGGCGGGTGCCACCATGAGGCCTTTGTACGATATGGAGACACCGGCCATCCCAATTTGCATTTCTGCGATTGGGTGCGCGGCTGGACCGATCTCTGTCTGCACATCTACGCCGAGATCGCCGTTCGCAATCCGGCGTTTCTGAATCGATTCGACAGGAGGAAGCCGCTGCAGTGAAACACGTCAGGGCGATCAACAAGAAGGCGCGCCGGATCGAAGAGGAGATCGCCGCGCGCGACGGCGACATTCACGCGATGCAGATGGGCGGAGGCCCCTCCGGGCCGAACCGTCCCCATTACCCGGTCGGCTGCTCCATCGTCTTCTCGCCAGGTTGGGAGGTCGACAGCGCCGGCGGAACCGCGGGGCTTTGCCAGCCCGCCGAGCGGGATCTCTACGACTGCTACGTCACCTGCTTCTGGCCCGCCCAGGTTCCGGATCACTACAACAACTATCCGGACTGGGCATCCAAGTGCGCGAGCGCAACCAAGGACTGGCGCGACATCGACCTGGTGTTCCCGTAAGCGGAGATCCCATGCACGTTCTCGTAATTGCCGCGGCACTGGCTGCCGAACCCACGCTTCTCTACGTCGGAAGCTGGCCCAAGACGATGCTGGTCATCGATGAGGCGAAAGGCGCCGTCGTGGACCGCATCCCGCTTCAGACGGATGTCGCCCGCAACCTGCTGCTGACGCCGGATCGAAAGAAGCTCATCGCGGTCACCATCAAGGACACCGCGGTAGAGACGATTGACCTGGCGACGCGCAAGGTGGTGGACTCCTTCGTGCTCGGCTCCGCCACAAAGAAGATTCGCCCTGGCGGCGTGGCGCTGGATCCGACCGGACGGTACCTGTACATGTCCATCACGGTGGCCAACAAGCTGATCGATCGTTTTGAGGTGGAGAAGCCAAAGTTCGCCGTCGTTGACCTGCAAGAGAAGAAGATCGTCCGAACGGCGGACGTTCCGGAGAAAGCCGGGCGCGGCGGAGGGCGAGGTCAGTTCCGAGTGTCGCCGGACGGGAAGTATCTGTGGTCGTTCCGTGACAACATTTACATTTTCGACACCGCAGACTTCAAACTCGTCGATACGATCGAACTGGAACGTCCGCAGTTCCAGGGCATGGAGTCGATCTTCCTAAACCCCGCCGACGACCCGCACGATGAGCCCGGGATGATGACCGCGATCTTCAACGCCAGCGACCCGGTGGTACACAAGCAGGTTTTCGGGATCGCCCACATTAACCTCACCACGCGAAAGATTGACTTCCACCCCATCGGCCCGGTCCTGCCAGGCGTCGTGGGCTTACGGCTCTCTCCGGACCGCAAGACCGGCTACACGATTGCAGTGTCCGGCGAGCATGGCGACCGCCGGTGCGAGTTCATCGTCATCGACATGACCGCACACAAGATCACCAGACGCGCGACGTTCCCGGGCCGCACCCGGTTCTCCTTCGGCAACTCCACCGACGGCAAAATGCTGATCATCTACGGGGCGGGCAACACGCTGGAGTTCTACGACGCCAACACCCTGCAATTCGTCAAGGAACTGGACGTCGCCGCCGACATGACGACACCGCTGGTGGCAGTGATGCCGGGCGCCCCCACTTCGGCGGGACGTTAGGACACAAGAAGCGCCTTGGCTGCCAAACTGGCGGAGTATCGGCGCGTTCTCCCGTACCTTCGGCCGCACCGGTGGACTCTGGCGGCAATCGTGCTGGTGGGGCTTCTGGGCACCGGGACGACGCTGGTACTGCCGCTTGTCAATCAGGGCCTGGTGGACCGCGGCCTGCTGGGTCGCGATTTCGACGCGCTGGTGAAGTTCTCCGGGCTGATGGTGGCGGTCACGCTGGCCGGCTTCGTGCTGAACGCGGCCTCCAGCTACCTGTATGTGCGCGTCTCGGCCGCGGCACTGTTCGCGATGCGTCGTGACGTCTACGCGCACCTGCAGGCCATCAGTCCGCGCCGTCACGCGCAACTGAAGCTGGGCGATCTGGTCTCCCGCCTTACCAACGATGTTGCCGAGGTCCAACGAGTCAGTTCCGATGCGTTGCTGGCCGCTCTGTCGAACGTGATCTTCCTGGCCGGCGCATCGGTGCTGATGCTGCGCATCTCTCCGTGGCTGACGCTGGTCAGCATCCTGCCGCTGCCACTGACGATCTCGCTCACGCGAAGGGCACAGGGAAAGGTAGCGTCGCACGTCGCCACGATGCGCCAGCGCAGCGCGTCCATTGGCAGTTTCCTGGTTGAGTCTCTCACCGGGCTGCGGCTGACGGTCACCGCGAACCAGCAGGAGCGGGAGCGGAGCCGGTTTCGAGAGCTGAACGACTCCTTCGTCCGGGCGCTCCTCGGGATGCAGGCCACCAACTACGCCGCCTCTTCCATCCCCGCCACTGCTACGGCGGTGGCTACCGCCATTGTCTTTCTCGCCGGTGGCAAGGAAGTGCTGGACGGGCGCATCTCACTCGGCATGCTCATTGCGTTCCTCGCCTATCACGGACGCCTCCTCGCCCCCGTTCAGAACCTGCTTTCCCTGTACGGCAACCTGATCACCGGCGCAGTGTCACTGGAACGCGTGGCGGAGCTGGAAGCGATACCGGTCGACGTCCAGCAGTCCCCAACGGCTCGCGCCTTGCCGCGGATCGAAGGACGGATCGCCCTGCACGCCGTGTCCTACTCGACCCCGCGCGGAGAGTTGCTTCGGGACATTCACCTGACAGTGGCGCCCGGTGAGAGGGTGGCGATTGTCGGACCCAGCGGCGG
>CAYNDS010000143.1:0-11663 GCA_964395885.1 uncultured Solibacteraceae bacterium | reverse complement strand
GGCGAAGGGTTGGTGGATTCGTTGGCCTCAATGCCGTCGATGGTCACGTTCACCGCGCCGGAACGGGCGCCGTTCACGTTCACCGTCCCACCGGAGCGCTGCACGACACCGGGTTCAAACAGCAGCAGCGTGAGCGGGTTGCGTCCATTCAGCGGCAGGTTGACGATCGCTTTTTGCTCGATCACGTTGCCGATAACGGCATTCGACGTCTGCAGTGTCTCCGCGCTGGCGCTGACCGAGACGGTCTCCGTCGCCGCACCCACTTCCAGGTTGACGTCCACCGTCAAGGGCGTTCCGACGAGCAGCGAGTTTCCGGTTTTGGTGTACGCCTTGAAGCCTTGTGCTTCCACCTTCACCGTGTACATGCCGACCGGCAGCGAAGGGAACGCGTACAGCCCCGCGTCTGTTGTCGTCTGGCGGTTGGCAACGCCGGTCGCCTCATTCGTGGCGGTAACGGTCGCGCCAGGCACAACAGCGCCGGAGGAGTCCGATACCGTGCCGGTGATCTGAGAAGTGGACGTTTGCGCCCACCCCAAAGCACTCGCAATCAGCAAGGAAATAATGCCCAGCCAAAGTCTCAATTCGCACCCCTTCTATGACAAGTCAGTTCTTTTGAGTATAGATCCTCGGCAGTAGCCCGTGACGCTTCGACCTAGTACTGCGGATCTGAGGAATTTCGGCGTATACTCCTACAGACTGCAGACGAGGGAGACTGGGTGCATGAGTGTGGATCTAAAGGAGTACCGGGAACAGGACTCGGAAAAGCTGCGGACGCTGGACCTCACGGCGATGCTCCCCCGCGGAGAAGAGGCGATTCTCGACATTGGTACTCGGGATGGTCACTTTGCCAAGCTTTTCACGAAGTGGTATCCCCGTGTCGTTGCACTGGACTTGGAGCGCCCGTCGTGGGCGTTCCATGGCGTGGAGACAGTGCAGGGTGACGTGACGAACCTGGACTTCCCGGACAAGAGCTTCGATGTGGTGTTTTGCGCGGAGGTTCTGGAGCACATTCCCGCGCTGGAGAAGGCTTGTCAGGAGTTAAAGCGCGTTTCCCGGAAGGCGGTGCTGGTGGGCGTGCCGTACCGGCAGGACACACGGGTCGGACAAACCATCTGCGCCTGTTGCAACGGGCTGAATCCCCCTTGGGGCCACATCAATACGTTCGATGAGAATCGCCTGGACCGTCTGTTTTCCGGTTGGCGGCGGGAGAAGACATCGTTTGTCGGACAGCGGACGCATCGGACAAATGCTCTTGCCGCCTGGCTGATGACGAAAGGCGGCAACCCTTGGGGAATGTACGATCAGGATGAGCCCTGCATACACTGCGGCGCGAAGTTGAAGCGTCCGGCGGAGCGCAGTTTCCTGCAGAAGGTCTTCTCTCACCTGGCGGCGCGCCTGGAGCGTTGGGAGTCCAGCCGGCACGCCCCGACAGGCGCCTGGATTCACTGCCTGTTCGTGCGCGACGAGTAGCCCGTATGCAGCCGCGCGGCCAGAATCGCCGACGCGGCAACGCAAGCCAGGGCGAACAGAAACGGCGCGTTGAAGCTGAACAGGGCCGCCAAGCCGCCGGCAGCGATGGCGCCAAGCGAGACGAAGATGTCGAAGAACGCGGTGAGTGTTCCCAAGCCCGCGGCGCGATGGTGCGCGGGTACGCGATCCACCACCAGGAGCGCCAGCGAGGGCCACGGGAACGAGTAGCCGAGCCCGAGAATGGCGGCGGCAATCGACACCATCAGCGCGGATCCCGCGGTCAGGACAAGCGCGATTCCGATGGCCAACAGGACGATGCCGCAGCTCAGCATCCGCCATGGTCCTGCGCGATCGGGCAGCGAACCCAAGAGAGTGCGTCCGCATAGGACGGCACAGCCATAGACGACAAACGCGTGCGGCGCGACCAGGCCGCGCTTCACCAGGAGCAGCGGCAGGAAGCCGACCAGAACGGCGTAGGTGACGTTCGTCAGCCCAAGGACGAGGCCGGGGCCAATTGCCTCCCGAAGGATTAGCGGAGGCGGGTCCTGATGCTCGGCGCCCGCATGGTCCGGAGCGAAGCGCACACCGATCATCGCCGGCAGCGTCATGGCCGCCACCAGCCACCCGACCTTCGGCAGGCCGCCCACGGCCTGACCGAGAAAGGGCCCAACAGAGAGGCCGCCCCAAACGCCGGAGGCCAGGAAGCCGAGGGTCTGCGAGCGGCGGCCTTCCGGTGCAAGTTCCACCGTCCAGGCCACGGCGGCCGTCAGCAGGAAGCCTTCGCCGAGGCCGTGGAAGATCCGTCCGGCGCCGATGCCCGGCAGTCCGCCCCAGGGCAGGTAGCAGAGTCCCGCGACGGCGCAGCAGGCGAGGCCGGCGACGACGCTGAACCGTCGTCCCGTGCGCCCGATGAACTGTCCGGCGGAGAGGCGTCCAGCCAGCGCGGCGGCGGAGGCGATGCCCACCAGAAATCCGGTCAGAACCGGGCTGGCGCGGTAGTGATCCCGCAGATAGAGAGGCAGCGACGGGATCACGGCGCCGAAGCCCGCCGTACAGACGAAGGCAGCAAAGATGACCGGCAGCAGGCGGAGGAACGTCACTGGGCCGCGAAGCGGAACTCCACCGGCACGGTTTGGCGCGCGTCGAGTGTCACCTCGCGGGTCAGTTCACCGTATGCCTCGTGCCAAGCCGCGAGCGTGTACCGGCCCGGAGGCAGAGGATCGAGCGTCCAGGCGCCATCGACGGAGGTGACCGCAAAGTAGGGATGGTCCAGGACGGCGATCCAGGAGCGCATCCAATTGTGGATGTTGCACTTGACCGGAATCATCACTTCCGGGAAGCCGAACCGCCGCTGCAGGTCCGGCGCTCCGGGCGTCTGCTGCTGGTTCCAGTCGCGATTGTTCTTCGGCTCGGGATGGATGTTGTGTGAGACCGGGTCGCTGTTGCGCACCGTGATGGTCTGTGCCGTCCGCGCGGCAATCACGCGCGGCAGGAATTGGCAGCCCCGCTGGTCGATCGTGACGGCGGTGGTGGGCGGCGCGAAAGTCTTGCCTTCCAAACCGCGCTTCACGTAGACGAAGACGTTGGCCAGCGTACCGCCCTTCCCAGTGGAGACCCGCCGGTCGTAGACCGGTTCCGAGTGCAGCCTTGCACAGTCGGGTTCCGCGTCCATGGTGATGCGCTTGGAGGCAGGCGGCTTCCCGGTGAAGACCGCAGTGCCGGTGACCCGAGCCGCCGTGGCGAAATCGACGGTGAAGTAGACGGGCTTCGGCGCCTCCGCCGGCTTTGGCTGACTGCAGGACGCCAGCATCAGCGCGGTGACCAGCGCGGCTACCCTCACGGTGCGCCGCCGGTCAATGATTCCAGAAACGCGACAAGATCCTCGCGGTCCTGCCGGGTGAGGTGCGACAGCGGTCGAATCTCCTTGTCGAGATGGGGATTGGAACTGCCGCCTCCGACATAAAAGTCGACCACGTCTTTAAGTGTTTTCAGGCTTCCGTCGTGCATGTACGGTGCGGTCTCGGCGACGTTGCGCAACGTGGGCGTGCGGAAAGCTCCGCGGTCTTCCTCGCGGCGCGTCACATCGTAGCGGCCCAGGTCGGCGAGTTCGCCCTCCGCATTGAGACCGACGCCGATGTTGTGAAACTTCTGGTCCGTGAAGAGCGCGAACTTGTCTTCGACCGTATGGCAGACGACGCAGTTGCCGCGCTTGGCGTCCCGAAAGACCTCCCAACCACGACGTGCCGAAGCGCTGATTGCATCCGGCTGCTTGCCGAAGTAGAACCGGTCCCACGGCGAGTTTCCGGCGACGAGCTTGCGCTGGAAGGCGGCGAGCGCGGCACTGATGCGGTCTAGAGTGACAGGCGATTGCCCATCGGGGGCTTTGCCGAAGGCCGCTTCAAACAGAGGGCGAAGTTCCGGGTCAGCGGACACGTCGCGTTCGACACCCTCCAGCGTGTGCGCCATCTCGAGCGCGTTCATCATCGGTCCGGCGGCCTGCTGCTCCAGGCTGGCGGCGCGTCCGTCCCAAAACTGCGATGTCCAGTAGGCGGCGTTGCGGACCGTCGGGGCGTTGCGCTTACCGGTCTTGCCGCCCACTCCCGCCGAGACGGGCCGCCGGTCGGCAAAGCCAGTCTGCGGATCGTGACAACTGGCACAGGCCAGGGTCCCGTCGGCAGACAGCCGCTTGCTGAAGAAGAGCTTTGCGCCGAGTGCAACCGCTTCGGCGGTGGTCGGATTCCCGGCAGGCACGGGCACCGGTGGCAGACCAAGCGGCGCCTCGATGGCGATCGGGCTGCCGACGGGTCGAGCCGTCAGAACCTGGCGCGGCTTGGAACACGACCACGCGCCAATGGCGAGAGCGGGAACTAACGCGAGACGACAACCACGCCCCAAGGACGCTCCCCCGTTTTGATCTTGCGGACGACGGTGTTGGTGGCCAGGTCGACGACGGAAAGATCGTTCGAAGGCCCGTTTGCGGTGAAGAGAAGCTTCTCGTCAGGCGAGAGTGCGATGCCCCAGGGCCGCGGACCAACTTCGATCGACCCGGTGACGGAGCGCGTCGCGGTGTCAATGATCAGCACTTTCTTGCCGCGTCCGGTGGAGACGTACAGCTTGGACCCATCGCGCGTCAGAGCGGTGCCCATCGGCTTCATGCCGTCCCCTGCCGGAATGGTGGCGACGGTTTCGTTCTTCGTGCAGTCGACCACGCTCAGGCTCGCATCGTTCTCATTCGTAACGAATGCAGTCTTGCCGTCCGGCAGAACTGCAACCGAGCGCGGACGGCGGCCGACGCGAATGGTGGCGACACCCTTTTCGGTGGCGGTATCGATGACGGCTACCGTGCCGTCATCTTCGGAGGTGACATAGACGAACTTGCCATCGGGCGAGAGCGTCACGCCTTCGGGCTCTTCACCGGTCGGCACGGTTCCGAGGATTTTGGAACTGTCCAGGTCGATGATGCTGACGCCTGCCGCGTCCTCGTTGGCGACATACAGCCGCTTACCGTCCTTGCTGATGGCGAACTGCTCCGGGTCGGAGCCGCCATAGAGCTTGCGGAGGACCTTGCGCTGCGCTAAATCCACGACGCCAATGCCATCCGCGCTTTTGTCGGGCGGCGGCAAGGTGCTCTCATCGACACCGGGCGGCGCCGACGGCGAACCGCTGAGGGCGACGTAGATCGACCCATTTGCAAACTGAATCCCGCGCGGTCGCTTACCCAGCGGGACGGTGGCCACAGCCTCCGCCTGCTGGGGGTCCACGATGGTCATGTCGCCGGAACCTTCGTTGCTGACATAGACCAGGTAAGCCGGCTCAGCAGGCTTCCGGGTGCAGGCAACAGAGGAGATGAGGGCGATACTCAGCAGGGTCCGGCGCATCAGAACGCAATCCGGTCCTTCTTGGCGTCGATCTTCGCGGGGTCGATGTTCGGCACCTTCTTTAGGTCATCGATGGTCTTGAAGGGGCCGTTCTGGTCTCGATACGCGAGCAAAGCGCGCGCTTGCGAGCGTAGAAGGCCGAGCGCGCTTTCCAGCTCAATCGCGGTCGCCGAGTTGACGTTCAGCTTCGGCACTTCGTCCGCCGGATAGTTCTTGGCAAGGTAGTCGAGTACCAGTTCGAAGTCCTTTGGCGTCGACTTCATGCCGAAGGCGGCCATCTTCGACATCGTTTGCGCCCATGCGGCACGGTCCTGCCGGGGAGAGATTGAGCGGGCCATCTCATGACAGCCCTTGCACATGCGCTCCATTTCAGCGCGTCCGGGCCCGTCAGGGAGTTGTTGGGCGAATGCACTGGCCGCGGCCAGGCAAAGGACCAAACGGTTCATACGCCGATTATCTCATTCCGTCTCAGCCCGGCCGAGTCCGGCTATACTCTTCAGCCATGAGACGGCGGGATCTACTGCGAGCGGGCGCGATGCTGGCCGAGGCGATTGTCACGACGAAGGGCGCCGAGGAGTTGGCCGGCGATGAAGACTTCTGGTTTCGCGTGCGACACGCCTTCACGCTGGACCGGAATGTGATCAACCTCAACAACGGATCGATCAGCCCGTCACCGCTGGTGGTCCAAACCGCGCTGCGCCGCTACCAGGACTTCTCCGAGATGCAGCCGTCGCTGTATGTCGACGAGATCCTGATCCCCGAAATCGAGCTGGTGCGAAAGCGGCTGGCGGCCGAAGGCGGCGCGCATTCGGAAGAGATTGCAGTGACGCGCAACACCACCGAGAGCCTGGAATCAATTCAGTTCGGGCTCGACCTGAAGCGGGGCGATGAGGTTCTGACCACCACCCAGGATTACCCTTCGATGATTGTGGCCTGGCAGCAGCGGGAACGGCGCGACGGCATCGTGCTCAAGATGGTTCCCTTCCCCACCCCGCCGCCCTCTCCCGACGCGCTGACGCGGCTCATCGAAGGCGCAATCACGCCCCGGACCAAGGTGATCCTGATCTCGCACATCACCTACACGACGGGCCAGATTTTCCCGGTTCGCGATATCTGCCGCATGGCCCGGTCGCGCGGCATCACGACGATCGTCGACGGCGGACACTCCTTTGCGCAGTTCCCGTTTCGGCTGTCCGAGCTGGAGTGCGACTACTACGGAGCGAGCCTGCACAAGTGGCTCTGCGCGCCGATCGGCACCGGACTGCTGTACGCCCGCCGCGACGGCATCGCGAAGGTTTGGCCGCTGTTCGGAAATCCGAAGGACATGGATGCCAACATCCGCAAGTTTGAGCGGATCGGCACGTCGCCCGTCGCCAACCGCTCCGCGATCAGCGAGGCGCTTGCCTTTCATCAGAGCATCGGCGTGGAGCGCAAGGCCGCCCGTCTGCGCTTCCTGCGGCGGCGATGGCAGAGCCGGGCGGCGCAGTTGCCGAAGACGCGGATCTTCAACGCCGATCATCCGGAGCAGAGCTGCGCGCTGGGAGCAGTCTCGATTGCGGGCATCGGCGCGCAGAAGCTGACCGCTTGGCTGCAGGCGGAGCATAAGATCCACGTGCGCCCCCGTTTTGTGCCGGGCGAGTTCGACTGCATTCGGGTAACGCCGCATATTTACACGACGCTCGAGGAGATCGACCGCTTCAGCGCGGCACTGGAGGAAGCCGCCACAAAAGGCATCGCCTAGACTGCGTTAGGCTCTACACGATGAGCCAACTGGTCCAGCAAAGCCGCGACGGCGACGTCGGGATCCTGACGATCCAGAATCCGCCGGTGAATGCCCTCAGTCCGGGCGTGCCGGAGGGAATCGTACAAGGCATACGGCTGTTCCAGCTGGACGATGCCATTCGCGCGATCGTGCTGATCGGAGGTGGACGGACCTTCATCTCCGGCGCCGACATCAAGGAATTCGCCAAGATCACGTCGGGCCAGAAGTCCGATATCGGACTCAACGAGATCATTTTCGAGATCGAGGCTGCGACGAAGCCGGTGGTGATGGCGATTCACGGGCAGGCGCTGGGGGGCGGGCTGGAAGTGGCCATGGGCGGACACTACCGCGTGATCGCGGCGGATGCCAAGGTGGGCCAGCCGGAGGTGAAGCTCGGCATCATTCCGGGCGCTGGCGGCACACAGCGGCTTCCGCGACTGGCGGGCGTGGAGAAGGCGCTGGAAATGTGCTGGGCGGGTGACCCGATTTCGGCACAGGATGCGCTGCGTCACGGGATCGTGGATGCGATCGCAGACGGGGAACTTCTGACGTTTGCCGTCGAGTTCGCGCGCCGGCAGACGGCGACGCGTCCGACGTGCGACCTTCCGGTGCCGGCGTTTGACCCGGCGGTGTTTGCCAAGGCTCGGGCTGTAGCGGCGAAGCGGTCCCGTGGTCTGGCGGCGGCGCAGCGGGCGATTGACGCGGTGGAAGCTGCCACACGACTCCCCTTCCGCGACGGCATTGCGGAAGAG
The DNA here is from genome assembly GCA_964395885.1 of uncultured Solibacteraceae bacterium. Lineage (GTDB taxonomy): Bacteria > Acidobacteriota > Terriglobia > Bryobacterales > Bryobacteraceae > JAPKYZ01. The sequence goes on along the minus strand of CAYNDS010000143.1, from coordinate 3,801 downwards.
CGCCGCATTTTTGAGGAGTGCCTCTTCTCGGAACAGTCCAAGGCGATGATCCACATCTTCTTCGGTGAGCGGGAAGTGGCCAAGGTCCCGGGCATCGGCAAGGAGGTCCCGGTGCTGCCGGTTCAAAGCGCGGCGGTGGTTGGCGCGGGCACGATGGGCGGCGGCATCGCGATGAACTACCTGAACGCGGGCATTCCGGTGCTGTTGAAGGAGAGTTCCGCTGACGCACTGGAGCGCGGCGTCGCCACGATTCGGAAGAACTATGCGGCATCCGTGGCCAAGGGCCGATTCTCGCAGGCGTTCATGGACTCGCGTCTGGCGTTGTTGAAGCCGACGCTTCATTACGACGGGTTTGAGACGGCCGACATGATCATCGAAGCCGCCTTCGAGAACATGGCGCTAAAGAAGCAGATCTTTGCCGAACTCGACGCCATCGCACGCGCCGGGGCCATTCTGGCGACGAACACCTCCACGCTGGATATCGACGAGATTGCGTCCGCGACCCGGCGTCCGGAATGGGTGGTGGGACACCATTTCTTCTCACCTGCCAACGTGATGCGCCTTCTGGAGATTGTGCGCGGGAAGCGAACGCTGCCGGAGGTGCTGGCGACGTCCATGTCACTCGCCAAGACGCTGCGCAAGGTGGGGGTGATGGTCGGTAACTGTTTCGGCTTTGTCGGCAACCGGATGTTCGGACCGTACCGCCGGGAGGCGGAGCGTCTGGTGCTGGAAGGCGCGACACCGTTGCAGGTGGACGAGGCGATGTACGACTACGGAATGGCGATGGGTCCGCTGGCGGTGGGGGACCTGGCAGGGCTGGATGTCGGCTGGCGAATCCGCCAGGAGCGCGAAGAAGCCGGAACCGCGCCCATCGAGGACGCGCTGTGCGAACTCGGGCGATTCGGTCAAAAGACCGGCGCCGGCTGGTATCGCTACGACGAGAAGCGAAACCCTGCCCCGGACCCGTTGGTGGAGGAAGTGATCGCCAAGGCGCGCGCCGAGCACGGCTTCACCTCACGAACCATTCACCCGGAAGAGATTGTCGGGCGGCTTCTGGGCGCGTTGTCGGAGGAGGGCAAGCGCATCCTGGCCGAAGGCATCGCTCTGCGGCCGGTGGATATCGACATCATCTACGTGATGGGCTATGGTTTTCCCGCCTATCGCGGCGGGCCGATGTGGCAGGCGGGGGTAAGATAGCGGCTAATGCCGACCACACGGACCGCCCTCACGCCAGAAGCGCAGCGCATTTTGGAAGAACTCAAGTCGCGAAAGATTCGCACGCTGGAGGAGTTTGCGGCGGCGTATGCCGAGGCGACGCGCAACGTGGATCCGGCGCAGTTGGTGCCGCCGGAACCCGTGTGGAAGAAGGTGCCGAAGGGACTGTTCGACAACGGCCCCGGCACCGGAGCGCCCGTCACGCCGAAGAAGCCGATTCTGCTCGAAGGCAAGAGCTACCGCACTCGGGCGCAGATTGGGTCGGCTCCGCTGCACTTCTGCATCGGAACCGAAGGAAAAGCGAACGGGAAGCTGCTGGCGTTTTCCTCGTCGGAAGCGATGGCGGAACACCTGAAGCGGACGGCGCGTCCGGAAGCGCAGAGCCGTACGGCGCGTCCGGAACCGCAGAGCCGCACGGCGTTTGTGGAGTCGCCCACCAACACCGGCTACTGCTACGAGAATCGCGATTTCGGGGGCGCGCGGCTGCGCATTCCCGATACGCGCGAACTGTGGGACTTCGGCCTCGAGGATCTGCGGAAGGTCTATCGCAACAACTTCCTGTTCTGGGGCTGGGATTCCTGGAACAACGTCATCACTTCGGTTGTTTCCAAGCGTCGCGCGCTGCACTTGTTCTCCGGCGTGGACTTCACCGGGGATTCCCTGCTGGTGCAGCAAGGTCAGCAGATTGCCGACCTTGCCGATTTCGGGTTCAACAACCGCGCGTCGTCGCTGAAAGTCGTCAATCCGCTGGGCTAGGCTTCGGCCACGCAGCGGTTCGTCAGCTCGCCGATGCCTTCGATGAAGACGGTCATCGTCTCGCCGGGCTTCAGCCACCGCGGGGGCTTGTGACCGAGACCGACGCCGGGGGGTGTTCCGGTGGAAACGACATCGCCCGGCTCAAACGTGAAGACCTCGGACAGGTGGGCGACCAGTTCGGGAATCCGGAAGATCAGCTCTTTTGTGGAGGAATCCTGAACGGTTTGGCCGTCGATGCGTAAGCCGATGCGCAGGTTGTGCGGGTCGGCAATCTCGTCGGCGGTGACAATCCACGGACCCATCGGGCAGAACGTATCGAACGTCTTTCCCATCACCCACTGACTGGTCTGCAACTGCCAGTCTCTGGCGGAGACGTCGTTGATGATGGTGTAGCCGAATACGTAGTCCATGGCGTTCTCCGGCGTCACATGGCGCCCGGGCTTGCCGAGGATGAAGGCGAACTCCGCCTCGTAGTCAGGCTTTTCCGTGTTCCGCGGGAGGATGACGTCATCGCCCGGTCCAACGACGGCGTTCGGGAACTTGGTGAAGACAACAGGAATGGTGGGAATCGCCATTCCAGATTCGATCGCATGATCCCGATAGTTCAGTCCGATACAGATGACCTTCGGAGGACGCGGAATCGGCGCGAGCAGGCGCACTTGGCTCAGCGGGAGCGGGGCGCCGGTGCGAGCGGCGCGGATAGCCGGAAGACCGGCGGAGATCGCCTCCGTCATCGACGCGAATCCGAAAACGGGAATGACCGCGTCCTGCGTAACATAGCCAACCGACGGCGTGGAGCCGTTGTGGGTAAAGGTGACAAGCTTCATAACTTGGGGGTGAACGAATAGACTATCGCAGCCGGGAGACGTTTGGCTGTCGGGATGCACTATCGCTGTGTCGATGGTGTGCCGATAGGCGGAAAGAGCGGGCAGCGACGTTCTATGATATTTTTCTCACCTCGGCTCGGCCATGAGGAATCCGAACCAACAATAGGGGCAATCGGCGGGCATGAGAATGGCTGACGGTCGGCGAAGGGCGGCAAAGGGCGCGGGCTTAGCGGCGGCGCTGGTGGCGTGTTTCGGGCAGGGGGCAGTCTCGCAGACGCTTCTCGGCGGGTCGGGCAATAGCGGTGTCCGCCTCTTTAGCAGCGACCGTGCGGTGCTCGATGCCGGTGAACCGCGTAAGGACCTGGTCTGCGCGGTGAATCATGAGAAGCCGGTCCTCGGTTTCGATCTGAAGTTCCACGCCGGATTTGAGGTGGCGGTTCCACTCAAGGAACTGTCGGGCTCGGAGAATCAGTTGACGATTCTCTTCCGTGTGACGCCCGAGGAAAAGAAAGACGAGCCGGTCTATCTCATCCAGAAGCTGCGCGTGCCCGCAATCGAGGAAGAAGCGCGTGGTGAAGCGTACCTGCATGGCCATTTTGAGCTGGGCGAAGGCCGGTATCACGTCGATTGGCTCATCCGGGACCGCGCCGAACGGGTTTGCTCCGCTTACTGGGATCTTGAGGCGCAGCTGCCCGCAAAGGACAAGCAGATCGCGGTGATGGCGGCACCGCACACGGTGCGAGCTCCGGAAGCCGAACCGTTTCGCGATGAGCCCCCGGTGGAACGCAACCCGGAAGGCGCGCTGAGCGTCAAGATTGTTGTCAACTTCGCGCCACAGAATGCGCGGGCCTCCACGCTGCAGCCGGTCGATATCAGTGCCCTGGTTTCGATTCTGCGCACCATCGCCCGCGACCCGCGAATTGGACGATTCTCGGTGGTTGCCTTCAACCTGCAGGAGCAAAGAGTGCTGTATCGATCAGAAATGGCGGAGCGGATCGACTTC
>CAYNDS010000142.1:0-11701 GCA_964395885.1 uncultured Solibacteraceae bacterium | reverse complement strand
CTCTGGTACAACTCGGTGATCGAGTGGCTGCGCGAGTTCACCGCGCCGAAGCCGCAGTAGCCCGCGTCATCGTTTCGCAGCCCTCTTCCGGGGACGCTTTGCGGCTCGACGGCCTGTTTCCACAGCGCCGCCAACCCACTGCCGCATCGCATCGGCATTGTCGAACACTTCGGGAGGCGCCTGATAGTACTTCATCGTCAGTTCCTTGTCCGGAAATGGCCGGAATGCTTGGAGACCACACGCCTCAAATGCAGGAATCGTGAGTTTGTCGGCCTTCAGATAGAGCGCGTTGTCCGCCACCAGCGCGAAGACCGCCCCTTCGCAGTAGAGCACCCAGCCGCCCATCATGTGGCGGGCAGTGATTCGCCCCAGGGGCGAAAACTGCTCAAACAGGAACTCAACAAACGGCGGCGTGTCGGGCATAGGCGAATGCTACAGCGGCGGAAGGGTTACCCACTGCTTCTGCGCCAGCGAATCATAGCCCCGGACCACGATCTCGACATCCCGCCGCGCTTCCTCGCCGGTAGATTGCGGCGCGCGCCCTTCCGCCACGCTGGCGACAAACTCTCGCACCTGCGCGTGATAGCCGATGAAGTCCGGCCCGTCGACCGGCAACAACTGCCGATTCGACGTGAACCGGAGCAGCCTTTTCTGCAACGCCGCCGGACGCGCCAGCGAGAACAACTCCTGCCACGGCGTGGGCTGCGAGGGATCCAGGATCACGTGGTTCGCTCCACCCCAGATCTGAAGAGTTCCTTGCGTGCCGTGCACGGTGATATCCGGACCCGGCGCCCTTGGCCCGGCCCAGTTCAAAAGCAGCGATGAACTCCAACCGAAGCGGCTTTCGCACAGCGCCACCACGCTGTCATCGCCTTCCATCCTGAGATTGGACTGTGCGGCGCGAGAGACGAGGATCCGGTCCGGCTCACCCATGATCAGCCGCAACGCCCGGAAGTAATGCACCCCCAGGTCCATCAGAACTCCGCCGCCCATCTCTTCGCTGCTTGCCTTCCAGCCGCTGATCGATACGCGTCCACCGGCCTGCGCCACAAAGTACAACGGCTCGCCGATGTGCCCTTCGTCGATCGCGCGCATCGCCGTCTTCAGTTGCGGACGGAAGTGCATGTTCTCCGCAATCATCAGCGGTGCCTGGAATCGCCGGCAGGCTTCCAAAACTGCGTCGCTTTCCTGCAGCGTTCGGCCGATCGGCTTTTCGAGCAGGATCCGCTTGCCGGCTGCGGCAGCCTGTTCGGCGGCCGCCGCGTGCAGATGGTGCGGCAACACCAGGGACACGGCTTCAATCGTCGGATCCGCCAGTGCCTGCTCCATTCCGATAATCGGACGCGCCCCGTAGCGGGCCGCCAGTCGCTCCACTTTCGCTGCGTTGCGGCCACACACCGACAGATCTACCTTGGGATCCGCCTGGCGAAACAGTTCGCAATGAAACGCTCCCCATTGGCCCACACCGATCACACAGACCGAGACGCGCCGTTCCAGAGGCTTGGCCGGTTGTGGGAATCGCAACACGCGAGATCGATCCGATCGCGAGTAAACGGCAGCCCGTTCGATCTGTTCCGGCGTGACGCCGCCCTGGGCGTAGGTTTCCTGTGCGAGATCGGGTTTCGATTCGGACCGGGCCATCGCCCGCCGCCGGGCGTACTGCTCCACGCCGGACACGCGCAGCAGCCCACGGGCAAGCCGCACACCCAGCGGTTGCTTCTGACTTCGAACGGACGGATAGAGCAATGCAGGCTGCCCGGCGAGACACGGGTTGACCGCGCGATGACGCACCAGGCCGATCGTCACCGTGTGGTCTCCCGTGTCCAGGATGCTCTCGACGTCGCAGACCAGTGATTGCGCGAAGTCCGCAAGGTAAGGCACCCCCTCGTGCTCGGATACCCGCAGCCCGAGGATGTCGCACTTCCCCGGGGCGCGGTACCGGACGCGTATCGCGCGCCCAGCGACGTCCTCCTGCCCGACGGCGAGCGTATTGAGAGAGAATCGACGGCTCTGCCGGATTGCGTCCAGAATCGGGTACAGGCCGTTCGGGTTCACAATGACACGCTGCGGGTCGACGGTCACGGTCGAAAAGTTGGCGCAGAACCAAAGTTCCACGTCTTCATCGAGTTTGGCCAGCACAATCCCGCAAACGTTCTGAATGCCGGTGTCCCAGATCGTGTTGGCGTCGCGGCGCATGCGGGCCTACAGATCCGTGGTGAGCAGGTGCCGCAGCGACAGGTTCCGCGTATCGGTTTTCGCGGACAGGATATCGGCGAGGAACAATGTGTGGTCATCGACATCTACCGTCCGAGTGACCCGGCAGACGATCGAGGACAGCGCCCCATCCAGATGGACGCTGTCCTTCTCGCGATAAAGCGGCAGTTCGGCCGCCTTGTCGCAGCTGCGCCCGGACTCCAGACCACAGGCACGCGCCCAAGCGGCTTGTCTCTCCTGCAAGACGGCCAACGAGAATCGCCCGTCCGCCAGCAATAACTCATGGCTGAACGATGCCTTGGCAACCGACACCCAGAGAGTAGTGGGATGATGCGCCACCTCGGAGAACTGGCACATTGTCGCGGCATTCGTGCGGCCACCCGCACTGGCCAGAAGAATGGCCACAGGACGGGCGAAGAGTCCGGGCGCGAGATACGGACTATGCACGCGCTTCGCCGACAGCAGCCGGGAGATTCAGCACCTCGTTCAGGGATCCCTGGCGGTAGCCCTCCAAGTCCACCGTCACGTACTTGAACCCCAACGGCTTGAAGATCGCCACAAAGCGAGTGGCCATGTCCGGGTCCAACGCGCGGCGCAGTTCCTGCTTGCCGAACTCCAGCCGGACCAACTCCCCGTGAAAGCGCACGCGGAACACGCGGAAGCCGAGCGCCTTCAACTCCTCTTCGCCCACCTCCACCGTCTTGATCCGCTCCGGCGTCACCTCAGTCCCGTACGGGATGCGGCTGGACAGGCACGCCGCGGCAGGACGGTCCCACACCGATAATCCGGCATCCAACGCTAACTGGCGGATCTCGCTCTTTCGCAGTCCGGCCTCCACCAGCGGCGACTTCACCTGATGCAACTTCGCGGCACTCTGTCCGGGACGGTAGTCGCCCAAGTCGTCGACGTTCACGCCATAGATGATGTTCGGGATCCGGCGCTCTCGCCCAACCTCTTCCAGCACTCTGAACAGCTCATCTTTGCAGTGAAAGCAACGGTCAGGATTGTTCGCGACGTAAGCAGGATTATCGAACTCGTACGTGGGAACCAACTCGTGACGGAAGCCCACCTCCTGCGCAAACGCGGCCGCATCGCGCTTGTGTGACTCCGGAATCGAAGGCGAATCCGCCGTGATCGCCACCGCCTGCTCCCCCAACGCTTGATGTGCGGCCCAGGCCAGGTACGCCGAATCCAGCCCGCCAGAGTACGCAACAATGACTCGGCCCAGCGGGCGAATCACTTCGATGAGTTTGTTCTGTTTGGCACGCAACACCGCCGGGTCATGGGCGGTTTCCGGTCCCAGGGAAACCAAGGTTGCCATGCCGACTAGTATATCGGCGGGTGCTCCATTGAGGCACAAGCCCGTATGGATTGTCGTCGGGCTGTGATAAAACGTTCACCGATGAAACGGGTATTGGTACTTCTCTCACTCACCCTTCCATTGCTCGCACAGCTCAACACTTCTGCCGTGTCCGGCGTCGTCACCGATGACTCGGGCAGCGCCGTCCCCAAAGCCAGCCTCACGCTGGTGGACTCCAATACCGGCGCAACACGCAAAGCCGAGAGCGACGACAGTGGCGAATTCGTCTTCCCCCAGTTGGCTCCGGGACGGTATCGCGTGGTCGCAACCGGCACCGGATTTCAGACGACGCAAACCGAACCGTTTGAGCTGGGCATTGCCGAGCGCGTTCGCGTCGACGTGAAGCTCCGACTCGGACAGGTCAGCGAAACCGTCACCATCACCGGCGCCGCCGCGCCGCTGCTGGAACCCGAGACAGCCTCTCTCGGACAGACCGTGACGCGAAAGGCGATCAACGATCTTCCGTTGAACGGCCGCAACTACCTCACCCTCGGCTCACTCTCGCCCGGAGTCTATCCCCAGATTCCGGCGGCGCAAGGCCCGGCCAGCTTCGTCTCGGCCACCACGCAGCGGGCGGACCGCTCCATCCTCGTGGGTGGCCAGCGCGAAAGCTCCACCAGTTACCTCTACGACGGCGTCGAAATGCGCAACCCTCGCATCGGCGACAGCTCCATCACGCCCTCGCTGGATGCCGTTCAGGAGTTCAAAATCCAGCGGAACTTCTTCCAGGCCGAGTTCGGCAATTCGCCTGGCATCATCAACGTCGCCTCGCGTGGCGGCTCGAATGAATGGCACGGCTCCGCGTATCACTTTTTGCGGAACAACGCCATGGATGCACGCACGTTCTTCGCACGCTCCGTGGAGCCCTTCCGGCGCAACAACTTCGGCTTTGCCGTGGGCGGCCCGGTCATCAAGGACCGCCTCTTCGTCTTCGGCAACTATGAAGGGTTCCGCCAGCGGCTGGGCATCACGCAGCGCGGGTTGTTTCCCAACCAGACGCAGCTGACGGGGAACCTCGCCGGCGGCCCCGACATCTTTGACCCGCTGACATTCGACGCCACGACAAACACGCGGCAGCAGTTCCCCGGCAACGTTGTTCCGCCCAGCCGCATCAACCGGATCAGCCGTAACTTCTTCCCGTTCATTCCAGTGACGAACAACCCCGTTGTGGAAGGCGTCAATCTCGTCGGCACGCCGATTCAGCGGCTGGACGATGATCAGGTGAACGTCCGCGGCGACTATCGCATCAACGACAACCACACCCTGTTTGCGCGCTACAGCTGGCAGGATGCGCCGCTGCTTCCCGCCGCTTTGCAGCCGCTGGCCGGCCGCCAGGTGATTTCGAGAGGTAGAGCCGCGGTGGCTCAGCTGACATCCACGCTGCGTCCCAACGTCGTGAACGTGTTCCGCGCCGCCTACAACTACGCCAACCTCTTCGGCCAGCAGGTGACGGTCGACCGCGACATCGCCCGCGAAATCGGCATCACCGGCGTCTCCACGGTGGAACGGAATTGGGGCGTGCCGACAGTCGGCTGGGTAGGCTTCTCCGGCATCGGATCTGACGGCCTGACGCAGGGCAACATCCTGCACAACTATCAGCTGTCGAATGCGACAACGTGGATCAAGAGCGGCCACACGTTCAAGTTCGGCTATGAACTGCGCCAGTCCCGAAACTGGTTGAACTCCGACAACGGTCCGCGCGGGTCGTTCACCTTCGCGCCGAGTTGGACAGCAGCTCTCGATGCGGCGGGCAACCCGCGCACGGGCTCCGGCAGTCCCATCGCGGACTTCCTGTTGGGATTCCCGCTCAACGCCTCCGGCGCGGTCGGCAGTTCCGCCACGCACTTCCGCTTCTACACGCAGAACATCTTTTTCCAGGACGACTGGAAGATCAGCAAAGAGCTCACGCTGAACTACGGCCTGCGGCACGAGTTCGTCAGCCCCGCTACGCCGATTGAACAGGAGCGCCGCAATGTTTACGGCTTCGACTTCAACACCGGCCGGCAGTTGTTCCCAATTCTCGGCCAGGTGCGGGACTCGATCGTCGGACCGGACTATCGCAACTTCGCGCCGCGCCTTGGCTTGGCCTACAACCCCCGCTGGGCACAAACCTGGGTGTTCCGCGCCGGAGTGGGTACCTACTTCGACCAGACTCAGATGAACGAAACGCAGTTCATCACCAACGGGCCGCCGATCTTCGCGCAGCAGAACAACAACTACACGGGCCGCGGACTTCCGCCGATGCAGTTGGGCGTCAACGCACTACCCATCCTGTCCATTCCCGCAATCGACAACAATTACCAGACCCCGCAGAACATCTTCCTGTTCGCACAGGAGATGGACGGCCGCAAACCGCGCAACTACATGTGGACGTTCTCCATGCAGAAGTCGCTCGGTTCGAAGTGGATGGCGGAAGCGGCGTATGTGGGCTCCCAGGGCCGCCGGCTGTCGAAGCGCTTCAACTCCGATGCCGACGCCACTCCCGGTGTTCTGTACCGCGTCACTCCCGGTGTTCGGCGGTTCCCGCGCCTGGCCGGCATGCTCTACTCTTCGCAAGCCGGATGGAGCGAGTTCCACGCGCTCAACCTGAAGATTGATCGCCGTTTCGACAACGGCTTCTCCGTTCTGGCAGCCTACACCTGGGCCAAGTCGATCGACATTGACTCCGGCGGCTCCTGGGGTACGCCGAATCTGAACCCGGCCAACTTCAGCCTCGACGTTGGTCCGTCTGACTTCAACATCGCGCACCGCTTCGTCTACAGCGGCCTTTACGACCTGCCCTTCGGCAAGGGCAAGCGCTTCGGCGGCAACGTCGGCAAGGCAGCCGATGCGGTGATCGGCGGCTGGCAGTTCAACATGATCGGCGTACTGCAAAGCGGCGTCCAGCGCATGGTGCAGGGTCCCAATGCCACCGGCATCGGTTTCATCACGCAACGTGCCGATGCAACCGGCGCCGACCCATACTCCACGTTCTCCCTGGGCGGACAGCAGATCACGCCGCGTCAGGGCTTCGGCGACAACAATCGCGGACTCTACTGGATCAACCCGCAGGCGTTCCGCCAAGCCGCGGTGGGCACCTTTGGCAACACCGGCCGAAACGTGATCACTGGGCCCGGCTTCGTGAACTTCGACATCTCGATGTTCAAGACCTTCAAGTTCACCGAGCGGTACACGTTGCGCTTCCAGGCTGAGGCGTTCAACGCCTTCAACAACGTTCGCTTCAACCCGCCCGACCTGAACGTGGCCAGCCCGACGTTTGGACGCATCCTGGGTGCGTTGGAAGGACGGCGCCTGCAGATGGCGCTCCGCTTCAACTTCTAGTTCGTCGTTTCCACACCGCCGTGCGGATCGTTTCCGAGTCCGCACGGCACTCTTCTTTGCTTTCTTCCCAAACGCTCCACAATTTCCCGGAATTGACATGGCATTGCCGGCGGTGATAAACGTCTGTTCACTCAGTTCACCCTGGAGGTCCGAATGTTCCGACTCGTTGTGGTCGCCTTGACCCTGTCCGCTTCGGTTTGGTCGCAAGCTGTCACAGCGACCCTGATCGGCACCGTCACCGATTCATCCAGCGCCGTTGTCCCCAATGCAAATGTGACGATCACCGAAACCAATACCGGCGTCGTCCGGCGCATCGTGACGAACGCGGAAGGCGCCTACACACAGCCCTACCTTCCACCGGGCACCTACAAAGTCGAGGTGGAACGGCAGGGCTTCAAAAAGTTCGAACGGGACAAGATCGAGCTGAACGTCGCCACGACCGCCCGCATCGACGCGCAACTCGAAGCGGGCGCCGTGACGGAAACCGTCAACGTCACCGCAGAAGCGGCGCTGCTGCAGACGGATCGTGCTGACGTCTCGCGCACGGTCACCGCCCAGGCGGTCCGTGAGCTCCCGGTGCCGAATCGCAGCTTCCAGGCGCTGGTGGGTCTGCTGCCCGGCGTCTCAGTCCCCGTCGCCAACTTCACCGCTCTGGAAGATCCGCAGCGCACCACGTTCTATCAGGCCAACGGGCAAGGCAACAGCGCGAACAACGTACAGGTGGACGGCGTCGACAACAACAATCCGACGCTGGGGCTGACAATCTACATTCCGCCGGCCGAAGCCGTGCAGGAAGTGAATATCTCGACGTCCAACTACACCGCTGAGTTCGGTCGCGCCGGCGGAGCGGTCGTCAACGTTGTTACTCGCGGTGGCACGAATGAGTTCCACGGCGCGGTGTTTGACTTTCACCGCAACCGCGCTTTGCGCGCCCGCAACTTCTTCAACTTTGAGCCGCAGCCGAAACCGGCGCTAATCCGCAACCAATACGGCGCCACGCTCGGCGGCCCAATCCGCCGCAACAAGACGTTCTTCTTCGGATCCTTTCAGGGTGTGAATCAACGTCAGGCCACGACGCAGCTCAACACGATTCCCGTTGCCGACTGGCGCGGTGGTAACTTCGCCGGCGTGCAGGGACTGACGCTGCATGATCCCGCCACCGGCAATGCCGACGGCACAGGACGCTTGCCGTTCGCAAACAATGTCATCCCGCAATCGCGCTTTCACCCGGTCGCACGTGCACTGACGCCCTTGATCCCAGGCACCACCGCCAGTGGACTGATCAACAACATCGTCGGCAACGTCCCTTTCCGCCTGGACGGCTACAACTACGACGCACGCGTGGATCACAACTTTAACGAGCGAAATTCGATCTTCGTGAAATACAACATCTCGCCTTACCAGGTAGCCCAAGCCGCACTGTTGGGGCCGAAGGTGGGCGACGGCGTTGTCTCCGACGTGACAACGCACACGGTCGCCATCAACTTCAACCGCCAATGGTCTCCGACGTTGCTGATGGAGGCGCGCGCGGGCTACAACCGCTACTTCGCCAACGTGAACGGAGACAACATCGACGATCCGCTCGCCGGACAGCTGCCGATCCGCAATCCCAATCCCGACGCCATCTCAACACGCGGCATTCCCCGCTTCAACGTGAGCGGAATGCCGGGCATGGGACCCCAGGTGGTCTATCCGCTGATCAACTCGGACAATCTCTTCAACTGGGTCAACAACTGGACCAAGATCGCGGGCAAGCACACGCTGAAATGGGGCGCTGACGTGCGCCGGATCCGCGCGGACCGCTTCCAGCCGCAGGGCCTTAACTTCGGTCCGCGTGGCCGGTTCGACTACAACCCGGGCACCACGGCGATCCCCGGCCAGAATCTGGGACCGTTCGGCACTTTGGGGAACTCCTTTGCCGCGTTCCTGCTCGGCGCGCCAGACCTGACCTATCGCACCTTCCAGACCGTCACGCCAACCAATCGCCTGACCCAGGCATTCTTCTTCGTGCACGACAACTGGCAGGTGACCCGGAAGCTCACGCTGGACTTGGGACTGCGCTACGAAGCACACAGCACCGTGAAGCCGCGCTACGCCGGCGGCGCCTCTAACTACGATCCCGCGACCAACAGTCTGGTTGTGGCCGGTGTCGGACCAATCGGTCTGTCCACCAACGTCGACTTCGACCCGCAGCAGTTCGCACCTCGAATCGGCATCGCGTACCGGCTGAACGAAAAGACGGTCATCCGCACGGGTTACGGTCTCAGCTACTACACCGGCCGCTTCGGCTTCACCGGAGGAACGCTCTCCACACAGTTCCCCGTCATTTACAACATTCAGGAAGGCGTCGCCGGCAACTTCCGCATTGAAGGTTCGCAGGACACCCTGCCTCCGTTCCAGTTGATTCCCATTCCGCAGAATGGCACCATCTCGCCCGCCCCGAATCAGGGCTACTTTACGGTGCCGCGCACCAATCCAATCCCGATGGTGCACAGCTATAGCTTCACCATTCAGCGGCAGTTAGCGAATAACCTGATTCTGGACGTCGGCTATGTCGGCACGCTGGGACGTCGCATTCCAGGCCAGCGCGAGTTGAACTTCGCGCTTCCAGGACAGGGTGCCGCGGGCCTGTCTTTCAATCAACGCTTCGGCCGAACCGCCAGCGTTGCGGAGCGGGCAAACGCCTACAACAACAACTACAACGCGCTGCAGGTGAACCTGCAACGCCGCTTCAGCAACGGCTTGTCTCTGCAGGCCGCCTACACCTTTTCGAAGACGCTCGGCGTGGGCGATGACCAGCCTGGCTTCACCATCCCAGCCTTCGTTCGGGAGCGCCACTACGGCCCCGCCGGCTTTGACCGCACCCACATGCTGACCGTCAACCACATTTGGGAACTCCCGCTCGGCAAAGGAAAGCGCTTTGCCAGTCAGGGACCGCTGGCTTGGGTAGTGGGCAACTGGCAGTTGGCCGGCATCGCCCGCTTTGTCACCGGGGCACCGTTCTCCATCGTCGCCGACGCAGGCCCCTGCAACTGCCCCGGCAACGGCAACTTCGCCGACATCGTCGGCACACCGAACATCCTCGGCGGCTACGGACCGGGCATGCTGTGGATGGAACGCTCCGCCTTCGCCGCCCCGCGCGCCGGAACCTTCGGCAACGGCGGACGCAATAACGTCCGGGGCCCGGGCTTCGGCAACTACGATTTGTCCGTCTTCCGCTTCTTCCCCATCCGGGAAGGAATGCGCCTGGAGTTCCGCGGGGAGTTCTACAACCTCACCAACACGCCCCGATTCGGAAACCCGGTCAACAACGTGAACGCCGGTAACTTTGGCCAGATCACCGGCACCCTGTTCGGCGAGGGCGAACGCGACGTCCAAGTCGCTCTGCGGCTGGTGTTTTAGAGGTTGCGATCGAGAAACGAATAGGCGGCTGACCGCGCATCGTCAGGGAAGTCGTGGCCGCAGTCCGGGTACACGACTTCCAATTTGCGCTCGGCGAACCGTGAGGCCGCCGCTTGCACGCACTCCCGAACACCTTCGACGTCGAAGGCATCGGCCAAGGGTGCGTTCACGAAGACAGCCCTGTCGCCCAGCGCGGCAAGGATCTCCGGAAAGTCGTACGGCACTCGGGTCCAATCGCCGTGGTAGACGCTCCAGATCCGGGGCATGTATCCGGCGTGTGACCAGTTCCTCAAGTCGCCATTGTGGTAGCGGCGATGCGCGGTGAAGCCGCAACTGCTGACCACGGCCCGGAAGCGCGATTCAAACACCGCGGCGAAGAGCGCATTGTGGCCCCCCAGCGAATGCCCAATGACCCCGATGCGGGCGGCATCCACTGCCGGATCGCCCACCAACACATCCAGCGCGCGCGAATGATTCCAGATGCCCTTCATGGTCATGCTGGCCCAACCGCCTTCATATAGGTCCATCCGGAAGTATCGCGTGCCCCCGCCAGACCCCTCGTTGTACCCCGGATAATCGGGCGCTAACGTCACGTAGCCCCGGCGCGCCAGTTCGCGGGCGTAGGCAAAGTGCGGATTTCCCTCCAGCCCTGCCGGTTCCAGGCTGCCGAACCGTGTTGTCTGATGCAGACAGACCATGGCGGGCCGGCGCCCCTCCACAGCAGGTCGCAGCAGCCACGCGGAGACGCGGTCGCCCGGTTCCGCCACGTACGTGATCCGGCAAGCGGTAATCCCTTGATCCCACACTTCCCGGCTCAGTTCCTGCACCTCCAGCGACGGACGGACGAGAGCGGGAAACGGGCCCATGACAGCTTCCATGCGCTGCCGTAACGTTGGCGGCATCTAGATCTCCGCCGGACCGTCCAGGCTCCGCCACAGATACCAGGACGCCACACTCGCCCAGGGCCGCCACGGCTGCGCCAGCCGCTCCATCTCGGCGGGCTTGGGAAGTTCCTCCAACCCATAGATACTCTTCATCGCCGCCCGCACGCCCAGGTCCCCCGTCGGCAGCACATCCGGACGCCGCAACGCAAAGATCAGAAACATCTGCGCCGTCCACACGCCGACGCCCTTCACCCGGGTCAGATGCTCGATCACGGCTTCGTCCGGCAGGCTGCTCAACACCGGGAACCGGACTCGGCGCGCCAGCGTCTGCTCGGCAAGATCCCGAATGTAGGTGCGCTTCTGCTGCGAAATTCCCGCTGCCCGCATCTGCTCATCGCTCAGGGTCAGCAGGCGCTTCGGAGTCAGCGCCCCTGCCGCCTCCTCCAACCGCCGCAGCATCGTTGAGGCTGCCGCTCCGCTGACCTGCTGAAACACAATCGAGCGCACCAGCGTCGAAAAC
>CAYNDS010000141.1:8903-11747 GCA_964395885.1 uncultured Solibacteraceae bacterium | reverse complement strand
GTGAGTTCGCGGACGAGTTCTGAGCCGAGTTGGCCTCCGGCACCGATGACGACTGCCCTGCGCTGCATTCGGAAGTCCCCAGCATAGCGCGAGGGGGACGGCGCCGATATCGGGCGCCAAGGCCGGCGAAACCGGTGGTGGCGGATTTAGGCCGCGCGGCTCGGCTCCATCGTCGCCGGGCCGGTTTCACCCACCAGAGCGCGAACCAGACGGCTGAGGTCGTCCAGATTGCTCAGGCTGTGCTCCAGCTCAATTCCGATGGCATAGCCTTGTCCCATGCCCTGGCAGTAGCAGACCTCGCCGAGGAGGATCTGGTTCTGGAAGTCCAGTTGGACGGCCGTCCCAGGGGTCACGCGCGCGGGCAATTGCACGCGCATGCCGCGCCCGGAAAAGTCCATCACCAGGCCTTCCTGCGTCACGGTCTGGTTCGAACCGCCGGGCTCCAGCACCAGCAGTTTGACCGGTTCATTGACTTCGATTCGATTTGCTCTACGCCGTTCCACATGGGAAGAATCGGCGGGCCTGCGGAAAACTTGAGGAAGAACGAAAAAGAAATTAGAGCCAGTTCAATACCAGCACCGCGGTCGCCGCCAGCCCTAAGCCCACCAGACCGGCCCACCGCGCGCTGGTCTTCCAATCGTCCGGGCGGGAGAGTTCCTGAAAACGGGGCGGCGTCAGCTTCTGCTCCGGCGCGGCAAACTTTGCCTTCGCCCGCTCTTCTCCCGGTTCGGCGCCTTGCGGCGCGCCGGTCGGCAGCGATACCCGTGGCTGGACGCGCGAGGGCAGACCTTTCAGGCGCCGCCGCAGCTCTTCCTGCCCGCCGCGATTGGCAATGAGAATCGTCGCCATCGCTCCGGTCTTGCGCCGCTGCGCGAGACGCCGCCGCATGCCGGGCGGGACCTCTTCGACCGAACGGAAGACCTTCGTCTCGCCGCGCTCGGCCACATATACGGTTGACAGCTTCAGCGTCATCGCGCCGTTGTTTTCAGGACGCCGTTCCACTTCGCACCCCCGCCACTTTCGCAGACCGCCGCGGCCGCTCGACGCCAGCCGCTTCCATTGCCAGCTCCGATGCCGCTGCCTTCTCCAACATCAATTCCAGAAAACTCAGTGCCGCGCGCGATAGCTGCTTGTCTTTTCGATAGATCAGACCCACGCGCCGAATGATCGGCTCCGGGCCCAGGCTGGCCGTCGCCAGCTTTCCGGCGCGCAGTTCCTCCTCCGCATGGGAGGCGGCCAGGAAACCGAGTCCGAGACCGGCCATCACGAAGCGCTTAATCATCTCGGTGGAGTCCAGCTCCATTGAAACGACGCGGTCCTCGGAAATGGGTTCCAGCCAGGTATTCAGCCGCGCGCGCGTCGTGCCGGATTTCGGCAACAGCAGCGGCACACCGCGCAGATCCGCCGCCAGAACTTCCGTGCGGAGCGCCAGCGGATGGCCGGGCGGCATCAACAGCCGGATCTCATCGGAATGGAAGCGCACCACTTCCAGGCGTTTCTCTTCCACCGGCAGTTGGGTGATTCCGAAGTCCGCCTGATTTTCGACCACGGCTTGCACCACCCGGCTGCCGTAGGAGCGGTCCACCTGCAACTGCACGCCGGGAAACCGGGCCTTGTACTGCGAGAACACCTCCGGCAGCACATAGATACAAGTCGCTTCGTTGGCGGCGATCACGAGTTCGCCCCGGGGGACGCGTTCGAGTTCCTGGATGGCATCCTGCGCGCGGCGGCGGAGGTCGACGATCTGTTCGGCGTACTCGGCAAAGATGCGCCCGGCCATCGTGAGAGCGATCCGCGTGCCGAGCCGTTCAAACAGCGGCGCGCCGAGTTCCTGCTCCAACTGCCGGACCTGGGCGCTGACCGCAGGCTGGGTGCGGAAACACGTTTGCGCCGCCTTCGAGAAGCTCTTCAGGCGAACGATTTCGAGGAACGTGTGCAATTGATCCAGGTCCATGCGGGTCCCCTGCGGACAACACCACTCCGATTCTGCCATCATACCATTGCAAACTCGTGCAACGACTCTTCCTGTGGCTGGCCACTGTTCCCACACTGGCGCTGTCGCCGCGGGAGGTCCTGGTGGTGGCCAACGAACGGCACGTCGACTCGACGCGCACGGCGGAGCATTATCTCCGCAAGCGCTTGATTCCATTAGCAAATTACTGCCGTATCCGGACCGAACCAGTGGAGGAGATCACGCGCGTGGTCTATGCCCGGGACGTGGAAGGCGCCGTGCGGGAATGCCTGGCGCGGCGGGGCGCGGGCGTGGTGGCCATCGTGCTGATGCCGCATGTTCCGCTGAAGATTGCCGGCGCGGGCGAGAAGATGCGCTCCACGGCGGCGAGCGTCGATTCGGAACTCGCACTGCTCTATGCGCGGGACCGGGGCGTGGCGGTTCCCGTGGAAGGACCGGCATCCAATCCGTTCTTCGGGCAGCGTGAGACGCCGTTTGCGCAGGCGCGGTTTCCGATCTATCTGGTGACGCGCCTGGCGGCACAGACGGCGTCCGGCGCACTTCGCCTGATTGACGATGCGCTTGCCGCTGAACGCGATGGGCGTGTTCGGAAGGGCAAGATCGTCCTCGATCTCCATGCCGACAACGATCAGGACGGCAACAACTGGCTGCGCAATGCGGCGATCCTGCTGCCGAAAGACCGCGTCGTCTTCGACGCCTCCGCGGCGGTGCTGCAAGGGGTGAGGGATGTCGTCGGGTATGCCAGTTGGGGTTCGAACGATTCGCGGCGGCGGGAACGCCGGCTGGGGAACACATGGCTGCCAGGCGCGATCGCAACCGAGTATGTCTCGACGAATGCGCGGACGTTTGCCGCGCCGCCGCAGGACTGGAAC
>CAYNDS010000141.1:0-8893 GCA_964395885.1 uncultured Solibacteraceae bacterium | reverse complement strand
ACCTCGGCACGTGGTTGAATTCCAAAACCTGGTTTGCCGGGGCGCCCCAAAGCCTGACCAGCGACTACCTGGCCGAGGGCGCCACGGCGGCAACCGGGCACGTCTATGAGCCGTATCTCGGCTTCACGCCGCGTCCGGACTATCTGCTGCCCGCCTATCTGCTGCGCGGGCGTCCGCTGGCGGAAGCGTTCTACCTGTCGATTCCCGCACTGAGTTGGATGAACGTCTGCGTCGGGGATCCGCTGCTGCGCCTGCCCGCGAGCTATTGATTGACGCCGCTGGCCAGGAAGCCTCCGTCGACGGCGAGGATCTCTCCGTTGACGAAGCTGGCGGCGTCGGAGGCGAGGAAGATGGCGGCACCGGCCAACTCCTCCACCTTGCCGAAGCGGCGCAGCGGGGTGCGAAGCAGAAACTCCTGGCCGCGCGGCGTCCCGTTGAGCAGCTTCTCATTCAGCGGCGTGGGGAAGACGCCGGGCGCGATCGCGTTGACGAGAACGCCGCGGGGCCCCCATTCGACGGCAAGCGACTTGGTGAGCGACGCGACGGCAGCCTTGCTGGCGGCATACGCGGCGACTTCAAACAACGCGACGAACGACGAGAGCGAGGCAATGTTGACGATGCGGCCGTAGCCGCGTTCCAGCATGTGCGCACCGAAGACCTGACAGGCGCGCAGGGTGCCCGTGAGATTGGTGTCGAGAATGGCGTTCCAGTCCTCTTCGGGCACCTCGAGCGTCGGGGCGCGCTTTGTGCGGCCGGCGCAGTTCACCAGGATGTCGGCCTTGCCGAAAGCGGCAACGACACCCTCCAGAAGGGCCTGGAGCGAAGGCTTGCTGGAGACGTCGCTGGTGAGGCGGAGCGTGCGCCGTCCAGCGGCCTCGATTTCGGCAGCGGTGGCATCCACTTCGGAGGCGCGGCGGGAACTGGCGACCACATCGGCACCGGCAGCGGCCATTCCTAAGGCGATGGCGCGGCCAATGCCGGAGGTTCCACCGATGACGACAGCCGTCTTGCCGGTGAGCTCAAGAGAGGAAAAGGACATCCGACTATTATCCTCGCCTGCTGCAAACGGATTCATTCTGACGCCGCTGGTGCCGATATGGGCAAATTGAGAGCAGGTGTATGCCGAATCATCTGATTTTTGTGCCCGGCGTCGCCGTATTGCGTCAGACCGCCGGTGACCTGAGCGCCGACGCGGCCTGGTACCTGGACGAGCATGAAGCGGGCAATGGCGCACGCCACGTCGAGCAACTGAAAAGGGCTGTGGAGTTGGCCGCGGCGGACCCGGAGGCGCTGCTGGTTCTGACCGGTCGGGCCAGTGAACGGTCGATCACGCGGACGCAGTCGATCAGTTCCAAGATGGTGGCGGAGGCGCAGGGCTGGTGGGGCGCGGCGGACGTCGCCAAGCGCACACACCTGGAAGAGTTCGCGCGCGACAGCTTTGAGCATCTCCTGTTTTCCCTGGCGCGCTATCGCGAGGCGGTGCGACTCTACCCGGAACGCATCACCGTCATCACCTGGGCGTACAAGGCCGCGATGTTCGACCTGCACCGGCGCGCCATCCGCTGGCCGCTGGAGCGGTTTCGATTCGAGGGACGGAACAATCCGGCAAAGCTCGGCGCGACCGAGGAGCGGGAACGCTCCGTCGAGATCGCCTACCTGGATGATCCGTACGCCGCCGGGCCGAAACTCCGCCAGCATCGCCGCGATCGAAACCCCTGGCTCCGCGAACCGGGCTATCACAAGACCGCGCAGGAAATGAAAGAGCTGTTGGGGTGGGAGGGACCGAAGCTGTTCCGCGGTCCCCTGCCCTGGGATGCCCTGCGCGCCTAGCCTCGACTACGGCTATCCACCCTTAGGGCATGTATTGCCGCAGATACCGTCCGCTTTGCCGCAGCGCCGCCTTGCGCTTCTCAAGCGTGCCCTCATAGGCGCGGTCTTCCACTTCAATGCAGACCGGTCCGTCGTAGACCTCCGTCAGCACCGAGAAGAAGTCGCTCCAATTCACGTCGCCCAAGCCCGGAAGCTTCGGCGTATGGTACTCGTTCGGGTACGCCAGCAGGCCCACTTCGTTTCGCTTGTCGTAATCCACTCGCGCGTCCTTGGCGTGCACATGATGCAGGCGCGTCCGGAACTCCCGCAGCACGCGCAGGTAATCCATGCCCTGCCAGACAAAGTGGGACGGATCGAAGTTCAGGCCGAAGTTCTCGTGCGGGATGTCGTTGAACATCCGCCGCCAGATGCGCGGAGAACTGGCCAGATTCTTGCCGCCCGGCCACTCGTCGCGCGTGAACGACATCGGGCAGTTCTCGATGCCGATCTTGATGCCGTGATCGGCGGCAAAGGCGATGATCGGCGTCCAGGTGGCGAGAAAGCGCGGCCACTGCTCATCGACGGTCTTCGTCCAATCGCGGCCGACAAAGGTGTTCACCACCGGCAGCGCGAGTTTCTTGGCGGCCACGATGACCTTTTTGATGTGCTCGACGTAGACCTGTGCCTCGGCCTCGTCGGGAGTCAGCGGGTTCGGGTAGTAGCCGAGGCCGCTGATCGCGACGCCGGTTTCCTCCACCGTTTCGCGAATCTGGCCGATCGCATGGTCACTCAGGTCATTCACGTCGATGTGCGTGACCCCGGCGTAGCGGCGCTCCGCCTTGCCCTTCGGCCAGCACATGATCTCCACACAATCGAAGCCGGTCTGCTTGGCAAACAGCATGACCTCGTCGAAACCCAGGTCAGGCAGAATCGCGCTGACGAATCCCAGTTGCATCATGGTTCTTTATGATTACTTATCGCGAGGGGCGGGATTTCACGATCGAGGCCGCCCTCGAACTGTATCGCGCCTCGACGCTCGGCGAGCGGCGCCCGATGGACGATCCCGCGCGGATGCGGGCCATGCTGGACAACGCGAATCTGATCGTGACGGCTTGGGATGGCGACCGGATGGTGGGCATCGCGCGCAGTCTGAGCGACTTCGCCTATGCGACGTATCTGTCGGACCTGGCCGTGGATGAGGCGTATCAGAAGCAAGGGATCGGCAAGGAACTGATCCGCCGCACGCAGCAGGCCGGCGGCAAGGCGACGGTGATTCTGCTGTCGGCGCCGAAGGCAGTGGACTACTACCCGAGAATCGGGTTCACGCAGCACATGTCGGCCTGGACCCTTCGCGCGGGAGAGACGCTGCGTTGATCCCGGTCGAGACGCTGCGCGAGTTGGTGCGCAACACCGCGCCGTTCCTGTTTGCCCGGGACTGGGGCGAGCACGAGTTTCTGACGATCCTGCGCGATGCGCATCCGAACTACTTCGCGATGTGCGTGGCGGCGCATCATGCGACCGTGGCGACGTTTGTCCCCACCGACGTCGATACGAAGATCCGCGGACTGCTGTGGCAACAGACGAGCGCGCGGGAGCGGCTGCGGGCCATGGCGGAGCTGGCCGTTCGGGCGATGCAATGGGACTTGTCTTTCGTTTCGCGCCGGACCGTGGACACGGGCTTCGGCCCGGTGAGCGGACACGACGGCGAACGGATGAGCATTCTGGCCGGCGGACACGGGCGGCTGATGGAAGTGCACGACGAGGAGTATGCGGCAAAGCTCGCCGACGCCATCGAAGCGGAACTCGATCGCGAGTTGCAGAGTTTCGCCCGCGCCAAGGGTGTGGACCAGTTGAAACTGGCGGCATCGATCGCGCACAACCTGGGCGACCTGAACCAGGGAATCAGCTTCTGGAAGGAAGGCGAGCGGATGGCGGAATCGCGAGCCCGCTTCCTGCGCCTGGGGCACGAAGACGCAGGTCGCTTCGCCGCGCCAATGCGGATCTACCGGGAGTTGCTGTCGCCGGAAGGGCACCGGCACTATCCGTTGCGCGGCGTCAAGGCGCTGCGGCAGTCGCCGGACCTGCTGCTGCCGCAGGCGCCGTTTCTCGACGACTGGGGCGCGACGATCGCGACGCATCCGCTCCTGACGTTTGACGACCGCCGCGATGTGGTGGCGGCGCTGATCGATGGGTGCCGCAAGATTCCGGGACAGCAGGGCTACTATCGCGCGCTCTCCGGAATGCAGGCGGCGGATCAGCGGCAGTTTGAGAAGCTGTGCGACGCACTGCCCGCGACCGGGCGCAAAGAGGCACGCGCGGCAGAGTTGCGGAAACGGATCGCGGTGCCGCAGCCATCCTTCGAATCTTCGATGGTGAAGCGCGCGCGGGCGCTGGTGAGCTAGAGCGCCCAGTACCGGGAACGATCGGCCTCTGCCTCGACCGCCATCAGAAAGCTGGCCAGGTTGGCGGCGCGCTCCTCGGCTTCGGGGACGGGCAGAAGCCGCAGCAGTTCCCGCTCGATGAGGTTGATCGCGTCATCGGGGGCCCGGCTGGTGAGGTCGCGATCATCCGGGATCGCCCGGCAGGGGCATGCGGCGAGTGCCATGAGTGGCTCCTTTCGACGGCAGCGCGTGCGGCGCTGCCCCTTGAGACGCATGGCGCGCCGGGCGGTTTCCGGTGATTGCGACGAAGCGGCGGGTCGGCTGATCCGGGAAATCAGCCGAGCAGTTTGGCCAGCCGCGAGTGTGGCTGCAGAATCGTCTCGTTGCGTTCCGGACCGGTGGAGATGCAGCCGATCTCGACGCCGGTCAGGCGTTCGAGCACGTTCAGGTAGTCCTTTGCGCGCGCCGGCAGGGCAGCGGCATCGGTCAGGCTGCGCGTCGGCGACTTCCAGCCGGGCAGCGTCTCGTAGACGGGCTCGATCTCTTCCATGCCCGCGCTGGTGGCGGGCATGTCCTCAATGAGCTTGCCGTTGCGGCGGTAGGCGACGCAAACCTTCACTTCGTCGAGTTCGTCCAGAACGTCCAGCTTGGTGATGATCACGCTGTCGAAGCCGTTGATGGCCGCCGTGTACTTCAGCAGCGGAACATCGAACCAGCCGCAACGGCGCGGGCGCCCGGTGACGGAGCCGAACTCGTTGCCGCGCTTGCGGATGTGGTCGCCCACTTCGCCATCGAGCTCCGTCGGGAAGGGTCCGGCGCCGACGCGCGTGATGTAAGCCTTCGACACGCCGATCACACCGTCAATCCGGGTGGGTGCGACGCCCGTACCGGTGCAGGCTCCGCCGGCGGTGGCGCTGGAGGACGTCACAAACGGGAACGTCCCGTGATCGACGTCCAGCATGGTGCCTTGGGCGCCTTCAAACAGGATGCTCTTGCCGTCGCGGATGGCGGTGTTCAGCAGGTGGACGGTGTCGCACACCAGTGGTCGAAGGCGGTCGGCATAGCCCTTGTAGGCAGCCAGGATCTTGTCGAAATCGATCGGCTCGGCCAGATGAAAGGCCTTGGCCAGCGTCGTTTTGTCCGCGCTGAGATTGCGGTAGATGGCCTCGAAGTCGCCGTCGACCAGGTCCGCCATGCGGATGCCGCGGCGGCCGATCTTGTCTTCATAGCAGGGGCCAATGCCGCGGGAGGTGGTCCCGATGGCGACACGGTCCGTACGGCCTTCCGAGAGCTTCTCCACCATGCGATGAAACGGAAAGATCACGTGGGCGCGGTTGGAGATGGCGAGGCTGGCATTGACGTCGATGCCGGCTGCCTCCAAGGTGCTGATCTCGTCCAGGAGAGCGCCGGGGTCGATCACCACGCCGTTGCCGATAACGGCACGGACGCCCGGACGGAGAATGCCGCTCGGGATCAACTTCAGGACGTACTTCGTAGGGCCAATGTAAACGGTATGGCCCGCGTTGTGGCCGCCCTGATAGCGCGCCACGATATCGAACCTGTCGCTGAACAGGTCCACAATTTTCCCTTTGCCCTCGTCACCCCACTGCGCACCGAGGACGATCAAGTTACTCATGAATGTGCCGGAAACCTACATTGTAACGCAGGCACGGATTTCAAAGGGCCTGTGCTACCTTGACGAGTGATGCGCTTGTGCGATGTGTATCTGGGGCTGGGCGAGCCGGCTCTGGGAGACCTGCTGCGTTCCGTTTCTCTCGGCAAATTGAGGACGTATCAGCTGTTTGAACCCATGAAGCTGCGCCTGGGCTTGACGAAGCTGAACTCGGAAACACTGCGTCGGTCGGCGATGCGCGTCTGGCCGAGGCTGCAGGCGGGAGAAGAGCAACTGGCGCGGGAACTGGCACAGGCGATCCTGATCTCGCACATGGACCTGATCGTCGACGTTCTGAACTCGTTTGGGGTGCCGCACGAAGACGGCTTCTTCGCCAAGGATTTGAATGCGGCGCAGTACTTCACGGACGGCTGGCAGCAGCGGGCTTTTGAGCAGTTTCGCGGCAAGTACGGAGACACGGTGGTGCTGTTCTATCTGAATCACCTGGCTGCCGATCTCCAACTGACCGAAACCGTCTTTGCGCCGGTGGCCGCCTAAACGCCGCCATGATCTCCGAAACCCAACTGGCCGAATGGGCCGGGCGCATCGCCTCCACGACAACGGCAGAGGCACTGGAATCGGCCCGCGTCGACATCCTGGGGCGCAAAGGCGCGCTGGCGGAACTCGGCAAGGGTATGGCGAAGCTGGCGGCATCGGAACGCGCCGAGGCCGGCAAACAGCTGAATGCCGCAAAACAGAAGCTGGAGTCTTTGTTCGAAACAAAGAAGGCTTCCTTTGCTTCTGCCGCACTGGCGGAACGATTGGAACGCGAGGCGCTGGACCTGACGGTTCCGGCCGGCGGTGTAAGGCCCGGTGCGCGGCATCCGATCAGCGTGATTCAGGCCGAAATCGAAGAACTGTTCGTCTCGATGGGCTTTGCGGTGCTCTACGGGCCGGAGGTGGAGACCGAGTTCCACAACTTCGACGCGCTCAACATTCCGCCGACGCATCCGGCGCGCGACATGCAGGACACGTTCTGGCTGGAGGGCGGGCACCTGTTGCGCACGCATACCTCGCCCGTACAGGTGCGCGGCATGCAGACGCTGAAGCTGCCGTTGCGCATGATCGCCCCGGGACGCGTGTTTCGCAACGAGGAAGTGGACGCCAGCCACGAGCATACGTTCCACCAACTGGAAGGCATGATGATCGACCGCGACGTCTCCGTCGCGAACCTGATCTACTTCATGAAGACCCTGCTGGCGCGCATCTTCCGGCGCGACGACGTGACCGTGCGCCTGCGTCCCGGCTACTTCCCGTTTGTCGAACCCGGCTTTGAGCTGGACATCGCCTGCATGGTGTGCGAGGGCGCCGGCTGCCCGGTCTGCAAACATTCCGGATGGGTGGAACTGCTGCCGTGCGGACTGGTGCACCCGAACGTGCTGCGCATGAGCAACATCGACCCGCGGGAGTGGGGCGGCTTCGCCTTCGGCCTCGGGCTGACGCGCCTGGTGATGATGCGCTACGCCATTGACGACATCCGCTGGATCAACTCCGGCGACCTTCGGTTCCTGGAGCAGTTCGCTTGAAGTTTTCCTATCAATGGCTGGCGGAACTGGTGCCGGGCCTTTCGGCCGACGCGCGGGAGTTAGGCCGTCAGATCACGATGAAGACGGCCGAATGCGATGGCGTCGAAGCGTATGCGCCGCAGTTGGCCGACGTGTGCGTCGCGCGGGTGCTGGCCGTCGCGCCGCTGGAGGGCAGCAAAAACGTACAGGCCACGGTCGACACCGGCCGCTACGGCATCAAGACGGTCGCGTGCGGCGCGCCGAACTGCCGCGCCGGACTGCTCACCGCCTACTGGCCGCTTGGCAAGAAGAAGGTTTCCGGAATCGAAAGTGACGGCATGCTCTGCGCCGGTGACGAACTGGGCATCAATGACGACCACAACGACATCCTGGAACTGGATGGGCTGGAGGTGGGTGCGCCGCTGCCGGCAATCCGTCCTGACCACATCATTGAAATTGACAACAAGAGCCTGACGCACCGGCCCGATCTGTGGGGACATCACGGGATGGCGCGCGAGGTGGCGGCCATCGACGGCCTGCCGCTGGCCGAACCGGCGGACCTGAGCCTGATCGCGTGCGGCGAGCCTGCCGTTCGCGTCGCGATTGAGAACCTGGATCTCTGCCCGCGCTTCACCGCAGTGCTGTTTGAAAACGTCACGGTGGGTCCTTCGCCCCTGTGGCTGCAATACCGGTTAGAGGCGATCGGCCTGAACCCGATCAACAACATCGTCGACATCACGAACTACGTCATGGCGGAGCTGCCGCAGCCGATGCATGCCTTCGATGCCGACCTGGTGCCCGGGCATTCGCTGACGGCTCGCGCGGGACGCGACGGCGAGCAGTGCGTTGCGCTGAACGGGGAAACCTATGCCGTTGATCCGTCGATGATCGTGGTGGCCGGTGAGCAGGGGCCGCTGGCAATCGCGGGCGTCATGGGTGGCGCTTCGTCGATGATCGGCGCGGCCACCAGCCGGGTGATCTTCGAAGCGGCCAACTGGCACCCGGCGTCGATCCGGAAGACCTCCGCGAAGCTGAAGCTGCGCACCGATGCCTCGATGCGATTCGAGAAGGCGCTGGACCCGGAGAACACGCTGCGCGGCATCGCCCGCGCCATCGCACTGATGAAGGAAGTCTGCCCCGCGGCGCGCCTTGTCGGCGGGGTGGCCGACGTCTACCGGCCGCTGGTTCGTCCGGAGCCGATTGTGCTGGAGATGCCGTGGCTCGAGCGGAAGCTCGGCCGTCCGGTGGAGCAGGCGGAAGTGGTTCGCATTCTCCGCGGCCTGGAGTTCGGCGTCGAGGAGCAACCCGCGCGGCTGATCGTCACCGTTCCGAGTTGGCGCGCGACGAAGGATATCTCGATGGCCGATGACCTGGTGGAAGAGGTCGGCCGCGTGATCGGCTACGCCTCCATCACGCCGGTGGCTCCGAAGATGGCGGTGGTTCCGCCGCCCGCCAATCCGGTCCGAGTGTTCCACGCGCGCATCCGTCAGGCCTTGCGGCCGCTCGGCTTCAGCGAAGTCCAGAAC
>CAYNDS010000140.1:11498-11775 GCA_964395885.1 uncultured Solibacteraceae bacterium | reverse complement strand
TCTCGGAGCAGACAGAGAAGGTTGTCAAGGGACTGCAGCAGGACATCAAAGTCACCTACTTTGACAAGACGGACCGGTTCGCGCAGGCGCGCGACTTACTCGACCGGTACAACAACCTTTCCACGCGGCTGAAGGTAGAGTATGTCGATCCTTACAAGAAGCCGTCGATCGCCAAGGCCGCCGGTGTGAAGACTGAGGGGACGCTGTTTGTCGAAGCCGGCGCAAAGCGCGAGGAAGCCAAGAGCGTCACCGAGGAAGAACTGACGGGCGCGCTGAT
>CAYNDS010000140.1:0-11488 GCA_964395885.1 uncultured Solibacteraceae bacterium | reverse complement strand
GGCGGAGACCGCACGGTGTGCTTTGTCAGCGGCTCCGGCGAACGGTCGCTGGAGGACACGCGCGGGGCGGGCTACTCGCAGTTGAAGGAACTGATCGAGAAGAACAACTACAAGACGCGCGTCATTTCGCTGCTCGGCTCCGCGCCGGCGGAGGCGCAACCGGGGCAGAAGATTGCCGTTGGACAGCCTGCCGCTCCGGCGCCGGGCGCGAAGGTGGAGATTCCGAAGGACTGCACCGTGACGGTGGTGGCGGGTCCGAAGTATGACTACACCGCGCCGGCGGTTGATGCGGTGAAGGCGGCGGTGGAAGGCGGCGGCAAGGTGCTGCTCATGCTGGACCCGCCGTTGCAGCTGGGACGCGACAACACGGCGGAGAATGCCGGTCTTGCCGCGCTGGTGGCCAGTTGGGGTGTGACGTTGAACAAAGACCTGGCGATTGACCTGTCCGGTGTCGGACAGCTGTTCGGGTTGAGTGAAGCGGTTCCGCTGGTGACCAACTATGAGTCACACCCGATCGTGCGCGAGATGAAGGAAGTGGCGGTGGCCATTCCGCTGACGCGATCGTTGGAGGTGAAGAGCGGCGAGAAGACGACTGTCGATAAGTTGTTCTCGACCTCGAAGAATAGCTTCGCGACCTTGAACCTTGCGGCCGCGGAGATTCGTCCGGATCCGGCAAAGGATCGCAAGGGACCGTTGACGGTGGCGGCCGCGGGAACCTATCCCGGTGCCGGCGGGCAGGGACGGTTTGTGGTGGTCGGAAGCTCCGGATTTCCGGCAAACAGCATTCTGCGCTTCAACGGCAATCGGGACTTGGTGCTGAACATGCTGAACTGGCTTTCGGCGGACGAGGACCTGATCTCGATTCGCCCGAAAGACCCCGAAGACCGTCGGTTGAACCTCACCCGCGCGCAGATGACGATGGTGCGTGCCGTCAGTCAGTTCCTCATTCCGGCAATTGTGCTGGTGATGGGGATCGCCGTGTGGTGGAAGCGCCGGTAGGGAGGGCCAAGCGATGCAGAATCGTGGTTTGCTGCTCGCCGCTCTGGTGCTGGCGCTGCTGGGCGGCGGCGTCTGGTACTCCAACAAGCTGGAGGCGGATAAGGAGAAGAAGCCGCCCGCCGACTCGTCACCGAAACTGTTCGAGCTGGCCGAGGATCAGTTTCAGCGGATCGACATCGAAAAGACCGGCGCGGAGAAGATTACGCTCGAGCGCGCCGCCGACAACCAATGGAAAATGCTGGCGCCCAAGGCGCTTCCGGTGGATCCGGAGGCGATCGGCGGCATGCTTTCGACCTTAGGAAACTTCACCAGCGATAAGTTAGTCGATGAGAAACCGGTCAACTTAGCAGAATTCGGGCTGACGCAGCCGGTGCTGACGGTTTTGGTGGCTTCGAAGGATGGCAAGAGGCGGAAGTTGCTGGTCGGCGATGAAACCCCGACGGGCGGAGGCTTCTACGCGAAGCTGGAGGGGGACCTGAAGGTCTACACCATCTACAGCTATAACAAGACCGGCATTGACAAGAGCTGGAAGGACCTGCGCGAAAAACGCCTTTTGACCTTCGACGCCGATAAAGTGACGCGCGTCGAGATCTCGGCCAAGGGATTGACCGCGGAGTTCGGGCGCAACGCGCAAAGTGAATGGCAGATTCTGAAGCCGCAGCCGATGCGCGCCGATAATCTGCAGGTCGATGAGCTGACGCGCAAGTTGAAGGAAGCGCGGATGGACGCGACGCTTTCCGATGAGGATCAGGCCAAGGCGCCTGGTCTGTTCGCGACGGGCACACCGGTGGCGACGGCGAAGGTCACCGATGCCCGGGGACAGCAGCAGATTGAAGTCCGCAAGGTGAAGGAAGACTACTATGCACGGTCTTCCGCCGTGGAGGGGATCTACAAGGTCGGCAAGGAGCTGGGAGAGGGTCTGGATAAGCCGCTCGACGAGTGGCGGAACAAGAAGCTGTTCGACTTCGGTTTCAGCGACCCGTCGAAGGTCGATGTGCGGGTCGAATCGACGACCGCGACCCTGGTGAAGGGCGGCGACGATTGGTGGCGCGCCGGCAAGAAGTTGGATTCGCCGAGCGTGCAGACCTTGATCGACAAATTGCGCGACCTGCAGGCAATCAAGTTTCCGGCGGCGGGTTTCACTGCGCCCGCCATCGAAATGAGTGTCGTTTCGGGCGACGGCAAGCGGACGGAGAAGGTGGAAGTGGCGAAGTCCGGCAACGCGTGGATTGCCCGCCGCGCCGGCGAGCCCGCACTGTACGAACTCGACCCGAAGGTTGTGGAAGAATTTGAGCAGGCGGTGAAGAGCTTGAAAGAAGCCGCGCCGCCTGCCAAAAAGTGAACGCGCTCCTCACGGATTTCTACGAATTGACCATGGCTGCCGGCTACTTTGAAGCCGGGAAGGCCGAAGAGGTCGCCACCTTCGAGATGTTCGTGCGGCGCCTGCCTGCCGGACGGGACTATCTGGTTTTCGCCGGGCTGGCGCAGGCAGTGGAGTACCTGGAACAGCTTCGGTTTACTGCGGATGAGGTGGGGTGGCTTCGCGCGCAGCCGCAGTTTTCCCGCGTTTCGCCGTCCTTCTGGGACTACCTCGCGAAGTTCCGCTTCACAGGGACGGTCAGTGCGCCCCCGGAAGGGACGCCGATGTACGCCACGGAGCCGCTGTTGACCTTGCGCGCTCCTCTGATTGAGGCGCAGGTGGTGGAGACGTATCTGCTGGCCATGATCGGCTATCAGACGATGATCGCCACCAAGGCGGCGCGGATTGTGGAGGCGGCGCGCGGACGGAGCGTGATTGAGTTCGGCACGCGGCGGGCGCACTCGCCGGAGGCGGGTGTTCTGGCGGCGCGGGCGGCATTCATCGGCGGCTGCACCGGAACCAGCAACACGCTGGCCGGATACCGGTTTGGCATCCCGGTGTTCGGGACGGCGGCACACTCCTGGGTGCTGTCGTTTGAGGACGAGTCCGAGGCGTTCCGGCGTCTGCGGCAGCTGTTGGGAGAGCGCTGCGCGTATCTGGTGGACACTTACGACACGCTGGAGGGGGCGCGGAAAGCCGCCGCGCTGGGGGCGCCGCTGTGGGGTGTTCGGCTGGATTCCGGCAATCTGGTGGAACTGGCGCGGCAGGTGCGCGGGATTCTGGACGCCGCCGGTTTGCGCGAAGCGAAGATCATGGCGACGAATGAGCTGGATGAGACGCGAATCGCCGAACTGCTGGACGCCGGTGCGCCGATTGACAGCTTCGGCGTGGGCTCCGCACTGGCAACGTCGGCGGATGCGCCCTCGCTGGGCGCCGTCTACAAGCTCGTCGAAATCGAACGGGATCGCCGCCGCCGCTACCCGGCAAAGCACAGCCCGGAGAAGGCGACGCTGGGCGGCGCCAAGCAGGTGTTCCGCTATGACGGCTTCGATGTGATCGGGCACATTTCGGAGTGCAAGCCGCGTCCGGGGGAGTGCCGCGCGCTGCTTTCTCCGGTCATGATCGGCGGGCAACGCGCCGGTGAGTGGCCCACGGTATTCGAGGCGCAGGCGCGGTTTGCGGCGGAGCGCCCCCGGACGCCGCAGTGGATCGACCTGAGTGACGAGTTGCGGAGCCTGCAGCAATGACGACCGTTTTTGTCGATGTCGACACGCAGTGGGACTTTGTCTCTCCCGCCGGGGCGCTGTACGTCCCCGGGGCGGAGGCGGTGCTTCCGGCGATTGCCCGCCTGAACCGGTACGCGTTGGACCACGGTCATCGGCTGGTGTCGACCGTCGATGCGCATGCCGAAAATGATGTCGAGTTCCGCTCCTGGCCGCCGCATTGCGTGGTCGGCTGCCTGGGGCAGCGCAAGGCCGCCTCGACCGTGGTGGGGGAACCGGTGGTCGTACCCTCGACCGGTCTGGTGCCGGAGTTGCGCGGCGCCGGACAGATCGTGTGCGAAAAGCAGACGACGGATATCTTCACCAGCCGGAACTTTCTGAGCGTGCTCGAGTTTTTGCAAGCCGACCGGTTTGTCGTCTACGGCGTGGTGACGGAAATCTGCGTGAGCAACGCTACGCTGGGCCTGCTCCAGACGGGGAAACGGGTCGAGATCGTGCGGGACGCCGTGCGGGAGCTGAACCCCGGCGCGGCAGCAGAGTTTCTCGGGCGGTTTCAGGCTTTGGGCGGAACGATTTCCAGCGCCTTGGCCTGACGCCAGAGACGCTCCAGGTCGTAGAACTCGCGTGCTTGCTTCGACATGACGTGGATGACCATGTCGCCGTAGTCGAGCAGGATCCACTCGGCGTTCTGGTAGCCCTCGCTGGATTTTGCTCGTTCGCCGGCCTCGGCCAACTGCTTTTCGATCTCATCGGCGATGGCCTGATTCTGGCGCACGTTGGTTCCGCTGCAGATGACAAAGAAATCGGCAAAGGCGGTGAGTCCGCGCAGGTCCAGCACACGGATATCGAGCGCTTTCTTCTCTTCCGCGGCGCGAGCGGCGATTGCCCAGGATGGCTCAGCGGCGGTTTCAGCAGGGCGTGGGAGGGGGGTGCTTATGCCTTCAGCGTACTACAATGACTAGAGTGCGTCTATTCCTGGCCGTGATCGCGATTACGGCGCCCCTGCTTGCCCAAGAACCCCGCTTCGACATCTCCCGGATGGAAGAATTGGTGCGGGAGGGGGCAGTGGCGCGGACACGCCTGGATAAGGCGAAGGCCGCCCTGGCCGATGTCGAGGACGACGCCATCTTGAAGCGCACCCTGTTCGGGCAGTTGAGTGTGCAGAACCTTCATCCGGAGCAGGCGGACGAGATGGTGGCCGCCGCGCGCCGGCGGCTGGAGAGAACCGAGTCACAGATCGTCGCGATGCGGCAACTGGTCGAGGCAGGTGTAGCGGCGCGGAATGAACTGGCGCCGCTTGAACAGGAAGCGAACTACAGACGGCTGACGCTGGATCTGGCGGAGGCGCGCGCGCGCACGTTCAGTGAGTTGCTGGACATGCTGCGCGCCGAGGAAGCCGCCGAAGCTCGGGCGCGGCAGGACAGGGCGGACGCGGATCGTTTGTCGCGTCCGGTGGAGCGGTTTGACGGCGCAGCCGGGTTCCAGATGGCGATGCTGCCGGCGATCGAGAAGGCGTACGAAAAGAGGTTCGCCAAGCCGCTCCCAATTTCGGCGGCCGGCATGACGGAATTGCACCGGTCGATGGGGTTCGACCACCAGAATCGAGTGGACGTGGCGCTGGTTCCGGACTCCGCGGAGGGTCAGTGGCTGCGTCAACTTCTTGAAAAGCTGAGTATTCCGTACTTCGCGTTCCGAAGCTTTGTGCCGAATCAAGCAACCGGGGCCCACATCCACATCGGTCCGCCGAGCTTGCGAATCCCTCCTCCTGCTGCCGGGAACTAGGGCGCTTCCCCTTCAATAGAACTGAAAAGAATCCACCTCCTTTAACGTTAAACTGTTACCTGTCCCGAAACGCTCTCGTTCCTACGTCACAGACTGTCGAAGTGACTACTGGACAAGAGCGATGACAGCGACAACGGAACAACAACAGGGGCAGAAGAAACAGACCAATCTGATGCGTCAGCTGGAGAGCCTGGCGCGTGACGTGAAGACCGTGGCAGCGAACGTTCGTGAGGAAGCCGAGCGTGCATTGATCGTCGCGGAAGACAACCTCAAGCTGGCGAATCAGGCTGCGACCGGAACGCGGGAAGCGGCCAACAACGTGAATACGATCCACTCGGCGACGACGGAGATGACGCAATCGATCCATCGCATTCACGGCGAGATGAAGCGGGTGGGGGAGGGAATCGTCGTCGCGTCGGAAACCGCATCCAAGGCGGAGGAGAGCCTGTCGAGTCTGGCGTCGCAGACCGACAAGATCACCGCGGCGATGAAGCAGATCGAGGAGATCGCGCAGCAGACGAACATGCTGGCGCTGAATGCCACGATCGAGGCGGCGCGGGCGGGGGAAGCCGGGCGAGGGTTTGCCGTGGTTGCCGGCGAGGTGAAGCAGTTGTCGACGCAGACGCGCGACGTGACCTCCCGGATTAACGAGAGCATCCGAGACATGGGAGTGCTGAGCCGCAATGTCCGCAAGTCGCTGATGGAGGTGGGCAACTCGATTTCGACGCTGCGGGAGACCGAGGCCGGCGTGTCGGACGCCCTGGCTAATCAGAGTGCCGTCACCACGGAGGTGACCGCGACGGTGCAGACGATCTCCAATCACGCGGGCAACGTCAGCCAGAGCGTAGAGACGCTGGGCGAAACCGTGATTGAGTCGCGAAACGCGGCGGTCATCATGGAGGGTTTCTCCGGCATGCTGGAGGCATCGGCGGCGCGCTTGGGCAACTACCTGAACGCGCTAAAGGAAGCCTCCGGAGTCGACACGCAGATTATGGCGACGCTGTCCGAGGGGTTGGTCGAACTGTCGCTGGAACGGTCGTTGGTGCAGGTGACGCTGAGCCTGGATCCGCCCATCGCGCCGGTCTATCGCGACATGATCAGCACGCAGCGCGACCTGGCGGCCCGGAAGTTCGACGAAGTCGAGAAGTTGGGCGGCGTGCGGCACCCGATTCTCACGCAGGAGCTACAGCGGCTGCGGAGTCAACTGGGGCAGCTTCGGTCCGAGGCGGACCGCCTGCTGCGCGTGCCCCTCGCCGAGCGGGAGCCGCAGTTTGTGGACCGATGGGCACAGGAAGTTCCGGCTGCCATTGAGGGCGTGGCGACGCTGCGCTGGCGCCTGCGGGAACCGCTGGACCTGACGCCCGTCGGCATCCAACGGCTGGAGGTTGCAAGCCAACTGGGGTGGGCGATTCGCGAATTCGGTGGGCGCGAGCGGACCTACATGGCAATCTCAGCGGCGCGGCAGGAGCCGTTCAAGCCGGAGTATCTGCCGCGGATGTACCGTTTCGCGGGAGCGGTGGACTCGCGCTGGGTGGAATTGCGGGCACTGGCTGATACCGAAGTCTCGCCCGCGCTCAAGGCCGCCATTGCCAAGCTGGAAGGCGGCTACTTTGGCGCCTACGCGAGCGTGCGACAGGGCTTCTATGACGCCAGCGCCCAGAGGAAACCCTACCCACTTGAGTTTTCGAAGTTCTTCGAGGTCTCGAGCCTGTACCTGGCCGAGGCTGTCGATGTCGTGCGCGTGGCTTCGCAGGAGATGCTCTCGTTCAGCCAGACCGAATAGGGCGGAAGGGCGGGAACGGGATAGGATGGCTGTTTGGCCAGCCTCTTCCCGGATCCACGGAAAGCGAATCGTCACGGGCTGCTGGCACGCGGGGGCGACCTTTCCCTGGAGATGCTCACCGATGCCTACGACCACGGAATCTTTCCCTGGTACAACGAGGGGGAACCCGTGCACTGGTGGTCGCCGGACCCGCGCTGCGTTCTCGATCAGGATGCGCTGCACGTTTCGCGCAGCCTGGAGCGCAAGCTGCGCAACGGGAGCTTCCGCGTCACCTGGAACCACGACTTCCGCCGCGTGATGGCGGAGTGCGGGCGTGAGCGCGAGGAAGGTTCCTGGATCTTCGATGACATGATCGAGGCCTACTGCGCGCTTCACGAGGCCAAGTCTGCCCACTCGATCGAAGTCTGGCGCGGCGAGGAACTGGCCGGAGGACTCTATGGCGTGCAGCGCGGCGCGGCGTTCATGGCCGAGAGCATGTTCCACCGGGTGACGGACGCCTCCAAGGTCGCGCTGGCGGTGGCGGTCCGCAGTCTGTTTCGCATGGGAATCCAATTGTTCGATGTGCAGTTCCTGACGCCGCATCTCGCCTCGCTGGGCGCCTATGAGATCCCGCGCCAGGAGTATCTGCGCCGCCTGGCCCTCGCCCGCATCGTAGAAATAGATCTATGCGCTTTGCTCTCCTGACCCTCGTCCTCCTCCTGACCGCCGCCTGCAAGAAGCAGGTGTCGACGACGGACCTGCGGCTCGAGGCGAAGTCCGAGGGAGAGCGCCAATGGCTGGTGATCACGGCGCCGGAGGGCATGACTCCAGCCAATGCCTGGATCACGGAGTGTCTCAAGCCGGAGGGTCCACGGCGGGTGGAGGTGCTCTACCAGAGCCCTCGTGTGCTGAGCCTGGCCTGCCGCACCGGCGAGGCGGGCCGCTATGCCAGTTTCCGGATCCCCAACGGGCAGCGGCTGACTCTGTCGAACACGATACAGCAGGGAATGGAGGAGCCCTTCATCCAAGCGGTGGAGCAGGCCCTGGCGCGGGAGAAGCGTCCCCTGCGCCGCCCGACGGAGGACTTCGCGCTCAAGGCGATGGGCCTGGTGTTTCGGGACGGTCCGGCGGACATCGTGATCGGCCCGGCGCAGATGCGTCCATTGCTGTCGATGGACGCGGCGCTACTGGTGGGCCGCTGAGCACACGGCGCGCGTGAGGCTCGCCCACGCTGCCCCGAACTCTTTGTCGTCGTCGGCCACTGCTGCCCGCGTGCGATCGAGCGGCCGGAAGTCGATCGCCGTCAGATCGGTGAAGGAAGCAGCCTCCAGGCCATAGGCCTCGTTCACGCGTCCGATGGTGTAGCTGTAGCGCTCCTTCAAAAAGGCCACATAGTTCTGGCGCAGTTCGCTTTCGGCGGGCTGGCGGCGCGCATAGTCAGCCCAATCGCGCGCGGCAAGTTCCAACCGGGAGCAGACGCAGGCGAGAATGAGCCACTCCAACATCGGGACAGTGCTGGTGCTAAGGCCGGTAGCCGGGTCCGCGGAGGACCACCCCGGGACGGGCGCCGGTGTGGCGCTCCCCCTCGAGCACCACCGTGCCGTTGACGATCACCGAGGAGATCCCCACGGCATACTGGTGCGGCTTCTCGTACGTGGCCCGATCGATCACCGTGGCGGGGTCGAAGATGGCGACGTCGGCGGCAAACCCTTCCTTCAAGAGCCCTCGGTCGTGGAGGCCGATCTTGGCTGCGTTCAAGGATGTCATCTTGTGGATGGCGTCTTCGAGCGAAATTGCATTCTGCTCCCGCACATAGCGGCCCAGGACGCGCGGGAACGTGCCATAGGAGCGAGGATGCGCGCTCAGAGCCGCCATCGGCCCGTCGGCGGCCATGGCGAAGCCGTCGGAGCCGACTGAAACATACGGCTGCTTCAGGGCATAGAGCATGTCGCGCTCGGCGTGGTGGAAGTAGACGGTCCGCACGCTGCCCTTTTCCTCCAGCAGCAGGTCAAAGAGCACGTCCATCGGGTCACCGCCCCGCGCGGCGATCAATTCACTCATGCGCTTGCCGATGAACGGCCTGTTCTTTGGATCGGACAGCGAAACCAGCAGCATGCCCTGCCAGCCTCCGCCGGTTGCGGTGTAGTGGTTGTACCAGCCGGGCAGTCCGTTGGCGATGTCGGTCTTCATGCGGGCGCGCAAGGCGGGGTCGCGAAGGCGTTCCAGCATCCTGGCGTTGCCGCCGTCATGCGCCCAAGGCGGAATGATGGCGCGGAGATCGTTCTGGCCGGCGGTGTAGGGGTAGACGTGCGCCTGCACCTTGGCGCCCTGCGCGCGGGCTTTCTCGATCATCGAGATCACCTCGTTCATCTGGCCCCACAGTTTCTGGTCGGCGATCTTCAGGTGGATGATGTCGACCGGAATGTCGGCTTCCTTGGCGATCCGGATCGACTCTTCGACGGAGCGGAAAACACCGAGACCCTCGTCGCGCGTGTGCGTGGAATAGATTCCGCCGTAGCGCCGCGCCACCTTCGCCAGGCGAACCAGCTGCTCGGTCGTCACCAGGTTGGATGGCGGCATCAGCAGGGAAGTGGACAGTCCCATGGCGCCCTGCCGCATGGCCTTGGCCACCTCTTCTTCCATGGCGGCCATGTCGGCGTCGGTGGCGGGCTGCAGCGCGAATCCCTTGACGTGGGTCCAGATCTGGGTCTGGCCGACGTAGCTGGCGATATTCGTGGCCACGCCGCGCTTGGCGACATAGTCGAAGTATTCGCCGAGCGTCGCCCACTCGCGCAGCCCGGGCTTGATCGGACCGGCGGAGCCGCCCTCGCCCAACACCATCGTCGTCACGCCCTGGCGAATCATGCTCTCGCACCGCGGATCGTCGAGAAGCGTCTCGTCCGAGTGGTTGTGCATGTCGATAAAGCCGGGGGCGACGATCTTGCCGGCGGCGTTGATCTCGCGCGCGGCGGTGGCGCCCGGTAATGCGCCGATAGCGGCGATGCGTCCCGCGCGGATACCGATGTCCGCCTGACGGCGCGGCGCGCCGGAGCCGTCCACCACCGTTCCGTTGCGAATCAGCAGGTCAAATCGTGGCTGCGCCACGGCGCTGAGTGCCGCCAACAGAAGCAGGCTGCGGGGCGTCATGCCGCTTTCGGAAGACCGGCCGTCTCACTCTCATCGCCCGCCGGCACCAACTGCTTGCCGGGATCGATGCGAGTAAACAGGAAGCCGCTGACCATCAGCATGATCGAGAACGGAATCAAGGGCAGGTTGTAGTCGCCGAAGTACTTCACCAGGTAGCCGAACGCAACCGAGGAAAGGAACGAACCCACCTGTCCGGCCATGTTCATTGAGCCGCTGACGGCGCCCGCGTAGCGCTTTCCGATGTCGTGGCAGATCGCCCAGGACACCGGCAGCATGCAGTCCATGGCGAAGTAGCCCAGCGACAGCAGCGTGATTGCCAGGATCTTGCCTTCGGTCAGCGCGCAGCCCAGCATGAAGCAACCGGACAGCAAAAGCCCGGTGGCGCCCACCGCGGCGCGGCCCGTGCGCAGACCATAGCGGCGGCAGAGCCAATCGCTGGAGGCGCCGCCCACCAGATTGCCGATGGCGCCGGCGATGAAGGGCAGCCACGTCAGGTTCCGAATCTCGTTCTCGGAGTAGCCCCGGCCCTTGGCCAGGAACGTGTGCAGCCAGGAGAGGTAAAAGTAAGAGCCCCAGCAGTACGTGTGATACATCGCCAGCAGCATCCAGAAGTTGCGGCTGCGCAGGACGGAGCCCCAGGGTAGCGCGTGATGCTCGGCGTCGGCGCCGGGGCCGATCTCGGCCAGCTCTTCCTGCGTGACGCCTTTCTTCAGGCTGGGACGGTCACGATACCAGGCGTACCAGACCGCGCACCAAACCGCGCCGATCGCGCCGAAAATGTAGAACGACGCGCGCCAGCCGAAGCTCTGCTGGATCGGGACCACCAGGATGGGCGAGATGGCGCCACCCAGGCGGCTGGCCATCCAGACCACGCCGGAAGCCCAGGCGCGTGACTGAGAGGGAAACCACCGCGAGATGCTGGAGGCGGATCCCGGATAGGCTCCCGCTTCCCCTGCGCCAAACGCAAAGCGCGTCAGCAGCAGCGCCGGAAAGCTGGACACGACGCCAGTCAGCGACGTGAAGGCAGACCACCACAACACGATTCGCGTCAGGACCTTGCGCGCGCCGATCTTGTCGGCCATCGCGCCGGACGGGATCTCGAAGAGCGCATAGGAGATGGTGAACGCGCCCACCACCCAGCCCCATTGTTCCGGACCGAGGCCGAGTTCGCTTTGCATTCGCGGCCCGGCGACCGAGATACAAACCCGGTCCAGG
>CAYNDS010000139.1:2353-11869 GCA_964395885.1 uncultured Solibacteraceae bacterium | reverse complement strand
CGATGGTGGCGGACAATGATCTCGCCGTCGGCCAGGTGGTGGCGGCGCTGTCGAAATCGAAGTTCTGGCCAAAAATGGCCATCTTCATCGTGGAAGACGATGCCCAGAACGGCGTCGATCACGTGGACGGGCATCGCACGACTGCCTTCGTCGCCAGCCCCTTTGCAAGGCGCAAGCAGGTCGATTCGACGTTCTACTCCTTCCAGAGCATCCTGAAGACGATCGAACTGATCCTCGGGCTGCCCACCATGTCGGTGTTCGATCTCATTGCCACCGACATGCGCGCCAGCTTTACGGACACGCCGGACCTGACGCCGTTCGATGCCGAGGGCGCCTCCTACGACCTATGGGAACGGAACCCGCAGGCGAGTGCGCTGCGAGGTCCCGCGCGGAAAGCGGCCCTCGCGTCCGCGCGGATGAATTGGTCGATTCCGGACGCGGTTCCCACGGAGAAGTTGAACCGAATCCTCTGGGGCCAGATAAAGGGCTGGAATCAGCCGTACCCGGCCCCGAAGCGCAGCGTGTTTTCGCCTTTGGCAGTGGAAGTGGAGGACGACGACCGCGACGACTGACGTCGGGCGGCGACACCCCACATCTCTAGTGACCGGCGGGGGCCAGTTCCTTCAGCTTCGCGCCGGTCTCCTGCTCCACCTCCGCGTGCAGGGAGTTCCCATGCGCGTCCATCGTCACGATCGCGGCGAAGTCCTCCACCTCGATCTGCCACATGGCTTCCGGAATGCCGAACTCCATCAGGCTGACGCCTTTCACCTTCTTCATGGTGCGCGCGTAGAACTGCGCCGCGCCTCCGATGCCATGCAGGTAGACAGCGCCGAAACTCTTCAGAGCGGCCGACGTCTTCGCGCCCATGCCCCCCTTGCCGACCACGGCACGCACACCGTAGGTCTGGATGACGTGCGCCTGATAGGGTTCCTCACGAGACGAAGTGGTGGGACCGGCTCCCTTCACCACCCATCCGTCCCCCTGCTTCAGCATCACGGGGCCACAGTGGTAGAGAATCTGGCCGTTCAGATCCACCGGCGGCGCGTGCTTCATGAGGTGAGCATGGACCGCATCGCGGCCCGTATAGACATCCCCGCGGATTAGGACCACATCGCCCACTCGCAAGGAGCGCATCTGCGCTTCGGTCAGTGGCGGTGTCAGCACCACTTCCCGACCCGTCAGCGGGAAGCCTTGCCCTTGCGCCATCTTGCGAACGGGCGTCTCGGGGTCCCGATAGAGCCAGCGCGTGATCGCGCCCGTACCCGCATCCAGCCGCACGCCGAGGCGGCGAAACGCCCAGCAGTCATATGCGACGGAGACAAAAAAACTTGCCGGGAGGCGGTTGGCCGCCGTGATCTTGCAACCGATCAGAGAGGCATTTCCGCCGAAGCCCATTGGTCCCACGCCAATGCGGTTCGCTTCCGCCATCACCTCCGCCTCCAGTTGCGCCAGCACCGGATCGGGGTTCACATCATCCAGTGTGCGGAACAGCTGATACTTCGCCAGCACATAACCATGCGCGCGGTCGCTGCCGATGCAAACGCCGATCGCACCCGGCGCGCAGCCTTGTCCCTGCGCCTGCCACACGGAGTGCAGCAGGCACTTCTTCACGCCTTCCAGGTTCCGGCCCGCGTAACCCTGATGAGGGATCTCCGCGGGCAGCGAGTATTGAATGTTCTTGTTTTCGCAGCCGCCACCCTTCAGGATCAGCTTCACTTCGATCTCATCGTGCTCCCACTGTTCGAAGTGAATCACGGGCGTCTCCGGCCCGA
Source organism: uncultured Solibacteraceae bacterium (assembly GCA_964395885.1). Taxonomy (GTDB): domain Bacteria; phylum Acidobacteriota; class Terriglobia; order Bryobacterales; family Bryobacteraceae; genus JAPKYZ01. The sequence continues at coordinate 10,097 of CAYNDS010000139.1, read as the reverse complement.
GGTTGTCCCCGGAGTTCTTGCCGGTGATCGAGTCAACCGAATTCGGCCGCAGCTTTCCCAGGCGCGTCGCCTCGGCGACGGCCTCGCGAATGGCCTTCTTGATGACCAACTGATTCACGCCCACGGGCGTGTGCACGTCAAACGTCGGCATGCCCGTGTCCTGACAGATTGGCCCGCCGTCTTCAGCAGCCATGTCAATGTTGGTGGCAATAATCGACAAGGCCTGCGCGGACTGCGTCCCGGCGGGCTCCGCCTCGATCGCGCCGCCCATGGCCGCCCTCACATCCGGAGGCAGATTGGTCGAAGTCTGCGCGATCAGTTCCACCAGCGAGTTCTTGAGAAATTCCATCGAGAGTTCCTTTACATGTAACGGGGCACAGGAATGCCGAGCACCTGCAGGGTCCATTCCAACTGCCGGACGAAGTAAGAAGTCAGCCAGATCAAGACGGCGCGTTTGTCCGTGTCCGCCTCACTGATGACGGGATAGTCGTGATAGAAGCCGCTGAAGGACTGCGCCAGCTGAAACGCATAGCGCGCCAGATGAGACGGCTCTCCGCCCTCCACTGCCTTGTTCACTGCAAACACGGCGCGGGAGCAGGTGAGGAGAAACTGCCAAAGCCCTTCATCGGCCAGCACCTTGCCGAACACCTCCGCAGTGGGCACCGATGCCGGCTCGCCAATTTTTCGCAGGATCGACCGGGCACGCACGGCGGAATACTGTACGTACGGACCGGTCTCTCCTTCAAACGCGAGCGCTTCACCCAGATCAAACGCGATCACCGTGCCGCGCGTAAACTTCAACATGAAGTAGCGAAGGGCGCCAATCGCCAAGGCAGTCGCCGCCTCCCGATTGTCCGCTTCCGGAGCATCGGGATGCCGCGAGGCCACTTCGCCCAAAGCGGTCGCGATCAGCTTGTCGATGAGATCGTCCGCCTTCACGCCCAACCCCTTCCGCCCAGAGACTTCCACATACGGTCGCGCCTTGTCTTCGGCAGACAATTCAATGCCGAGTTCTACGCAGGTGCGCGGCGACAACGCCACCATTTCATAGGAGAAGTGAATACTGCGATCGGCCTGCTCCTGGAACTGCAGCGCCCGAAGACCCGCCACCACCACATCCTGCAGGTAGGACTGCCGCGAGTCGATGACGTTGTAAACCCGCGAAGCCCCGCCGAATGCGGGCGCGGCGAAGGACTGTGGCTCCGCTGTAGACACCCACACGTCAGCCCAATTCTCCAGCGGACGGTAGTAGAAGTCCTTGCCCAGCACGCCGAACTTCCACATCTGGTAAGCGATGTCCTTGCCGACGTAGGTCACGGTTCCGTTTGAACGAACGATTACCTTGGAATCGCCCTCCTCCGTGGCGCCCTGCTTGAAGTGCTCCGCCGCCATCACCCAGCATCCGGAGTTCTTGCCTTCGGTTTCGAAGTAGATCGCTTGGCGCTCCTTCAGCAGTTCAAACGCAGCGGCCCAGAATTTCAAATGCAGGATTTCGCTCTCCCGCGGCAGCACGTTGTAGCCAATTCCGAGCCGCGCCATCGTCGTCAGATGGCATTGCACGATCGCATCGGCCACCAGATGGCCCAGTCGCGATAATTCGCCATGGCCCGCCTCGATCTGGTGCAGCGTCTCCGCGCGCCACTGCTTTGCTTCCGGGTGGGAATCATAGTAGCTGGACACCCGAGCATAAAGGTCCCAGCAAACGTAATCGAAACGCGGCTGCGCGATGAGGGCTGCCACTTCCTCTGGCGACTTCTTTTCCAGGAAGTGGAACCCGACCACCACATCCGCCACCTGCACGCCGGTGTTGTCGATATAGTTCTGCACCTCCACGGCACAGCCGGTGGCGCGCAGCATCCGGACGAAGGTGTCACCCAACACAGCATTGCGAAGGTGGCCGATATGGGCCGCTTTGTTCGGATTGATGTTGGTGTGCTCGACGATGGTCTTGCCATCCGGCGCACCTTCCACGCCTTCTGATCGCAGCAGGGACGCCGCGTAGGCGCCACGCTCCAGGCGGACGTTCAGATATCCGTTCCCCGCCACTTCCAGGCTGGCGATGCCCGGCGCGGGGCCAATCGCGGCGGCCAGTTCCTGTGCGATTACCCGCGGCGGTTTCTTCAATGCCCTCGCCAGCTGAAAGGCCACCGGGAGCGCAAACTCACCAAACGAGGTCTCTTTCGGCAGTTCAACCGTGACCGCTGCCTCCAGTCCTCGGGCCTGCAGGTGCGCAGTGAACAGCTGCGTTAATTGTTTTGCAACTTGATGGAACAAACTGCTATTGTCGCAACACTGCGACGTTTTCACTTCAGGCTCCGCAGAAACAAAGTTTAGGAGGCTGCGTCTACGGACATGGAAGTTGCTCACGTTCTGCGCGCTTGGAAGTCGATTTTGGCGGGGAGGGCGCCCTCGCTCTCCATTGAAGTCACGAAGGAATGTCCGCTGCGCTGCCCTGGTTGTTACGCCTATGAGCCGGAGCATCTCGGCGGTCTCACCGTTCTTCGCGAGCTCACGGATTACAAGGGCGACGCTCTCGTGGCCGGTATCCTCGATGTCGTCGCGCGGGAACGTCCGCTGCACCTTTCGCTGGTTGGTGGCGACCCCCTGGTACGGCACAAGGAGATGGAAGCTGTCATTCCCGAGTTGTTGAGCCGCGGCATCCACGTGCAACTCGTGACCAGTGCGTTCCGCCCGTTACCCGCCGCATGGGGCCGGATGGAGAACCTGAACGTCGTGGTCTCCATCGACGGCTTAGCCGAGGAGCACGACGTGCGGCGCGCCCCAGCGACGTATGAGCGCATCCTGAAGAACATCGAAGGCCAGCGCATCACCGTGCACTCCACCATCGTCAGCCAGATGGCCCAACGGCCCGGCTACCTGACCGAGTTCGCGAAGTTCTGGGATGCGAATCCGAACGTCAAGCGAATCTGGTTCAGCATCTTCACGCCGCAGCGCGGAGCGTTCCCGCCGGAGCGGCTGACCCGCGCACAACGCGAGTCCACCGTGGCGGAGTTGTACGACATCACCGCTCGCTTTTCCAAAGTTGAAGCACCCGCCGGCATGCTGCGACACTTCCTCTCACCACCGCAGTCCCCGGACGAGTGCATCTTCGCGCAGACGACGAAGACCATCTCCGCCGACCTCAAGACGAAGATCACGCCGTGCCAATTTGGTGGCGACCCCGATTGCTCAGAATGCGGATGCGTGGCCTCGATGGGCTTGGCGGCAGTGGGATCCCACCGCCTCGGCCTGATTCAGGTGAAGAGCATCTTCGACGTCTCGCTCGCCATTGGCAAGCGAGTGGCAGCCTAGGCAGGAGCTCAATTCTGCGAGGCTTTGCGCGCCGGAAGGAACTCGTCTCCCTCGTTCCACGTCGGCAGCTTGTCCTGGTTGGCGACTTCCATGCCTAACGCCATCCCGAAGCGGGCTAGTTCTTCCATGCCGGAGAAGTCCCAGGATTCCTTGTATTCATCGGACGGCTGATGATAGTTCTTCGCATTGAACTCCAGGAAGAAGTCATCGCCCGCGCCGCCGGATCGCAGCTCATTGCCCATTTTGACGCTGAAAGCCGGAATTCCCACTCGCGCCAGCGAGAAGTGATCGCTGCGGTAGTACAGGCCCTGCTCCGGTCGCGCATCTTCCGTGATGGCCAGACCAAAGCGCCGCGCCACCTGCTGGACGGTGGACCATGCGGTGGTGCGCTCCGCACCGGTCAGAACGATGTCTTTCGTGCGGCCAAATGGATAGAGCGCATCGTAGTTGATGTTGATCGCGTGCTTGCCCGCCGGAAAGTACGGATGCCGGCCATAGTACTCCGCGCCGCGAAGCCCGCCTTCCTCCGCCGTCACGGACAGAAAGATCGCGGAACGCCGAGGCTTCTGCCCCAACTTCGCCCAGGCGCGTGCAATCTCAAGAATGGTGGCGCAGCCCGTCGCATTGTCCACCGCACCGTTGTAGATCGCATCGCCATTCACCGGCGCGCCGATCCCCAGATGATCCCAGTGGGCCGTAAAGATGACCGCTTCCTTCTTCAGCACCGGGTCACTCCCTTCGACAATGCCCACCACGTTACGCGTCTCGATTGGCCGCAGCTTCGTCGGTAGCTCGCCCGCCACCTTCAGCCCCAGCGGAACCGCGCGGAATCCGCGTTGATCGGCCATCGCAAGCGCTTGATCCACGTCCTTGCCGATTCCGGCAAACAGACGCTCACCCGCCTTTTTCGACACCCAACCCGCCATCGCCAACGCGGGCTGTCCGTCCTCAACTCGCATCTGCGCGTCTTCCTTACCCCAGGAGTTCTTCACGACCTCAAAGCTGTAGCCCGCCGACGGTGTCGTGTGGACGATGATGCACGCAATCGCACCGCGCCGCGCTGCTTCCTCGTACTTGTACGTCCAGCGCCCGTAGTAGGTCAGCGCCCGCCCGCCGAAAAACTTCGGGTCCTGTGAGGGAGGCTCATTCGTGAACAGCACCACGACCTTCCCTTTCACGTCGACGCCGCGATAGTCGTCCCAGTCGAATTCGGGCGCCGTTATGCCGTGCCCCACAAAGATGGCATCTGCCTCAAAACGCTCCTCGCTTCTCTGCCGCAGAGTAGTGCCCACCCAGTCCTCTTTGAACTTCAGCGGCAAGCGGTCCACCCCTTTCGAGACCGTCAGGTTGGCCCCGGCGTCAGTCGTGACGCCCACCATCGGCACCGTTTGGAAGTACGTCCCCTGGTCTCCCGCCGGCTTCAGGCCAACCAGTGCGAACTGCGCCGCCAGATACTCTGTCGCCAACTCTCCGCCGCGAACTCCGACGCCGCGCCCCTCCAGCAGGTCACTCGCAAGAAACTTCGTGTGAGCCCGAATCCGTTCGCCCGCAATGTCGGTCACCTGCGCAACGGCGACAATACTCCACGCAAACGCCAGCGCGCGGATCACTTCGCCTCCGTGATGCCGGTGATATGAAACCCGTCCTTGCGATCCACCACGGTTGCCGTCAGCTTCATGCCTTCGCGCAACTTTGCCCATTCGGCGTCCTCTGTGACCGGAAAGCCCATCGTCATGGCCTCCATGAATCCCTCGATCTCATCGTGCTTAATGATGGCGACCTTGTCCGTCGCGTTCAACCGCACCACCTCGCCCCGCAGGGGGTAGCGTTTCTCCGCCGGCGCTTCCACCTTGGAGTTCGCAGCCTCATTGTCCGAAGGGCGGCTGCAGCCGGCCAGCCCCACCAGCGCGACAATGACGAGAGAGATGATTCGTCGATCCATACTTGCTATTGTCGCCGCTGCCGCCGTCCACGCGCAGAGTCCGTTCGTCCAGGAACCTTACCTCCAACTCGGCGACGCGCCAAAGTTGGCGGCAAAGGAGTCAATGCTGGTGATGTGGCTCGCCCCGGATGCCGACGCCGCGTGGGGCGCCGACGTGAAGGCGGCAGGCGAGAAGAACTGGCGCAGCGCGCAAACCACGCTGCTGCGCCGCGTACAAGTGGACGGCACTCCCGCGCATCGCGTCTACTCCGCCGCGCTTACCAATCTGAAGCCAGGAGCCACCTTCTCCTATCGCGTCACCAAGGACGGCAAGGAAGTCTTTACCTCTGTCGGCAAAGCCCGCCGTGGCGAAGGCGAGGCCTTCACGTTCGCCGTCTATGGCGACCACGCCCAGGACACCGATGGTCAGCGCAAGATTGCGACGCAGATCTTCGCCACGAAGCCCGAAATGCTGGTTTCCACCGGAGATGTCGTCTACGGAAAGGGACTGGTCAGCGAATACTTCAAGAAGTACTTCCCCGTTTACAACTGCGGGCAACTCACCCCGAACCAGTGCGCCCCCATTACGCGGCAAACGCTGACCGTCGCGATCCCCGGCAACCACGACATCCCCGGAAAGGTCGATCTCTCTAGCACACCGGATGCCCTGGCTTACTTCTATTACTGGTCGTTGCCGATGAACGGCCCGCTCTCCTCAGCGCAGGGCCCGAACCTGCCGGAAATCAAGGGCTCTCCGCAGGCCTGGAGTCAGTTCGAGCAGACCGCACCCAACTATCCCCGCATGTCGATGTACTCGTTCGACTATGGCGACGCACACTGGACGATGATCGACAGTAATCCCTATGTCGACTGGACGTCGGAAGAACTGCGCCGCTGGATTCGCGAAGACCTGCGCGCCGCCAGCAGGAAAACATGGCGCTTTGTCGGTCTGCATCATCCTCCGTTCAACTCTTCCAAGGCCCATTTCAATGATCAGTGGATGCGACTGCTGTCCGATATCTTTGAGCAGGAAAAGGTCGACATCGTGTTTTCCGGCCACGTCCACAACTATCAGCGGACACTGCCGATGACGTTCCAACTGGCCGCCGGGCAGGCCAAGTTCCCGTACACGCGCGGTGGATTCCGGGGTGATTGGAAGCTGGACCGCGAATTCGACGGTGCAACCAAGACCAAGCCGAACGGTGTCATCTGGATCGTAACCGGCGCAGGTGGAGCCGGCCTCTACAACAAGGAGCAGGAAGGCGACCGGTCCAGTTGGCAGGAGTTCACGGCACGCTTCCACGCCGCCGTCCACTCCTTCACCCTGGTCGAGCAGTCGCCGAAGCGGCTCGTGTTGCGCCAGGTCAGCGAGGACGGCAAGGAACTCGATCGCTTCACGATTACTCGCTAGTTTCGCTCAAGGCAGGCTGATTCACGCCGATGAGTCTGCCGTGAGCGACGAGACTTACGATAGCGGCCACATCCAGGGACGGTTCAACCGTCTCATGCAGGACGTTCGGCGCGGCGATTGGCGCCGTACCGAGTTCGAATCCTGGGAAGTGGAACTGATCCTCGATATCCAGGCGTGTGCTCACGAGATTGCCACTCGGCGCGACCTGCTGAAGCGCTACACCAAGGCGGTCGAACGACAGCTTTCGCGCCGCCGCGAGATGCCCATGAAGCTCTCCTCCTACGTCGAACACCTGAAGCAGCGGAAAACTTCGCGATCGCTGAAGCGTCTGGCCGAGAAGACCGGCACCTCTCAACCGCTGAAGCCCGTCGCCGAGAAAACCCTGCTGAACACCAAGTGACAGCGTCACCCAACGCGCGTTAAGCTGGTATCTGCGCGGTGCCCATAGCTCAGCCGGTAGAGCGCCGGATTGTGGTTCCGGATGTCACGGGTTCGAACCCCGTTGGGCACCCCATCTTCCTCACCGCTTCATCGATTCCGCCAGCTGCCGCTTGAACGCCTGCGCTTCCGGCGTGAACCAGGCCTCCACGTCCGCCACCAGTTCGCTGCTTCGCCCCAGCCCCATCTCCGCCAAAATCGTCCGCTTGATGGCGGCGTAGGTCTCTTTCGGCTTGGCCGCCAGCTTTCGCGCCAGTTCCACCGCGCGCGGCACAACCTCCGCCTCCGGCACCAATTCCTGCACCAGACCCGTGGACACCAGCGCGCCCCCGGTCAGCGGCTCTCCCGTCAGGAACATTCGCCGGGCATGGGCGCCCCCCACCGCCGCCGCCAGCAGGTGAAAAATGCTGGCCGGCAGGTTGACCCCGATGTTGACTTCCGTCAACGCAAAACCGTACGGCCCCTCCGCCATGATCCGAAAGTCGCACGAGAGCGCCAGAATCGCACCCCCTGCATAGGTCTGCCCGGGCAGCGCGGCCACGGTCGGCTTCGGAGAATGCAGGACAGCTTGTTGCAGCCCGGAATAGACGGTCAGGAACTCAGACAACTCCTCCCGGCTGTATCCAAACACTTCGGTCACGTCAAAGCCGCCGGAGAAAAAG
>CAYNDS010000139.1:0-2343 GCA_964395885.1 uncultured Solibacteraceae bacterium | reverse complement strand
CGGGCACACGGTCGCCGTCTTCGAGAAGGACGACCGCATCGGCGGTCTGCTCCGCATCCTGAAACGCCCACGCCATCTCCCGAACCATCTCCAGATTCATGGCATTCGCCTTGCCGCGAGCTAGCGCCAGAATCGCCACCGCGCCGTCCTTCTCGTAACGGAGATGCTGCATGGCGACTATCGTAATATCCTCAAGCGATGTCCGCCGACTCGCAGCCCGTCCGTCCCGGAGAAGAGTTGCCCGTCGACTCTCTCGCGGCGTGGCTGGGCGAGCCCGTACAAGTGGAGCAGTTCCCCGGCGGCCATTCCAACCTCACGTATCTCTTAAGGGGAAGCCGCGAGTACGTGCTGCGGCGCGCGCCGCTCGGCCCCTTGCCGCCGAAAGCGCACGACATGGCGCGCGAGTTCCACATCCTGCGCTTGCTGCATCCCGTCTTTCCGTTCGCCCCGCAGGTCTTCCGGCTCTGTGAGGACCCGAGCGTCATCGGGGCCGTCTTCTACCTGATGGAGCGCCGGCGAGGACGCATTCTGCGCAACCCGGCGGAACTTCGTGACACGAGCATCGCCCTGCGGGTAAGCCAATCCCTGGTGGACTGTCTGGTCGATTTGCATGCAATCGATCTCGGCGCAACCGGTCTGCTGGCCATCGGGAAGCCCGACGGCTTCCTGGAGCGTCAGGTCGCCGGCTGGAGCGATCGTTGGGCGAAGGCCGACACACCGGACCGTCCCGACCTCGACGACGTCATCGCCTGGCTTCGCAGCGAGATGCCCGTCTCCCCCGCCCCTTCCATCGTCCACAACGACTACAAGCTGGACAACGTGATGCTGCGCGGCGACTACTCCGGCGTCGAAGCGGTCCTGGACTGGGAGATGACCACGGTGGGTGACCCGCTTGCCGACGTCGGACTGTCGCTTTGCTACTGGACCATCGGCAGCGCCTACGCGGCGCCGGAAGGCGGCGGATGGTTCACCCGGGATCAGTGGATCGAGCGCTACGCCCACCGCACCGGCCGTGATCTGAGCCGTATCAACTGGTATGAGACGCTGGGAGTGTTCAAGCTTGCCGTGATTCTTCAGCAAATCTACGTTCGATGGTTCCGCGGGCAGACACGCGATGAGCGGTTTCGAGACTTCGGCTCCCGCGTGGCAATGCTCGCCGCGCACGCACGCGAGTTGGCCGCCCAGAGATGAGCCGCGTCTACCTCGTCCGCCATGGCCAAGCCGGCTTGCGCCACCACTACGACACGCTCAGTGAACTCGGCTGCGTGCAGGCAGAACACCTGCGGCGCTGGTTCACAGCCGAGCGCGTCCACCTGGACCAGGTGGTTTCAGGCACGCTCACGCGGCAGTTGGAAACGGCGCGCCTCGCCGCGCGAGAGCCCGTCTCCGACGCCCGACTCGCCGAGTTCGACCTCGACGCTGTCTACCGCGCCTTGGCGCCGCTGCTGTGTGAGCGGGACCCCGAGTTCCGTCGCGAGTATGAAGAGATGCTGCGTTCCATGGCGTCCCATGACGCGCCCGTGCACCGCCAATGGAATCGCTGTGATGTTGCCGTTTTTCAGGCGTGGCACTCCAATGCGCTTCCCTACGACGGAGAATCCTGGGGTGACTTCAAGGCGCGCATCCTGCACGCCTGGCAGCTGATTCGAACCATTCCGAACGGATCCCACGTCGCGATCTTCACATCGGCAACGCCCATCGGTCTGCTGCTTGCCGACCTGATGGGTGCCGGCGACGAGCAGGCGATGAAGTTGGCTGGCGCCTGCTACAACAGTTCGGTCACCACGTTGCGGGTTCACGACGGTGACGTCCGCTTAATCGGGTTTAACTCGGTCGCCCACTTACCCGACCCCGCGCTCCGCACGTTTCGTTAACTACGGCGACACCTGAACCCGGCACCCATTCGCACACACGCCACGATACTGCAGCAGCAGCGTCGTATCGCTTGTCCTGGCCGCTGAAAAATCCCAGTTCAACCACTTGGGTTGCCCTTCCACAAAGATCAGAATCGGCGGATCGAAAGGCCAGTTCGAGATCTCGAGCGCCGGGTAAGGCTGAAACCCGGGTAGTGTCACGTCCAGCATTCCACCGTCCGCCGCCCGAAGCCGAAATGACCCGGTGCGCGCATCGAAACCATTCACCGTGTCCCGATTCGTCTCCAATTCGCCACGGCTCACCGCGGGCGGCGTCGCGTTCAGATAGGCCTGCGTGTACCGCGCAGCCGCCTCGCGCGAAATGATCCCATTTGCGCCAAAGTGATTTCCGTTGTAGATCGTCAACGTCTCGCCCAGACCAAGGGATCCCCCGACCCAACCCAGACGGCTCCTCATGCCTGCGAAGACT
>CAYNDS010000138.1:0-11894 GCA_964395885.1 uncultured Solibacteraceae bacterium | reverse complement strand
ACTATCGGCTGGGCTTGTCGGAACTGAAGAACGGGCGTCTCGGAGAAGCTCTGCAGGCGCTGCGGCGGGCGGTGGAACTACAGCCGGACAATCTGGACGCGCCGGCGAAACTGGCCGAGATCTATCTGGCGGCGTACACATCCCGCCCGGAGCGTCCGGAGCAGTTTCTGAAGGAAGTCGAGGAGATGACGAAAAAGATCCTCGACAAGGACCCGAAGAATTTTGATGGCCTGCGGCTGCGCGGGTACCAGTTGTTGCTTCGGAAGGATTTCGAAGCCGCTCTCGCCGATTTTCAGACGGCGAACCAGCTCAAGCCAAATCAGCCGGACCTGATCATGGTCTACGCGCAGACTCTGATTCAGGCAAAGAAGCAGGATGAAGCGGAAAAACTGGTCCGCGACTCGATTGGGAAGAACAAGGGTTACGCGGGTTTCTATGACCTGCTGTATGCCAGCTATATGAGTTCGCAGCGGCTGGCGGAAGCCGAAGCGATTCTGCTGGAGAAGACGACGGCGAATCCAAACAACGCCGGGTTTATTCTCCAGATGGCCGGTCACTATTTCGTTCAGAACAAGCGGCCGGAATCGGAAAAGCAACTGCAGCGCATTCTGGGTAACACGAAGCAATTCCCGAACGCGCATATGTTGGTCGGCGACTTCTACTACCGGATTCGGGAGTTTGACAAGGCCACAGCGGAGTTCAACAAGGGCATTGAGCAGAGCCCGAAAGACAAGGCGGATTATCAGAAGCGCGTGGTGCAGGTGCTTCTGGCGCAGGGTAAGGCGACGGAGGCGAACAATCTCGTTGCGGAGATCCTGAAGGACAATCCGAAGGACGACGCTGCGATTGCGATTCGTGCCTCGCTGGCGTTGCGCGCCGGTTCTCCGCAGCAGACGCAGGCGGCGATTAACGACTTGCAGTCGCTGGTGAGCAAGAGTCCGGAGAATGCGGTGCTGCGCTTTGAGTATGCGCGGGCGCTGCTGATCAAGGGCGACATCGATCAGGCGCGGGTGCAGTTGCTGGAGGCCATCAAAGTCCGGCCGGACTTCCTGCTGCCCAAACTCGCGCTGGCGCAGGTCTACATTCAGAAGGGGGATTTCTCGAAGGCGTCGGAGACCGCAAACGACATTCTGCAGTACGACCCGGAGAACGTTCCCGCGAAGCTGATGCGTTCGAGCGCGATGATCGGCATGCAGCAGTACGTGCAGGCGCGCCAGGAGTTGAACGCCATCCTGGATAAGAATCCGACGCTGACCGACGCGCAGTTCCAGCTCGGCATGATCAACTTCAACGAAGGCAAGGTGAAGGACGCCGAGGCGGTGTTCCGCAAGCTGTACCAGGTGGCTCCGCAGGATCCGCGCGGTTTGCGCGGCATGGTGGAGACGCTGGTCCGGCAGAAAAGCTTCGCGGAGGCCAATGCCTTGCTGACGGCAGAGCTGCAGAAGAGCCCGGACCGGGCCGATCTTCGCGCCGCGCTCGCCAACACGGCGTATCAGGCGGGCCAGTTTGATGTGGCGATCACGGAGTATCAGAAGATCCTGGAGAAGTCTCCCAAGGACGTGGCGATCATGCTCCGTCTGGCAGAGGTTCATCGGGTGAAGGGCGATATGGAGTCCGCCATTAAGGTGACTTCGCAGGCGTCGACCGTTGAGCCGAACAATCCTGTTCCGTCGCTGACGCTGGCCATGCTCTATGACGCACGGGGCGAGGCGGGACGGTCTCGCGGCTACTACGAGAAGGTATTGGCGGCTGAGCCGGACAACCCCATGGCGCTGAACAACCTCGCCTACATCCTCGCCGAAGAGGGCAAGGATCTGGATCAGGCGCTCACCATGGTGCAAAAGGCCAAGCAGCGGCTGCCGAATAATCCGGAAGTTTCCGACACGCTCGGTTGGATCTACATCAAGAAGAACCTTTCCGACAGCGCGGTGGGGATCTTCCAGGACCTGGTGAAGAAGTACCCGGAGCGTTCGACGTTCTACTACCACCTCGCGATGGCTCACTTCCAGAAGGGCGACCGTCCGCAAGCCAAGAAGCTGCTGCAGACGGCGCTCACCAAGAAGCCGAGCAAGCCGGAGGAGACGAAGATCAAGGAGTTGATAGCCAAGTGCGGTTGATCGCCGTTCCCTCCACCGGGGGGCTTTCCTGACCTCGGCGTTGCGTTCGCCGTCGGTGGCCTACGTCGCACCGATGGTGATCTTCCTGGCGATCCTTGCCGGGCAGAAGTATCTCGGCTGGCTGGGCGTGTGGGAGTTCCCGCTGCGCGTCGCGGTGATGGCCGCAGTGATCTGGTATTTCTCCCGCCGCGTGGTGGACTTCAAGGTTCGCAACTGGCTAGGGACGATCGCAATGGGCGTCGCTGTTTTCGTGATCTGGATTGCGCCGGACGCCCTGTTTCCCGGTTGGCGACAGCACTGGCTGTTTTCCAACGCGATCACGGGAACAGTGGAGTTTTCCATTCCGGCGGGGCTGGAAGCCTCTCCGCTGGTTCTCTTCTTTCGCACTGCCCGGGCGGCGCTGATCGTGCCGATTGTCGAAGAGCTGTTCTGGCGCGGCTGGCTGATGCGCTGGCTGATCAAGAACGACTTCGAGTCCGTGCCCCTCGGCACCTACGAGCGACAGTCCTTCTGGATGGTCGCGGCCCTGTTTGCCGTCGAGCATGGCGTGTACTGGGAGGTCGGCCTGATCGCCGGGGTGCTGTACAACTGGTGGATGATCCGCACCAAGAGCCTGGGCGACCTGATCTTCGCGCACGGGCTGACCAACCTTCTGCTCAGCCTGTACGTGATCGTCTTCAAGCAGTGGCAGTACTGGATGTAGCGGCGCGGTAGGGGCCAAGCATGGCGACCGTCCTGATCTGTGCCACCACGACCGGCTACCAACTCGATTCGTTCCGCCAAGCCGCCGCCCGTCTGGGTCACACCGTGGTGCTCGCGACGGACCGCTGTCATGTCATGGACAACCCGTGGGGAGATCAGGCGATTGCCTGGCGAGACGGGGAAGTTCCGGCGGTGGATGGCGTTGTTGCGCTGGGCGAGAAGGCCGCCCTGTTTGCGTCCGCGCTCGGACTTCGCTTTCACTTGCCTGATGCGGTACGCGCGGCAGCCGATAAGCGGCTGACGCGTGAGCGGTTTCGCGCGGCGGGGTTGCCCGTACCGAAGTTTCAGGCGGCGGAACTCGGCCCTCCCTCGCTACCCTGCGTTCTGAAGCCGCTTCATCGCTCGGGAAGCCAGGGGGTGATCCGGGCGGACACCCTGCCGGAGTTTGCGGCTGCGCTCCAGCGAATCCGGCGCCTGGTGGGCGACGAGCCCGTTCTGGCCGAGTCCTTCATTCCGGGGCGGGAGTTTGCGCTGGAAGGGCTGGTCCGCGACGGCATCCTGCACCCGTTGGTGGCGTTCGCAAAGCCCGACCCGCTGGACGGCCCCTTCTTCGAAGAGACAATCTACCTGACGCAGCCGGCGGAACCAAGCATGGTCTCCGCCACGGAGCAAGCCATCCGCGCCCTGGGGCTGACGGACGGTCCCATCCATGCCGAGATGCGAGTCAACCAGAGCGGCGTGTGGATGCTGGAAGTGGCCCCACGGCCCATCGGCGGGCTGTGCGCGAGAGTCTTGCCGGGCTTGGAAGAGGCGATCATTCGCCACGCGCTGGGCGAGCCGGTCGAACTCCGTCTGGCAGAACCGCGCGGGGTGCTGATGATTCCGATTCCACGAGAGGGAATTCTGCTGGGCTTCGGCGGAGTTGAGGAGGCGCGCCGCGTTCCCGGGGTCGAGAGTGTGGAGATTACCGCCAAACTGGGCCAACATCTGCGGCCGCTGCCGGAAGGGGCCAGCTACCTTGGATTCATCTTCGCAGAGGGCTCCGGCTGTGAAGCGGCGCTCCGCGAAGCCCACGCCCGTCTTCGCTTCGATTGGGGAACGGTCCTGCCAGTGGCGCCGTAAGGGGATTGCGGCTGCGCGTGGAGTCGTGCCGGTGTTCGACGGGCCGGCAGTCCGTGTGTATTTCGTCCCGCGGGGTCGCCCGGCTCAGGACTTTCGATTCCAGGGTGGGCCGGTCCGCCCTCGCCTGGCGATGCCTCAGCCCTTGGCCTTGGGGGCCACGTAGCCGGGAGGGAACGCGGAGCCCTCGCCGAAGAAGTACTTGTCCATCTGGTCGAGGAGAAATTCCTGTGCTTCCTTGGTGCCCAGGTTGAGACGGTACTCGTTCATGATCATCTTCATCTGTTCCAGCCACAGCTTCCAGGCTTCAGCAGAAACGCTTTCGAAGATCTTCTGGCCCAGCGGGTGATTGTCAAACGGGATCTCGTCCAGGCCGTACATTTCGCGCTGGAACTTCACGCAGAATACCTTCCGGCCAGTCCGGTTCGGGTCGCCCTCCTGCGGGCGAGCCTGCACTCCCAACATCCCACTGCCGCAACCCATGGTGCTGTTCTCCTATTAGCTAATCTAGCGCAGCGCGGCGGATTTGTCGGCGCGGCGGAAGACGAGGATGTGCTGCCGCGGCAGCTCCCGCCCGACGCGCTCCAGACGGAAGCCCTCGTCCTCCACCTCCAGCTTGGCTTCGGCAACGGTCATTTTGTGCTCCGGGCGAATCGGCACCCAGGGATCCTCCTTGCGGTACTCCAGCAGCACCAGGCGGCCTTCCGGCTTCAGTGCGTCCCGCAGCTTTCGGAGCATCAATTGCGGCTGCGAGAACTCGTGGTAGACGTCCACCAGCAGGATCAGGTCCAGGGCGCCGGCCGGCAGCTTCGGATCGGCTTCCGTACCCAGCACGGTTTCGATGTTCTTGAATTCATTCGCATCGAGGCGCCGTCGCAGCAGCCGCAGCATCTCCGGCTGGATGTCCTGGGCGTAGACCTTTCCGGACGGTCCGACGCGGCGCGACAGCCGGACGGTGAAGTAGCCGGACCCGGCACCGACGTCGGCGACGGTCATCCCGGGCTTCAGCCCCATGGAATCCAGGGCCTTCTCGGGCATCTCCTCCATCTCGCGTTCGGACCGCTCCAGCCAGTCCGCGCCGCCCCATCCCATCACCTGGGCGATGCGCCGGCCGCTTTTCGGATGCTCCGCCTGGGCGAACAGACCGCCGGCCAGGGCCGTCGCCAGCAGCAATTGCAGGACAACACGCATTTTCGATACCCTCGAATTCTCCATGATTCGCCGAACCCACTTCGCCCGGCTCACCATCGGACTAGTTTCGCTGACGTTGCTCAGCGGCTGTGGTTCCAGCCAGCAAAGCAAAGTGACCTTCCGCATGGGCGAGAGGATGCGGGTGGGGCCCTTTACCTACAACGTTCTCGAATCGCAGTGGAAGGCGCAGCTCGGCGAGCTACTCTCGCAGCGCGTTCCGGAGCAGCGCTTCCTGCTGATTCGATTATCGGTGACCAACTCCGGCGGCAAAGAAGAGCATATTCCGCTGCTGTCGGTGGAAAACTCGGCCGGGCAGAGCTTTCAGGAACTGCAGGACGGGACGGGCGTGAACGGGTGGCTGGGGCTGATCCGCACCATTCAGCCGGCGCAGACCGAGGAAGGTTGGATTGCCTTCGATGTGGCGCCGAACACCTACAACTTGCGGGTGACCGGCACCGGTGGCGGCGATGAGGAGCAGTCCCTGTTGATTCGAATCCCGTTTTCGATCGACGCGATGAGCGATGGCCTGCCGAAGATGGACAAGTAGCGCGACGCTGTGGGCCTCTCTGGCGGCTTGCGGGGCAGTGTGTGCGCAGACGGCGCCGAAACTCGAGATCGTCAGTTTTCAGCTGCACTCCTTTGACGGCGGCCCGGCTTGGACCTCCGCCGACCGTGCCCATAGCGGCGACGTCGTCCACTTTACCTTCCGTCTTGCGGGATTCACCAAGGTCGAGAAGGACAACGAGGACCGGGCGCAACTGGTCTGGACGCTTCAGCCTCAGGACGCGCAGGGCGCCGCTCTGGGCGAGGTGCAACGCGGCACGATTGCCGTCGAAATCACGGAAAAGGACAAGAAGTGGACGCCGCAGGCGCGCGGCAGCTTCGTCGTGCCCCTGTATCTTCGCCCCGGCGACTATCGGCTTCGCGTGACCGCCCGCGATGAGTTGGCGAAGACAGAAGCCTCGGCGGTCTTTCCTCTGCCCGTCACGGGACCTTCGCTTCGTCCCGCAAGCGAAGGCCTGGGGGTCGACAATGTGCGATTTTTGCGTTCGGCCGAAGGCGAGCCGCTACAGGTAGCCGCCTATCGCCCGGGCGATACGCTGTGGGCGCGCTTTGACATGAGCGGCTTCGCGCTGACGCCGGACCGCGAGATGCAACTGGCCTATGGGCTGAGGATCCGGAACGCCGCCGGTCGTGTTTTGCTGGAGCAGCCCGGCGCCAGCGAGGAGCGTAAGAAGTTCGCCTACCCGCCCGCCTACTATCCGGGGACACTCAGCCTGGAGGTGCAACCCGGAACCGCTGCAGGTACCTACCAGTTGGAGCTACTGCTGGAGGATCGCGTCTCGGGCAAGTCTGCCTCGTCGGTTCACACGTTTCGGGTCGAATAACGGGCATACAATTGGTTCATGACGACGCGCCGTCACTTTTTGCAAACCACGTCCGCGGCCGGTCTGGCTGCCCAGGCCGCCAGCGCCCAGCGGGTCTCCGCCAATGACAAGATCCGGTTCGCGACCATTGGGGTCGGCGGCATGGGTTCCGGCGACACGATGTCGGCGCTGAAGGCGCCCGGCACGGAACTGGTGGCGGTGGCGGATGTGTACCAGGGCCGGCTGGACCGCGCGCGCGAGGTCTGGGGTTCGCAAGTTGCCGTCACCCGCGATTACCGCGAACTGCTCAGCCGCAAGGACATTGACGCGGTCATCATCGGCACGCCGGACCACTGGCACGCCACCATCGCCATCGAGGCGATGAATCAGGGCAAGGATGTCTACTGCGAGAAGCCCATGGTGCAGCGTGTCGAGGAAGGCGCCGCCGTCATCGAGGCGGAGAAGAAGACGGGCCGCATCCTTCAGGTGGGTAGCCAGCGCGTCAGCTCCATCGAATACATCAAGGCGAAAGACCTGTTTGCCGCCGGCGCCATCGGCGAACTGAACATGGTGGAAGCATGGTGGGACCGCAACAGTGCCATCGGCGCCTGGCAGTACTCCATCCCCACCGACGCGACGCCGGAAAACATCAGTTGGGATACGTTCCTCGGCAAGGCTCCCAAGCGCCCGTTTGAGCCCGTGCGGATGTTCCGCTGGCGCAATTATCGCGACTATGGAACGGGCGTGGCGGGAGACCTGTTCGTCCACCTGTTCAGCGGCATGCACTTCGTCACGGGAGCGCTGGGGCCGGAGCGCGTGTTCGCCTCCGGCGGGTTGCGCTTCTGGAAGGACGGGCGCGACGTTCCGGACGTGATGCTCGGTCTGTACGACTATCCGAAGACCGACAAGCACCCGGCGTTCACGCTGGCGCTGCGGGTGAACTTCGTGAGCGGGGCGGGGGAGTCCTCCGGATTCCGCTTCGTCGGTTCCGAAGGGATCATGACGATCGGCCGCGGCGTCGGATTGTCGAAGGCGCCCCGCGAGGCGGAGCCCGGCTACACAATCGAGACCTTTACCAAGGCGGAGCAGGAGCGTTCCCGCAAGGCCTATCGCGACAAGTACCCGCCGCAGACGCCGAATGCCGATGCGCTGCGTCCGCAGGTGGAAGAGCGCTTCCTTGCGCCTCGCGGCTACAACGATCACGAAGATCATCACCGGAACTTCTTCGCCGCCGTGCGTTCCCGCAAGCCGGTCGTCGAGGATGCGACGTTCGGATTGCGCGCCGCGGGTCCAGCGTTGCTGTCCAACGTCAGTTACTTCGAACAGAAGGCGCTGCGCTGGAACCCGCAAACCATGAAGCTGGGGTGATTGCAGGATGCGGAAACGGGCGCGGCTTTGCCTGCCGCCGCGCCCGGATCCAGCTCGCCTAGCGGCGGCGCAGATAGCCGATCGCAGCCAGCATGACGCCCGCCATCACGAAGGTGCCCGGCTCCGGCGTGGCGACCGCGAAGGACGCCGCAAAGGCATTCGTCGAGATGCTGCTCACCCCGAGAATCTGGTCTGCCAGCCGATTTCCGAACAACCCGTGGACCCGAGTCGTGGGGTGCAGATTATCGGCAAACACGCTCACCGAACAGTTGGTGCCCGTTGAGCCGGAGAAGCCGGGCAGACACGGCGTGGTCGCGTTGGTCAGCCCGTACTTCTTGCCGCCCGACGACGCATCGTTCACCACATCCGTGAAGAAGCTGTTCAGGTCGAAGAAGAAGTAGGAACTCATCGGCACCGTCGCAAAGAAGGCGTTGTAGAGTCCAATGCGCTGGTTGAAGAAGTTCGACGACTCGGTGGCCTGGGCCGAATTCTTCAACTCGATGCGCGCCTCGGGTGTGACGCCGACATCGGGCGCGTTGGTGAAGACGAAGTTGCGCGCGCCGGACTGATAGAGCGTGATCACGCTCAAGGCCAGCAGGTCCGCCGCGTTCGCAGCTGCCGCCTGCCGTTCCGCCGCGGTCGCCAGCTTCGCAATGTCGCGAATATCGTTGGCACCTCCATTGACGAAGTAGAGTGCGTTCGGGTCCGCGATGCCGCCATTCTGGCTGAGGTAGAAGTACGTCTGGAGCAGAACGCCGGTGGGAAGCAGGGAATCAAACGCCCCCAGCGCTCCGCCGACGCCGGCGCGCGCACCACCGATGGCGTAGTTGTTCCCACCCTGCCCGGGCAGCGGACCGAACGGCGTGTAGATGCCGGCGGCTGCGGAAGCACCCGGTTGTCCCAGGCGCCCGGCCACGGTGTCGGCCCAGTTCAGTCCATTCGAAAACCGTCCCGAGAAGTACGGCGGCGTCGCCGGTTGTACGGGGACGATGCCGAAGGTGAGGGGGCTGACCACGGAGGTCAACGTGAAGATGTTTCCTGTGTCTGTTAAGCTGTCGCCGACAAAGACGAGCTTGGAGAAAGGCGCCGCAGTCAGCGTGGAGACACACCACGCCGCTAAGGCAAGAATCCGACGTGCCATGCGACATAGGCTATCGCGGATCCTGCTTTGCGTTCAACCGCTTAACGTACTTTTTTGACTTCCTCGATCAGCGCCGGCACCACCTCGAACAGGTCTCCGCAGATGCCGTAGTCCGCCACTTCAAAGATCGGAGCGTTCGGGTCTTTATTGATGGCCACGATCGTCTTGGCGCCCTTCATGCCCACCAGGTGCTGGATAGCGCCCGAGATACCCACAGCCAGATACACCTTCGGCGAGACCGTCTGCCCGGAACTGCCCACCTGCCGCTCCATCGGCAGCCAGCCGGAATCGCAAATCGGGCGGGAGGCGGCCAGTTCCGCACCCATGGCCTGCGCCAGGTTCTCGATCAGCGCGATGTTTTCCTTTTCCTTGATGCCGCGGCCCACGCTCACGATGATGTCGGCGGCCGTCAGGTCCACCGCGCGCGCCGCTTCACGGAAGGGCGCTTCCGGCTTCTGCCGAATCTGCCCCGCATCCAGCGTCACCGCCAGCGGCTTCACTTCCGTCGCAGGCCGCTGCAGGTCGTCCGCCCGATAGGCGCCCGCCTGAACGGAGGCAAACGACGGAGAACCGCTTACCGCCACGTCCGTGTTCAGCTTGCCCTGGAACAATTGACGCACGAAGCGCGGCGCGCCCGACGCGACGTCCACCTTCACCACGTCCGATACCAGAACCTGTCCGAATCGCGTAGCGACCTTCGGCGCAAAGTCGCGCGATTGATACGTGTGCGGAAACAGCACCAGCGTGGGGTTCAGCGCGCGAACCGCCTGCTCGACAGCCAGCGTGTAGCCGTCCGCCGTATAGTCGGACAGGGCCGGCTGATCCACCACGTGCACTTCGCCCGGAAGTTCCGCCGCAAGCCCGGCCACTCCGTTGCCCAGCACCAGAGAGGCGACGGGCACGCCCAGCGCCGCGCCGATGGTTTGTCCGGCAGCCAGCGTCTCCAGCGACATCTTGTGGAACTTGGTTCCCTGTTGTTCGGTAACGACGAGAATGCTCACTACAGGACCCTCACTTCAAACTTCAGTTTCTCGGCCAGCTGCTGCGCGGCCTGACGGGCATCGCCGGCCAGCATCTGCGTCTGCTTGGACTTCTGGGGCAGGTAGACGCGATCGAGCGATGCGGCGGAGGCAGGCGTGCCACCCAGCGCCGACGGCTCCAGTCGCTTGATCTCTTTCGATTTCGCCTTCTTGATCCCCATCAGCGTCGCGTAGCGCAGCTTGTTGATGCCGCTTTGGATCGTCAGCACCGCCGGCAGCGGCATCGTGACGTATTGGAACCAGCCGTCTTCCAGTTCGCGCTTCACACGCATGGAAGAACCGTTGATCTCCACCTGCATGATGATCGTCGCGTGCGGCAGGCCCAGCAGTTCGGCCAGTACCACGCCGGCTTGCCCATAGCCGAGATCATCGGATTGCAGCCCGGTCAGTACCAGGTCCGGCGCCTCCGCGCGAATGGCGGCCGCCAACAGCTTTGCCAGCCCCAGCGTGTCCAGCGTCGCGGCGCCCGGCTCTTCGATGTGGATTGCCCGGTCCGCGCCCTTGGCCAGCGCTTCGCGAATCGTCGACGCGGCACGTTCCGGGCCCAGGCAGATGGCCACCACCTCGCCGCCATGTTTCTCTTTCAACTGCAAGGCTTCTTCGAGCGCGTAGGCATCCGGCTCATTGATTTCAAAGGTGAGATCGCCCTCGTCGATCCACCGCCCGCCGGCATCGACCTTCAACTGGGAGTCGCGCGCGGGCACCTGCTTGATGGCAACAATGATTTTCATGGGGAAGACTGCGGGGGAAAGACCCTGCACTCTAGGATAGCGGTTCTTGCAAAAGCACAAAACCCGGGCGGCCATTCCTGGTGCCCGGGCTCTTCAGTGGACGAGAGTGCCGTTCTACTTCTGAATCCGCATGCCGTAGAAGCTGCGATAGACAAAGTACAGGGCGGCAGACAGGAAGGCGACCGCCAGGGACACCGAAAGCGTCGTGCCCTGCTCATTCGAGAGGGACACGGCCAGTTCCACAGCCAGAAGTCCGAACAGCGTCGTGAACTTGATGATCGGATTCAGCGCCACGCTGGAGGTGTCCTTGAAGGGATCGCCCACCGTATCGCCGACGACGGTTGCCGCGTGCAGGTCCGTGCCCTTGGCCTTCAGTTCCGTCTCGACAATCTTCTTGGCGTTGTCCCAGGCGCCGCCGGCATTGGCCATGAAAATGGCCTGATACAAGCCGAACAGCGCGATCGAGACCAGGTAGCCGATGAAGAAATAGGGCTCAATGAAGGCAAACGCCAGCGTCGCGAAGAACACGGTCAGGAAGATGTTGAACATGCCCTTCTGCGCATACTGCGTGCAGATTTCGACGACCTTCTTCGAGTCGGCGACGCTGGCCTTCGTCGTGCCTTCCAGCTTGATGTTCGCCTTGATGAACTCCACCGCGCGATACGCACCCGTCGTGACGGCTTGCGTGGAAGCGCCGGTGAACCAGTAGATCACCGCGCCGCCCGTGATCAGGCCCAACAGGAAGGGCGGATGCAGGATCGAGAGATACTGCAGCAGTTCCGGACGCAGGCCCTGCGTCAGCGCCACGATGATCGAGAAGATCATGGTGGTGGCGCCCACGACGGCGGTTCCGATCAGCACCGGCTTTGCCGTGGCCTTGAACGTGTTGCCCGCGCCGTCGTTTTCCTCCAGATTCTCCTTCGCCTTCTCAAACTGCGGCGCAAAACCGAAGTCCCGCTGAATCTCCTTGTCGATGTTCGGGATTGTTTCGATCACCGAAAGCTCGTAAACCGATTGCGCATTGTCGGTCACCGGTCCGTAGCTGTCGACGGCGATCGTCACCGGGCCCATGCCCAGGAATCCGAATGCCACCAGGCCGAAAGCGAACACCGCCGGGG
>CAYNDS010000137.1:0-11914 GCA_964395885.1 uncultured Solibacteraceae bacterium | reverse complement strand
GTGTTCGCAAGAAGTAAGGCCAGCGTTCGGTATCGCTGCGGAGCCTGAGGGCTGGCAACCAGGAGGCCCTGCTGTGGCTGCACCGCACCCTGTTCCCGTTACGGAGCGAGAGTATGGACTCGACTGGCTCCGGGTGTTTGCCTTCGCCGTTCTGATCTTCTATCACTCCGGGATGATTTATGTCTCCTGGGACTTCCACATCAAAAACAATGAAACCAGCAGGGCGCTCGAACTGCTGATGCTGGCCTGCAACCGGTGGCGCCTCCCTTTGCTGTTTTTCATCTCCGGGGCGGGTGTGTGGTTCTCGCTGCGCAAGCGGGAATGGCTTCCGTTTGTGCGAGAGCGACTCAAGCGGCTCGGTATCCCAATCGTATTCGGGATGCTGGTCATTGTCCCGCCGCAGATCTACTATGAGCGACTGTTCCGCGGCCAGTATTCGGGAAGCTACCTGGACTGGTACCCCAGCGTGTTCGCGCTTCGCGGCTATCCGGAAGGCAACCTGAGTTGGCATCACCTCTGGTTCGTCGTCTACATCCTGGTCTACTCGCTGCTGGGAATTCCCGTCTTTGCGTTCCTGAGAAGCGGGGCCGGTCGTCGTCTTGTCGAGGGATTGGCGGCGGCCGTTTCCCGATATCCTGCAGCCCTATACGCGCTGAACGTTCCGAGCATCGCCGTTGGTCTCGCACTCGGTCCGCACTGGCCAACGACCCACAATCTCGTTGCGGACTGGGCTAACCTGACCGGGTCGTTCGTCACGTTTCTCTGGGGCTTCGTGATCGCGTCGAGTCCGCGGCTTCTGGATGAGATCACCCGTCGCCGAAGGGAACTCCTGGCTGCTCTCATCTGCACCGTTGCAATCTTCTTCGGAACGATTTTCCTGCAGCGCGGCGGCCTTGTTCGCCAATTGGCCTCCGCGTACTTCGGCTTCGCCGCCATCGTCACTTTCGTGGGCTACGCCCGCCATCATGTGCGGTCGAGAGGGCCTGTTCTCCAGCGAGCCACGGAACTGGTGTACCCGTTCTACATCGTTCATCAGACGGTGACGATTGCAGCCGGATACTACGTGATTCAGTTGCCTTGGTCCGTTTTTCCCAAGCTGGTCGTGACCATGCTCGCCACGCTGTTTGGGTCGCTCCTGATCGTTGAGGTGGCGCGGCGAAGCGCGGTGCTTCGGCCGTTCTTCGGAATGAGGAACGGCTGATGGTCAGCCCTGCTTGAACGGGCCGTCGATGCGGGAGGTGATCCAGCCACCATAGAAGCCGCCTTGTGGGGTCACCTGCTCCTCACCGACAAAACAGGCATTCACGCGGTCCGCGTACACAGCAACACATCCCCCAATTGCCGCGAAGCCGGGCGTCGGATTCTCGTAGCTCCAAGCCGCGGCTTCGGCTTTCTGGCCGCCTGCCTGCAGCGTCCAGTAAGACGCCTCACCCTTCCACTCGCAGACGGTTCGCCGGGGGTGCGGTTGGAGTGTTCCCGGCACGAAGTCCGCTTTCGGAAGGTAGTAGGTGGGCGGGTGGCTGGTTTCAAGCACCCGAAATCCCGCAAGCGAATCCGCGATAACGATGCCCCCCAGCACGACTCGCAACCGTTCCGTGCAAGGCTCCACTCGCGGCGGACGCGGATAGTCCCAAACGCTTTCGCGGTCTTTCGACATACTCGATTGTCACCCGTGCCGCGAGATCTTCGTCTCGCGTCTCTGGTGCGCGGGCAGCAACTGAGCGTCGATCCAGGAGAATGCGGCGTCCAGGCCTTGCTCGGTGTAGATCCTCCCGATTCGTGCCTCTACCGCGGTCGGCTCGCCGAACGTGGAAAGAAATTGGTTGGAAGTCATGCGGCTCGCTTGCGCCGCATCGATGCTCCCGTGCGTGGTCAGAATGAAGAGCCGAGCGTGCAAGGCGAGCACGGCGTCGCCAATCCACGCGTCCCGGCGCAACTGATCGTGGTTCACTTCTCCAGTGTGACGGCTTCGCTACCATTCGAATATCGGTACTCCATTCGAAACTGAGATCAAACTGCGCGTCCATTCGCCGAAGTGGGCGTTGACGCTACTTCACGCCAAGGGGTTCGCGGTGAAGACGCCGCGCCACCTGGAGGTGAACGCGGTGCTGGACACCGATGATGGACAACTGCGCGGATCCGGGCGCCTGTTGCGCATTCGCGAGGCCAATGGAAGGGTCGTGCTCACGTTCAAGGACGTGGTGGTCTCGTCCGGGGCGCACAAGAGCCGCGAGGAAATCGAGTTCGAAGCCTCGTCGGCGCCCGCGGCGGTGATGCTGTTCTCCCGGCTCGGGTATCGCGAACGCTTCCGATACGAGAAGTACCGTACGGAGTTCACGCGCTTGGGCGATCCCGGCATTGTCACCCTGGATGAAACGCCAATTGGTGACTTCTTTGAACTGGAGGGGCCGGCGCCGTGGATAGACTCCACTGCCGCCAAGCTCGGTTTCGAAGAGGGGCAATACATCACCGAAAGCTACGGGCGGCTGTATCTCGACTGGTGCCAGCACAATCGCGTTGCGCCGTCCAACATGACCTTCCATACGCCTGTCCCGCCGCGCTAGGGCGCATCAGGCTGGTTTGGCAGCCCCGCTGCTATCATCTCGGTGTGGAAGCGCAACAGGTGCTGGATCGGGCTGTCTCGCGGCTCGATCGGGTTCGCAAGGAAATCGCCAAGGTGATTGTCGGCCAACAGGATGTCGTCGACGGCGTGTTGATTTGTCTGCTGGCAGGGGGCCATGTGCTGCTGGAGGGCGTGCCCGGTTTGGGCAAGACGACTCTCCTCCGCACCTTGTCCCGGGTGCTGCACCTGAAGTATTCGCGCATCCAGTTCACACCGGACCTGATGCCCGCCGACATCATCGGAAGCATGATGATGGAGACCGACGACCGGGGCGGCAAGAGTCTTCGATTCCAACCGGGTCCGATCTTCGCGAATCTCGTTCTGGCCGACGAGATCAATCGGGCGACGCCGAAAACGCAATCCGCGCTGCTGGAAGCGATGCAGGAGCGCACGGTCACCAGCGGCACCACCACTCATCAGCTGGAGAGTCCGTTCCTGGTAATGGCCACCCAGAATCCGATCGAGATGGAGGGCACCTACCCGCTTCCGGAAGCGCAGTTAGACCGCTTCCTGATGAAGATTCTGGTGCAGTATCCGACCCGGGAAGATCTGAATCGCATCGTCGAGTACACGATTCAGCGCGATGAGCGGGAACTGGATGCCCAGCTCGATCACGCCGGCATCATGGAGTTGCGCAAAACCTGCCGTGACGTTCTGGTGGCGCCTCACGTGCGTGACTTTGCGGTCGATCTCGTCATGTCAACGCAGCCCGGAACGGCGCAAGCCCACCCGTCAGCGGAAAAGTACATCCGCTACGGCAGTTCGCCGCGCGGGGCACAGGCCTTGGTCGAGTGTGGGCGCGTCCTGGCGCTGATGCGCGGCCGTTTTCAGTTGTCGACGGCGGACATTCAGCACGTCGCTCCCGGTGTGTTGCGCCATCGCGTGATCCTGAACTTCGACGCTCACGCGGACGGCCAAACTCCGGAGACCGTGTTGCGCGATATCATCTCGAGCGTGGCGGCGAAGGCCGCCGCCTAATCGTCCGCCCATGGCAGTTGCGCCCCTGATCGACCGGGCTTTCCTTGAAAAGCTCGAACGGCTGACCATTCACTGGTCAAAATCCTTCCCCGGCCTGGTGGGCGGGCACAACCCTTCGCGTTTCTCTGGTCCTGGTCAGGAGTTTCTCGACCATCGCCACTTCCATCATGGCGATGACCTGCGTGCGGTGAATTGGCGCGCCTACATGCGGCTGGAGAAACTCTTCCTGAAGATGTTCCAGATCGAGCCGCGGGTCCCCATCCGCCTATTGCTCGACATCTCCGATTCGATGACCACGGGTGAGGACGGGGCGAAGTTCGACTACGTTCGTCGCATGGCTGCGGCGCTCTGTTACGTCGGCCAGGTTCGCCACGATACTGTCCTGATTCAACCCTTTGCGAACAAGTTGGAGCAGGGAATCAACTCTTCCGGCGGGCGCCATCGATTCTCCCCGGTGGTCGATTTCCTCACCAATCTGAAGCCCGCGGGTCCAACACAGTTGATGGCCGTCGCGCGGCAGTTCATTAGCGAGTATCCCCAACGCGGACTGGTCATCGTCGTATCCGACTTCCTCGATGCGGGCGAGGTGGAGCGCCCGCTGCAGTTTCTCGCCGACTTCGGTCACGAGCTTTCCCTCGTTCATGTATGGGCCGACGAGGATCGCACACCGCCGTGGGAGGGGGAACTGGAACTGATGGACGCAGAGACAAAGGAAGCGCTCCGGATCAGCGTGGACGCGGCGGCGCGGGAAAGCTATACGCGTTCTTTCGATGCCTTTGCATCGTCGATTGAAAAGCTCGCACTGCGCAACGGCGGCAGATACGTTGGACTGCCCACGTCAATGCCGGTGGAAGAGGCGATCTTCGGGCCAATGATCCGGAACCGGGGGGTCGCGTAGTGCACTTCCTCAACCTGACTGCTCTCGAGTTTCTAGGCCTGTTTGCCGGACTGTCGGCGGTGGTCACTGCGCTCTATCTTCTTGACCGGAGCCGCCAGAAGCATCGCGTTGCGACGCTTCGCTTTTGGGTCCACTCCGATGCGCCCACCGAAATGCAGCACCGGCGCAGAATTCAGCAGCCGTGGTCACTGCTACTGCAAATCGTCAGCCTGCTTTGTTTACTGCTGGCGCTGGCACAGTTGCGCTGGGGCTCGCCGCTCGAAAGGACGCGCGATCACGTGCTGATCCTGGACAACAGCGCGGTGATGGCGGCGCGAACGTCCCAGGGCGTATGGATGGATCAGGCGCGTCTCGCGGCCAAGCAATGGCTGAAGGCGGTCCCGGCCGGTGATCGCGTCATGCTGGTGCGCGCCGACGGGTTGGCCACTGCGGCCACCGCCTTTGAGTCGCGTCGCCAGGTGGTGGATGAAGCGATCTCGTTGACTCGTCCCACCTCGTCGGCGCTGCAACTGGAAAGCGCGCTGCGATACGCCAAGCAGTCCTTGACCAACCAAGGGCGGCTGACCGGCGAAATCGTCTACGCAGGCGCGGGCTGGATTGCGGACGAGGATTCTGGCTTCGCGGCCAGTTTGCCGAATCTTCGCGTGCTTCCCCTGAAGGGGACGCTCGAAAACATCGGAATCGCGAAGCTTGGGCTTCGCCGGTCCCACGCCGACGAGCGGATCTGGGAGGTTTATGGCGCCGTGCGGAACGACGGCTTGTCGGTCCGTCAAGTACCCGTTGCGCTGACTCTGGGAGGAGCTCCGATGGGTTTGCGTCAGCTGACCATTGGGCCCCGTGCAGAGCAGAACTTCACCATCGAGGTACGCACGGATGCGGCCGGTCTTCTCGAAACCCGACTTCAGGTGCAGGACGGCTTCGATCTCGACGATCAGGCCAGCCTGGAGTTACCAAACCAGGCGCCGTTGCGTGTCAGCGTCTACTCGAACGATCCGGACGCTCTTCGCCCACTGTTCGCTCATCCTCGCTTGCAGCCGATCTTTCGCAAGCCCGCGGAGTACTCGCCCAACGATCCGGCCGCCGCGGTCGTGATTGATCGCTTCACGGCGCAGCCCCCGGCCAGAAGTGCGGCCTTGTACATCGACCCACCCAAAGACTCCCCCATCTCGTTGGCCGGAAGTGTCTCCGGCGCGGAGTTGACGCGCTGGCACAACGAGAACCCGCTCGGACTTGGGCTGCATTCGAAGGATGTCCGGCTGGATCGAGTCTCCACTCTGCGGCTGGAATCCGGTGATCTCCCCGTGGCGGAGTGTTCCAAGGGCGTGATCATCGCGGCTCGACCCTCGCGCCGGATCGTGGTGATGGGGTTTCATCCAATGCTGTCCCCGTTGCGCTTCGAACTGGCGACACCTTTACTTTTTGCGAACGTGTGGCGCTGGATGGCCCCTGAGGTCTTCCTGCGCTGGGAAGTGAATGCCGGTGCCCCGGGCAGCATTGCAGTTCCGGTGGAGCCGGATGTCTCGCCGGGCGCGGTCCGCGCGACTGCGGACGGTGCCGGCAGCGTCCCGTTCTCCGTTTCCCAGGGCACTCTTCGTTTCTTTGCCGGTAATCCCGGGGTTGTGCGCGTCAACGACGGGCGCCGTGAGATGGTCTTCTCTCTCACGCTTCCCGACGTCGGCCGCAACGTCTGGTCGCCACCCACGACGGTTCGACGAGGTGTGCCGGCGGTTCTGGAGTCTGGTCCGGTGCCCCGCGATCTCTGGCAGTGGCTCGCCGTCGCCGGGACCTTGGGCCTCATCGCGGAATGGATGTTGTTCGGCAGGGCGCGGCGCCTGTACGCCGCACGGCCCGTCCGCCCTGAATCCGTCCCCTTGCGGAGGGCGTCATGACTTGGGAGCGTCCGCTTCTTCTTCTGCTCAGTGTCATTCCCGTTGCATGGGCGTGGTGGATGTGGCGCTCTCCCCTTCTCGATCGCAAACAGCGCATCGGTCTGCTGCTGAAGGCGGTGGCTGCGATTGCCGTCATCGCCGCGCTGTCTGAGCCGCGGCTCACTGTGTCGGAAACCAAGACAGCTGTTGCCGTCCTCGTCGATACGTCGGCCAGCGTCGGCGCGACCGGACTGGAGCGGGCGTCCCGGTTGGCGGATCAATTGGAGGCGGCGCGTGGACGGCATTGGATGCGCGTCATCCCGTTTGCTCGGGGAACCCGGCCGGCGCAGGCGACGGAGCGATCCAAGTCCTGGAAGCTGCAGTTGACGGCGGGGGAGGCCGGTCGGGCCACGGACCTGGAGGCCGCTGTTCGCGAAGCTGCCTCCGCACTTCCCGAGAAGATGGTGCCGCGCATCGTGCTGGTCTCCGATGGCCGGGAGAATCAAGGCAGCATCACACGGGCGGCGTGGCAGGCGAAGGAACTGGGTATCCCCGTAGACGTTTATCCGCTTCCGGGCCGGGCCAAGCCTGCGCTTCGGATTGAAGCCGCTTCCATCCCGCGGACTGCTTTCGCAGGAGAACGGTTCCCTGTCGAGATCGTGGTTTCGAGTCCCAAGGCAGCCTCGGGTGAGATCGAGATTGGGGCGGAAGGCCAGCGCCTGGGATTGTCGCCGCTACAACTGAATGCCGGTGAAAACCGCGTCCTGGCGCAGGCCGCCGTCAATGTGACGGGATCCTTGGCAATCACCGCTACGGTTCGCGCAACAGGCCTGGGCGAGGTCACGTTCACCCGTGCCCTGTCGCTGCGGCGTCCGAAGGTCCTGCTCGTTTCGCAGGACCCGGAAGGGACGGATGTGCATTTCCTTCGCACTCTGGAAGCCGGTCAGTTCGAGATTCAGAAAGCGAACGGCGTCGATGACCGGCTACTGCGCGACGTGCATCTTCTCGTACTGAACAACCAGGACTTGGAGGGTTATCCGCCGCCTACGAAGGCTGCCATTGAGAGCTATGTACAGGCCGGTGGAGGACTGGTGGTGCTGGGCGGTGAGCGGAACCTCTACGTCGAAAAGAAGCCCGGAACCCCTGAGGATCCACTGGAGCGAGTGATGCCGGCGAAGCTGGCGCCGCCCAAGACACCGGAAGGCACCTGCGTAGTTTTGATCATCGACAAGTCTTCTTCGATGGAAGGCCGCAAAATGGAGTTGGCTCGTCTTGCCGCGATCGGCGTGATTGAGAACCTCCGCCCGGTGGACATGGTCGGCGTCCTGATCTTCGACAACTCGTTTCAGTGGGCCGTGCCGATTCGCAAGGCTGAGGATAAACTGCTGATCAAGCGCTTGGTCGCCGGAATCACGCCCGACGGCGGAACTCAGATTGCACCTGCTCTCGGAGAGTCATTCCGCAAGATTCTCCCCGCCAAGGCGACTTTCAAACACGTCGTCTTGTTGACCGATGGCATCTCGGAAGAGGGCGACTCGATTCAAGTCGCGCGCGAGGCCTTCCAGCAGAAGGTGACCATCTCCACGGTCGGCTTGGGCCAGGATGTCAATCGCGCATACCTGGAGCGGATCGCGACGCTGTCAAAGGGCAAACCCTACTTCCTGAATGATCCTTCTGGCCTGGAGCAGATTCTGCTTCGGGACGTGATGGAGCACACCGGGTCCACTGCCATCGAGAAGCCGATTCAACCGACTGTGGTCAAGCAAGTGGAGATCCTGGACGGTGTCGACATCCAGAACGCGCCTCCGCTGAAGGGCTATGTGAAGTTCACCGCGAAATCCTCCGCTGAGACGATTCTGAACGTTCCCGGCCAGCAACCAGACCAGCGCGATCCGCTGTTTGTCCGCTGGCAGTATGGATTAGGCCGAGCGGCTGTTTTCTCATCGGATGCCAAGAGCCGCTGGGCGGAAGCCTGGGTATCCTGGCCGGGGTTCAACCGGTTCTGGGAAAATGTGCTGCGGGACCTGTTGCCGCATGCCAGTTCCGGCGAGGCAGTGTCGGAGTTCGATTCGGCTACCGGGGACGTGGTGGTGGACTACCGCCTGGGACGAAACGTGGAAGAGCCCTCTGCCCTCCCGGCACTTTTCGCCTTTGGGCCGGACGGGTTCCAGCGGCCGGCGGTGGTGCAGAAGCTGGCCCCCGGAGCTTATCGTGCTCGCGTTCACATCGGTGAACGCCGTGGCCTGTTCCGCATTCGGCCTCTGGCGGACAGCCGTGCCTTCCCGGAGACCGGCTACCATCGCGAAGAGCAGGAACTGTTGGAGTTTGGCTCGGACGAAGCCCTGTTGGCGCAGGTTGCCTCCTTCACCAACGGCCGGCTAAATCCGGATCCGCGTCGCGTGTTCGATGGCGGCGGCCGGTCTGTTGCCTCACTGGTGGAACTCTGGCCCGCGCTGATTCTGGCGGCAGTGCTTTTGAATATCGCCGAGCTTGTGCTGCGGAAGTGGGGCAGTGTTCAACTGTTCTCCCGCGCCTGATATGCTGACGGCATGTCGAATCGCCGTAGTTTCCTGAAGGGCGCCGCCGCAGTCGGTGTCGCCGCTCCCGCTACTGTCAAGGCCGCCAAAACGGCCACACCCGTTCGTGACTACTTCAAGGAACTCGGGGTAAAGCCGTTTGTGAATGCGGCCGGTACCTATACGACGCTGACGGCTTCGTTGATGATGCCGGAGGTCGTCGCGGCGTACGAGTACGCGTCGAGGACCTTCGTCCGTTTGAACGAACTGCACGACGCATGCGCGAAGAAGATTGCCGAGATGATCGGCGTCGAAGCCTGCATGATCACCTCCGGTGCCGCAAGCGCGCTCACCGTCGGCACGGCTGCCTGCATTACTGGCATGGATCCGAAGAAGATCCTCCGCATTCCGGACCTGACCGGCATGAAGAACGAAGTCATCGTCCAGAAGTCTCACCGGTACGGCTACGATCATGCTGTCCGCAACTGCGGCGTGAAGATGATCGAGGTCGAGACGGCGGAGGATCTGGAGCGTGCCGTGAATCCGAATACGGCGATGATGCTGTTCTTTAACGCCAACAACAATGTTGGGAAGATCAAGGACACAGAGTTCGTGGCGCTCGGAAAGAAACACGGTGTGCCGACGTTCAATGACTGCTCGGCCGATGTTCCGCCGGTAGAGAACCTTTGGAAGTGGTCGAAAATGGGCTTTGACCTGGTGACGTACTCGGGCGGAAAGGGAATTCGCGGCCCGCAGTCGGCTGGCGTTCTTCTGGGCCGGGCAGATCTGATCGCCGCTGCGCGCGCCAACGGATGGCCGAACTCCGACACCATCGGGCGCGGCATGAAGGTCAACAAGGAAGAGCTGTTGGGGATGATGGTCGCCATCGAGACCTACATCAAGCGCGACCATGCGGCGGATTGGAAGGAATGGGAGAAGCGGTGCAAGGTCATCGCCGATGCAGTTGGCAGCATCCCCACCGTCACGACCGAAACGTTCCAGTTTGAGATCGCCAACGCCGTTCCTCACTTGCGCATCAAGTGGGACCCGTCCAAGCTCAACATCAGCGTCGGTGAAGTGGTGAAGCGCCTCAAGGAGGGCGAGCCTTCGATCGAGGTCAACCCCTCCTCACGGGAGAACCTCGTGATCGGTGTCTGGATGATGGAGCCGGGCGAGGACAAGATCGTCGCCCGGCGCGTTCGGGAAGTTCTAAAGGGCTAGACCCAAACGTCGACGACCTGTTCACCTGCATCCAGGTGGACCTGGTCCGCGCTGCGATAGTACATCGCTTCCAGCTTGGCCAGGTAGAAGAACGGCACATCCTCAAAGGTCGGCGTCAGCGGCGTGGGCTGATACACCATCACCGCGATGCCGACCAATTCCGCACCGGAGCCCTCAATCAGTTTCCTCACTGCCTGAATCTTTGACCCGCTGCGAAGAATGTCGTCGACGATCAGGATCTTTTCTCCCGGCTGCGGCTCAATGAATTGCCGGAACCGTTGCGGACGACCTTCGATGTCTTCCTCTGCCCAGTAGACCTTGCTCGCTCGCAGCGCTTCCACGATGCCGTAGGCAACGGGGAGGCCTCCCGTGGCGGGCGCCACAACCGAGAGCTGATGCACCATGGCCCGCAGTTCTTTGTTCTGCCGGATCTTTCGGCTCAACGCGACGCTCAGCCGCCGCGCCACCTGGTAATCGCGCATCGCCAAAGCCACTTGCAGGTAGAGGTCGGAGTAAAGCCCGTTCCGATACCGGAAGTGGCCATAACGGAGGGCGCCCGTGCTCTTCAGCAGGTCCAGTACCTCTGCCTCGGACGGAATGAGATCAGGCAACGACGCCGAAACCATGTGTCAACTTGCTCCTTTACCCAACAATACCTCGGGTACCGTTCGCAGCAGAATGTGGGCGTCGAGGCTGAGTGACCAGTTGTCGATGTACTCCATATCCAACTCCATCCACCGGGAGAACTCGACCTTGTCCCGGCCGCGAATCGCCCACAGACAGGTGAGTCCGGGGCGCATTCGAAGCCGCCGCCGCTGCCAGCGCTGATATTGCTCCACTTCGGAGGGCAGTGCCGGACGCGGCCCCACCAAAGACATGTCACCCCGTAGAACGTTCCACAACTGCGGAAGCTCGTCGAGCGAGAACTTGCGAAGCCACCGCCCCACCGGAGTAAGCCGCGGGTCGTCGGCCATCTTGAAGACCACTTGCCGCTCGTTGCGTGCTTCCAGTTGCGGCCGCAGGTCCTCCGCGTTTGCCACCATGGATCGGAACTTGTAAACAACAAAGCGCCGCCCGTTCAGCCCGCACCGCTGTTGCCGAAAAATCGCAGGCCCGGGCGATGTGAACCGGATCAGGAGCGCCACCAGGATCAGAAGGGGCGCCAGCACAACCAGTCCCACGGCGGAGGCGACGACATCGATCAGGCGCTTCGTCAGTAGACGGACCTCGTCATGCGGCGTCGCGGAAAAGGTTAGCATCGGCGCTGAGCCCAGCCGGTCCAGGTAGACGTCGCTATGTACGTGCGGAAAGAAGGCAAGCGCAAAGCGTGTCCGCACGCCTTCCTCATCGCACAACAAAAAGACATCCTCCAGTGCGGCGAGGGTTGCCGAATCCACCGCAAAGATCACCTCGTCGACGACATGCCGCCTCAGCAGACTCGGCAGTTCGTCGGCAGCCCGGAGTTCGTCCACCTTGGTGAGCCTTACCTCGGTGTCGGGTTCCTCTTCGATTGCTGCCCGCACTGCTTCCGCCTGCCTGCCGGACCCGACAATCACTACGTGATGTCCACGCCCGAACTCACGGCCAGCCCAACGTGCCATCTGCGGCGCCGCAGTTCGCGTGGCACACAGCGTCACCCAGGTGAGGGCGACAAACAGAGCCAAGAAGGCGCGGCTCAGGTCCGCACGTGCCAGGTATTCGACCAGGACAATCCCCACGGACCCCAATGCCACCTGTTTTGTCGTCGACGCCAGCATCGCACCGGCACCGGCAAGCGGAAGTTCTTCATAGGTCCGCAACAGGTATCCGG